>CALYBN010000001.1 GCA_944414825.1 uncultured Rikenellaceae bacterium
CCTCGACGCCGGAGCCGACGCAAACCGGCCGTTAACCAACGGGACAACGCCGCTGCATTGGGCGGCACAGGCGGGCAATCGCTTCCTTGTGGAGGCGCTGCTCGGGGCCGGCGCGGCAATCGACGCCCGCAACGGAGAGGGTGAAACCCCGCTGCTCATGGCGGCCCGCGCCGGGAACAACGAAGTCGTGCGCCTGCTTGTGGAGCGCCATGCCGAAATCAATGCGGCGGACAACCTCCAACATACGGCACTCTATTATGCCGGCGAACGTGGCTTCACGGAGATCGTCGAGCTGCTGCTCGGCGCCGGAGCCGAAGGATAAAAAGATCGAATACTTTAAAACACATCGAACATGGCAAACGCGAAGATGAAACCCCAAAGCCCCGAGGAGATTGCCCGGGCGGCGCAGGAGGCTGCCCTGGAGCGGATGCGCGCAATGATGGGCTCGATCCCGGGAATGCCCGACATGGGCGACATGCAGGCACAGATCATGGCCCAGATGCAGGCCGCCGTGCCCGATCTGGCCGAGATTCAGGCGCAACAGGCTGCGATGGGAACGCTCGGCGGAGTGGATGCTGCCGCCGTGGCCGAAGCTGCCCGGAACAACATGGCGCAGGCTGCCGCAACGATGCAGGCAATGCAGGACGGGAGTCTCGAAAAGACGTTGTGCGAGGCGAATGCCGCGGCACTCGACTGGCTGGGCGAGGACGACGGCTGGGAGATCAAGCACGCCGGGACGTGCCGGCTGACCGCGGAGCAGCTCCGTCTGATGGCCTTTGCCGCACCGTTGCTGGTCTACAACGACGAGGCGGTGGATGACGTCGAGAGTGAAATCACAACCGAGACCTACCGCGCACAGCTGCAGAGCTGGTGGGACATCACCGACCGCGACTCGACGCTCGGGATCGTGCAATGGCTCCTCCACGAGGGGCACCACGCCGACGCCGATGCTGCCCTGGCGCTCATGCGTGGCGGCCAGCCCGATGCCGGCGACCCCGAAGAGAAGGCCGAGGATGTGCAGTCCATTGCGGAGTTCATGATCGGAAACGGTTACTGCACGGCCGAGACGCTCCCGAGGACAGCCATTGCCTGGGACCTGGTACGCATCGCCAACCTCGGGCGCTGGGCCTTCCATTGCGGCTACCTCTCCGAAGAGGAGATGTGGCAGGTGATGCAGGTGGCCGCCGACGCCGCCCGCGAGCACTTCGCCTCATGGGAGGAGTACGGCCGGAGCTTCGCCTTCGGGCGCGGCGTCTGGCATGGCGACGAAGAGGATTGCCAGACAGCCTGGGAAATTGTCTCCGAATTGTTCGAAAACGAGACATCGCCCTGGCGGCAAATCTCCTGGGTTAAATAGCGGGAAATACAAACCAAGATGGAACGGGGAATCGAATTCTATGTGACGCTGGCAGCCGTGGCGGTCGGCGTCCTGACGTGGCTCTACAAGAAAGGCAGCCGGCTCTGGACGACGATGCGCAAGCTGCGCCGGTCGTTTCAGGAAATTTGCCTTAATCCGAAATCGACGCTCAACGAGGAACAATGCCGCCAGCTGGCCATCGGGGCGATGTACGCCTCGCAA
Organism: uncultured Rikenellaceae bacterium; assembly: GCA_944414825.1. Classification (GTDB taxonomy): domain Bacteria; phylum Bacteroidota; class Bacteroidia; order Bacteroidales; family Rikenellaceae; genus CALYBN01. The sequence goes on from CALYBN010000001.1 coordinate 1,580, forward strand.
CAGGGGGCCTGGCAAAACTCGCTGCATACGGGAATTTTCGACACGCTGCCCGAGATCGTAGGCGGCTGGTGGGGCATCGACTCCACCGCGGAGGCTCGCGAACAACTGGACTATCTCTGCGAAAAGGGGTTCCGCTACTACTGGCCCACGGTGCTCGAAGCCTTCCTGCTCGGCGACCGGCAGCAGCAGGACGCGCTGTTCCAGCAGAGAATGGCCTCGCAGGAGGATTACGACAAGGCGACTTCGCAACTCGAGAATCTGCAGGAGACCTTCGACGAACTCCTGTCGTGCGGCGTTGTCGCCTCGAAGGAGGAGCTCGGTCGCTGTGGCGTGACGGGCTGGGATGCCGGGCGCATTGTCTTTCTGGCACGCGCCTGTTGCGAAATGGGCTACATTTCGGAAGAGGAGGCGTGGCACTACATCGGGCGTGCCGACGCATTGGCGCACGAGGCGTGCGGGTCGTGGCGCGAACTGGCGATGAGCTACATCCTCGGACGTTCGCTGTGGGGCGGCAAACGGGCCTACAATTCGGTGATGAAGACGACGGCCGACGTGCTGCTGAGCAACCCCAAGAGCCCGTGGGGGCGCTACCCGTGGTAAGGGCCCGACGAAACCGCGATGAAAGCCGCGCTGAAATACCCGGTCTTCTACCTTGCCCCCGCGGAGCATATGGTTTATGTCTTCTGGCGGGAGGAGAACGTGACGACTCGCCGGCTGCTCGCCGAGGCCGACGGCTGGGCTGGTCAGGAGGTGGTCGATGCCTCCGGACGACGCTATACGATCCGCCGCTGTCGGGAGATCGGTCCGGTCGGGATCTACGGTCGTATCGGCCCGGCCGGCCGGTGCACCGTCCGCTATGACACCGACTTCGAAGAGGAGGTCTGCGAATGTCCGCTCCCGGAGTTGCAGGCGTGGATCGCCCGTGAATACCCCCAGTCAGAGTGGTTCCGGGAGGCGTGCTGGCGCAATGCCGTCGACTTCCGACGAGCGGTCTACCATTGTCAAAGTTTCGAGGAGTTGGCCCGAATGTTCCGCTGCCGTCCCGAGGAGGAGCCCTCCATCCGGCGCGACATCGTG
>CALYBN010000002.1 GCA_944414825.1 uncultured Rikenellaceae bacterium
CTCCGGAGGAGTAACCCTGGTAATCCTTATAGGTAATGCCCGGGATCAGCACATGGTTGTGGATCAGCACGCCGTTGTGCAGCACGGTCACATAGGGATAACTCCGGTACGTACCGTCCTCCTTGAACGTGGGGGCCGTGTAGATGATGTCGAACGCGTTCCACTCCCCGGCGGGAACCGAGGCATTCACCAGCGGCGGCCGCTCGTTGTAGAGGCTTCCGGCCTGGCATTTCGGATCGTAGTCGTCCCGGTAGGACTCCAGCACCTGAATCTCGTATTTACCCTGCAGGATGACACCGCTGTTGCCCCGGAATCCATCCTCCTTCTCTTCGCCGGCCGGCGCCCGCCATTCGATATGCAACTGGAAATCGCGGAAGTTCCGCTTCGTGACAATATCTCCGCCCTTCGGCGAAACGGTCATGCACCCGTCGGCAACAGTCCAGCGGATGGGGTCGCCGCTGTAACGGCTCACGAACTCCGAAGCGTCCACCCCGTCGAACAGCACGATCGCATCCGACGGCGCCGTCGTATAAAAATCCTCCCCGGGAGTCACCACCGCGGGACTCTCCCAATCCACCCGATCCTCCGGGACGGACTGCGCATGCACCGTCAGGCACAGGCCCGACAGCAAAAACACCATACTCAGCTTTTTCATAATCCTATCATTTAAGTTGGTCAGTAGTTTCAGTCATTCCAGCAATCCCCGAACATCGGCGGCAAAGGCGCCCAAAATTATGCCGCATCCGGGGCCTCGAGCTTATTTAACCGGTTAAAATCGCGCGTCAATAAAAAATCCACGCAAACACAAAGTTCCGGCACACACGGATCAACGCGCAACGATCAGGTCGACCCCCGCTTCCTCGACCATCGCGACCATCTGTTCGGAAATCCCCGCATCGGTCACGATCACGTCGATGTCCTCGAGCGAGCAGATGCGGCCGAAACCCCGCTGCCCGAACTTGGAGGAGTCGGCCAGCACGACGACCTGCGAGGCAGCCTGCATCATCCGCCGGGTGAGTTTCGCCTCCTCGATCGTCGAAGTCGTGATGCCGTGTTCAGGATCGATGCCGTCGACCCCGAAGAAGACCTTCGAACAGATGCAATCTCCGAGCATGCGGATCGCCTCGTCTCCAAGCACCGACAACGACTTCTTGTGAACCGCCCCGCCCAACTGCACCACGCTGACATTCTCCAACTCGTTGAGCAGCATTCCCAGGCGCAAAAAAGGCGTCACGATGTTCAGGTGGTGCCATGTCCGCATTCGGATCTCCTCGGCAAAGGCGAATACCGTGGACCCCGAAGCCATCAGGATCGAATCGGTATCCCCAAGCAACTCCACGGCCCGCCGGGCAATGCAGCCCTTCGCATCCCGGTTGATGTTATCCTTGACATGCACGTCGAGATCGGCCACGTGGGGATTGGCCGGACGCGCACTTCCGTGCACCTTATATAAAAGCCCCTTGCTTTCGAGAATCTTGATATCCTTGCGGATCGTGACCTTGGTCACACCCAACTCGTTGGCAACATCGGTAATACGCACGAATCCGTGCTTGTTCAGGTTGTCAAGGATATATTTATGCCGTTCGGCAATGCTTAACATGGCTGTTCCGGTTTATTTAACAAAGTTAGAAATTTTTTCGGAGTACGCAAAAAAAGCCCGTATCTCAAAGAGAAACGGGCTTGTCGATATCGATACAACCGTCGGATCAGGCTTCACCCGAGGCTCCGGAAGCCACGTCGCCTTCGGCTTCATAACCGTCAGCCCGCGCTCCCCACATCAGCAGGAAGACCAGCATGCCAACCACCGCGACCCCGATGATCCCGACATAGGCCCAGCTCCAGCCGTAATGCTGCGCCACATAGCCGAGGCCAACACCCGAAACGAGCGTCGAAGCGTATCCGAAGAGTCCCGTGAGGCCGTTAGCCGTAGCGGCAGCCTTCTTGGTGGCCTGGTTGGCGGCCGCAATCCCGATGAGGGCCTGGGGACCATAGATGCAGAAACCGGCGGCGCACAACGAGGCAAAGAGGAGCCAGATCGGAGCGTCGGCAGGCAGCTGCCAGAAGACAAAGACGAACAGTGCAGCCCCGGCCATGCAGAAGACGCACGTGCGGTGGGCACGTCCCTTCAGCCACTTGTCGGTGGCCCAGCCGGAGAAGAGCATGCCGAGGATTCCGGCAATCTCGAACATGGCCACGAGCCATCCGGCGTGCTCCATGCTCACCCCCTTCGACTGGCTCAGCAACGACGGGCCCCAGTCGAGCACCGAAAACCGCACGATATAGACGAAGAAGTTGGCAAAACCCAGAATCCAGATCAGCGGATTCCGGAAAACGTACTTCATCAGGAATGCACGATGTTCGTCACCTTTCTTCTCGCCTTTCACCTTGCGCGTTTCGGTTCCCTCCATTTCGGGAAGGCCTACCGACGTAGGCGTGTCGCGCAGGAAGAGCACCAGGCCCAGAGCCCCGGCCATGGCAATGCCCGAAGGAATCCAGAAACACCAGCGCCAGGCCCCGTAGTGCGATGCAAAGGTCATCACCGTAGCCATGCCTTCAGGATCGGAGGGGTCCACGCCCAGGTTCGCGGCAATCTGTGCCACGGTCTCGGAGTCTCCGCTCAGGTTCTGTCCCATGTGGCCCATCAGGTAACCGCAGAGGATCACCACCAGACCGGCCCCGATCGAATGCGAGGTGTTCCATACCGACATCTTCGTGGCCAGCTGCTTGGGAGGAATCCAGTGGGTCAGCAGGCGGGCGCACGGCGGGAATCCCGTACCCTGCAGCAGGCCGTTGACCACCCACATCACCCCCATGAAAAGGATCATCGTGTTGGTGAACTGGCTGCCCATGTGCTCGCCCGTAATCCAGTACGAGACATCCTCTCCGAATCCGAAGGCGAAGTTGGCCAGCGCACAGAGCGCAAGGCCGATGGCCATGTACCAGCGGGCGTTCATCCGGTCGGCGAAGATGCCGTTGACAAAGCGCGAGAAGCCGTAGATCAGTCCGTTGAGCGTCAGAAAGATACCCAGGCTCGTTTTCGAGATGCCCAGATCGGCCTCGAGACCCGGCATGGCCAGCGAGAAATTCTTGCGCACGAAGTAGAAAAGTGCGTACCCGACCATTGTGGCGACGATCGTCCGCGTCTGCCAATACTTAAATCGTTTGCTCTGTTCAGGTGTCATTTCGGAATGAAAGAATGAGGTTTCAAGACACAAAAATACAACTTTCGATTCGATTATTCCATTCGGCAACGTTATTTTTTTACATACGGGTAAAAATCCATACCCAGCCGCTCCTATGCTACCGACCAGATGCCGCCCCGGCCGAACAGACGGTCGAGCCACGATTCCATCCATCC
>CALYBN010000003.1 GCA_944414825.1 uncultured Rikenellaceae bacterium
AGATTATCGGGATGCTCTTCCCGCCAATGCTTTCATCACGATATCCGTGAACCCTGCCTCGCTGGAAGCAAAAAGCAATCACGGCAATATCGAGCAAAACCCTCTGTTTATCAATATCAAAGAAGCACTCAATGACGCAGAAGAACTCTCTGCAGAGCAAAAAGAGTTTATCCTCTCGTTGATCAAAGATCCGTCTCAGAGCGGTATCGACCAAAACAGTGAGATTTACCTGTTCGGTAACATAGATCAGATGCAGCCCGAAGGAGGAATCCTGGCAAAAATAAACGATCAGAAAAAATTCGATGAACTGATCGCCTTCCTAAGCGAATCCACCGGTTTACAACCCGAGCAGGAAGGGGATCTCAAGGTGATCTCTCCGGAGAAATCGGGAAAAGGGAGCGTTCTATTGGCATACAATGAGGAGATGTGCATGCTCTTCGCCGCCCAATACAATTACAAAAAGACTCTGACCCGCGTACAAGAACTGGTCGATCAGGACCCAAAAGCCAGCCTTCTCGCCGACAAGAACGTAGCCGCGCTCTTCAATGAGAAGAACGACATCAACATGGTCATGCTCTACAAGAACATGCCTGTAACCGGCACTCCTCTGACCAACAGTCCGATGCTGCAGGCCATGGAGCAATGCGCAGTCCTGATATCGACCAATTTCGAAAAAGGCAAGATCGTTACCGAAGCCAAAGTCTCCGGCGACAGCGAGGCCATGAAGCAGTTGGAAACCCTCTACGGTTATGCCCGACTCCAGAGCGGCGCTCTGCTACCCTATCTCCCGGCCGATGCAATCTGCACGATCGGTGCCGGCATCAACGGCGAAAAGTTGTATGAACTGTTCGCCAACGAACCGCAACTCAAGGAGTTTGCCGCCCTTCCTCAATTCAAGGAGATTGTGAATGCTCTCGACGGCGACCTGGCCATCGAATTCTCGGGAATGGAAAAGGGAAAAGGTCTGATACCGATCTTTTCGTTGCTGACCGAGGTGAACGATCCGGAAATTCTGAATTACCTTTTCGGACAAATCACTCTGATGGGCATAACGCCGACCAAAACAGGTGATCAACAATACCAGATCGACGTATTGGGTTTCCCGATTTACGCTGGCATGAAAGGCAAGATTCTCTACGTAACGACCAACCCGAAGGTTCATGCCGCTCTCTCGGGCGAGAAGATCGAATCGATGGAGGCCAATGCCAAACTGTTCAAGAAACAGCAAAGTTCAATGCTGCTCAACTTTAAGGGTGTCAGCCAGTTGCTCAACTCCTTGTATGGTTCCTCCCCCTCTGCCCGCTATGCACTGATGTTCATCGATATATTCGACACAATGGAAGCCTCCGGCAACACCAACAACAACTCGATCATCACCATCAACATGGTTGATCAGAATAAGAACGCCCTGGAGACCATCTGCAGCACAGTTGAAACGCTTGTACGACTGGCTCTTCCGGCCATGATGTAACCTTTACAGTTGACAAACCCCTTTCCGGGCGGCAATGGCGAAACGCTTGCGTTGCCGTTGTCCGCCCGGACTATAAAAGATATGGAAACAATCACTTTACAGCAGGTTCTACCTGCTGTTTTTTCGGATAGGCCGCCACAGGATTCCGGCATCTGGCTCCGGGAAGTCTCCTTCCGGAAGGGAGAGTGCACGCTGCTCGAAGCCGAATCCGGAAGCGGAAAATCATCGCTGTGCAGCTATCTCTACGGTTACCGGACGGATTATGCAGGGACGATTCTTTTTGACGGCCGCGACTGCCGCCAGTTCTCGCCTAAGGAGTGGAGTCGGCTCCGGAACCGGTCGCTCAGCATGATGTTCCAAGAATTGAGGCTCTTCCCCGAATTGTCCGTATTGGAGAACATCCGGCTAAAGAACGACCTCGCAGGTGGTTACCAATCCCCGAACCGGATCAACCGTATGCTCGAACAGTTGGGTATCGCCGACAAACGCAACACGATGGCCGGCCGTCTCTCCTTCGGGCAACAACAACGCGTGGCCTTCATCCGCAGCCTGTGCCAGCCGTTCGACTTCATCCTGCTCGACGAACCGGTCAGCCATCTGGACGACGCCAACAGCGCAGTCCTGGCACAACTCCTCTCCGAAGAGGTCTCCCGGCAGGGCGCCGGCATCGTGGTCACATCCATCGGCCGACGGATCAATATACCGTACGATAAAATCCTATCATTATGACACTTCTGTGGAAACTTCTGCGACGCCACCTGAGTGTCGTACAGCTGGGCGGCTTTACGCTGGCAAATCTCGTCGGAGCGACGATCGTCCTGACCGCTCTGCAGTTATACGCTGATCTGCGGCCGATCCTGACGCAACCGGACTCCTTCCTGAAAGGCGACTACCTGATCCTTTCCAAAAAAATCAGCACCCTCCGCACACTGGGGCTGGGCAGCAGCGACTTCACACAGGCCGAACTGCGCGAACTGGAGACTTGTCCTTCGGTGCAGGGAATTGGAGCCTTCACCCCGGCCAACTACCGGATCGAAGGGAGCATCCGGGCCGGAGGTATGGGGATGAGTACACTGCTCTTTTTCGAATCGGTGCCGGACCGTTTTCTCGACATCCGGAGCGAAGCGTGGACCTTCAGCCCGGGCGAGCGGACAATTCCCATCATCATTCCACGCAACTACCTGAATCTCTATAATTACGGTTTCGCCAAATCGCAAGGACTGCCCCAAATCTCGGAAGGAATTTTCAAGAAGGTTTCGCTCAATCTCGACCTTTCGGGCAACGGCCTCTCGGAACGCTTTACGGGCCACATCGTGGGCCTCTCCAACCGGCTGAACACCATACTCGTTCCGGAATCGTTCCTTACCTGGTCGAACCAACGGTTCGGCAGCGGAAGACCCGGTGCTCCGTCTCGGGTGATCGTCGAAACCGATGGTTCCGCCCCGGAAGCCCTATATGACTACATCGCCCAGCAGGGATATGAGATCGAAGGGGACCGGCAGGATGCCGGCACAACTGCCCGTTTCGTACGTCTGGGCACGGGAGCTATCGTCACCGTCGGACTGCTGATCAGTGCGCTGTCGTTTTTCATCCTGCTGCTCAGCATCTTCCTCCTGCTCCAGCGAAACAGTCGCAAACTCGAGAACCTGCTGCTTCTGGGCTATACGCCGGCCCGGGTCGCCCGTCCCTATCAACTGCTGACCGCCGGGCTGAACCTGTTTGTGCTGCTGGTCGCTCTGGCCGCTACCTTACTTATCCGACAAGGCTACCTGCCCCTACTGGAGACTTTGACAGAGGAATATCACCCGGGAGGAGTCGGTCTGTCCCTCGCTGCGGGAGCAGCGCTGGCACTGATCTTGACCCTGCTGAACGGCGCAGCCATCCGCCGCAAGGTGAACCGTCTGTGGAAAAGAGCCTGACCGAATCGTGGAAAGTTCTGCGGAAATACGTATCTTTGTCCTGGTTCTAAAGAAAAAACGATGAACAGGATTATTTCCCCCTCGATGCTCTCGGCCGACTTCGGCCACCTGGAGCGCGACACACGCATGATCGACGCAAGCGCCGCACAATGGATCCATATCGATGTGATGGACGGCGTCTTCGTACCCAACATTTCGTTCGGATTCCCGGTGTTGAAGGCCATCCGGGCCGCATCACCGAAGTTCATGGACGTCCACCTGATGATCGTCGAACCGGAACGCTACGTCAAACGATTCGTCGAAGCGGGCGCCGATCTGGTCACGGTACATGCCGAGGCGGTGAAGGATCTGCGCGCGGCGTTGGAAATGATCCGGGCCTGCGGAGCGAAGTCCGGCGTCTCGATCAAACCGGCCACGCCCGTAAGCGAAGTGAGCGAGGTGCTCGATGCGGCTGACCTGGTCTTGATCATGAGTGTCGAACCGGGATTCGGCGGCCAGAGTTTCATCCCAGGCAGTACGGAGAAGGTGCGCGAATTGCGCCGCCTGATCGACCAAAAAGGGACGGGCACGCTGATCGAGATCGACGGCGGCGTGAGCGCTGCCAATGCCGGTGAACTGTTCGCCGCAGGATGTGATGCCCTGGTAGCCGGCAGCGCCGTATTCAAAGCAGAAGATCCGCAGGCCGAGATACTAAAAATGTTAAATGCGAAGTAATAACGGATGATTTCAGTCGATAACCTGACCGTCAGTTTCGGCGGTTGGGATCTATTCAAAGACATATCCTTTCTGATCAACCCCAAGGACCGCATCGGTCTGGTCGGGAAAAACGGGGCCGGGAAGAGTACCCTCCTGAAGGTGTTGATCGGAGAGCAACCGCCCACCAGCGGTGCCGTGAGCAAAAACGGCGACTGCACGCTGGGCTATCTGCCCCAGCAAATGAAAGTGGCCGACACCACCTCTCTGGTTGAGGAGACCGCCAAGGCATTCGATGAGGTTTTGGCGCTGGAGCGGGAGATCACCCGCCTGACCGAAGAGATCGCCTCGCGCACGGACTACGAAAGCGACAGCTACGAGCAGTTGCTCCACCGATTGAACGAAGCAACGGACCGCTACCACATTCTGGGCGGTGACAACCGTGAGGCAGAGATCGAAAAGACTCTACTGGGCCTGGGTTTCAAACGCGAAGACTTCGGTCGCGCCACCAGCGAATTCAGCGGCGGGTGGCGCATGCGCATCGAGTTGGCAAAGCTGCTGCTGCGCCGGCCGTCGGTCTTTCTGCTCGACGAGCCGACCAACCATCTGGACATCGAAAGCATCCAGTGGCTGGAGGAGTATCTGAAGAACTACAACGGGGCCGTGGTGCTCATTTCGCACGACCGGGCCTTTCTGGACAACGTCACCAACCGCACGATCGAAATCATGTGCGGACACCTGTACGATTACAAAGCTCCGTACAGCAAATACGTCGAACTGCGCCGCGAACGCCGCGAGCAGCAGATCGCAGCCTACAACAATCAGCAGCGGATGATCGAAAAGACCGAAGAGTTCATCGAAAAGTTCCGCTACAAGCCCACCAAGAGCAATCAGGTGCAGAGCCGCATCAAACAACTGGAGAAGATCGAACGCATCGAGATCGACGAAGAGGATCTGAGCCGGCTCAACATCAAATTCCCGCCGGCACCGCGTTCCGGACAGATCGTGGCCGAGGTCAAGGAGGCCGGGATGAGTTTCGGTGCGAAGCACGTCTTCAGCGGGGCTGATTTCGTGATCGAACGGGGAGAAAAGATCGCTCTGGTGGGACGCAACGGCGAGGGTAAGACCACCTTCGCGCGGATGCTGATCGGCGAACTGACCCCAACGGAGGGTTCGGTCCGCATCGGGCATAATGTCAATATTGGCTATTACGCCCAGAATCAGGACGACCTGATGAACGGCGATTTCACGGTCTACGACACGCTGGAACGCGTGGCCGTGGGTGACATCCGTACCCGGCTGCGGGATATCCTGGGCGCCTTTCTGTTCCGCGGCGAGGACATCGACAAGAAGGTGCGCGTGCTCTCGGGCGGCGAGCGGGCCCGGCTGGCCATGGCGCGGATGATGCTCGAACCGCACAACCTGCTGGTCATGGACGAGCCGACAAACCACATGGACATGCGTTCGAAGGATATTCTGAAAAACGCCCTGATCCAGTACGACGGGACGGTGGTCGTAGTGTCGCACGACCGCGAATTTCTGGACGGGATGGTCGACAAGGTCTATGAGTTCCGCGACGGCGGGGTGAAAGAGTATCTGGGCGGCATCTACTACTTCCTCGAGAAGCGCAAGCTGGAGTCCCTGCGCGACGTGGAACTGAAGAAGCAGGAGGAGAAACCCGCCGTCGAAGCTCCGAAGCCCCAAAGCAAAGAGGAGTATGCCAAGAAAAAAGAGGCCGAAAAGGCGATCCGCAAAGTACGGAACGCTATCGAAAAGACCGAAGCCGAGATCGCCAAACTGGAGGCCGAAGTGGCCGACTGGGATACCCGGATGGCCGACCCCGCAGCGCACGGCATCGACCTGACGGACACGGCAGTATTCGAACAGTACAACGCCGTGAAACATCGGCTCGACGTGCAGATGCACGAATGGGAAAAACTGAATTACGAACTGGACATACTCACCGAACGATAACGCACGATCAAACACTATACGATGGACAACCTAGTTTTCGGCATCCGTCCCGTTGCAGAAGCCATCGAGGCAGGACGCCAGATCGAAAAAATCTACATGCGCAAAGGCGCCGACGGACAGTTGATCAGCGAATTGCGCGATCTCTGCTTCCGCCACCGGATCCGGATCCAGGAGGTGCCGATCGAAAAACTCAACCACCTCACCCGTGGCAATCACCAGGGAGTGGTGGCCCAGATAGCAGCAATCGACTATGTGGAGTTGAGCGACATCCTGGAACGGGTGCCGGAGGACGAAACACCGCTGATCGTGGTATTGGACGGGGTGACCGACGTGCGTAATTTCGGAGCTATCGCCCGCAGTGCCGAGTGTGCGGGAGCCCACGGACTGATCGTCCCGGTCAAGAACGGCGCGCCGGTGAATGCCGATGCACTGAAGACCTCGGCCGGTGCTCTGACACGCATCCCCGTATGTCGCGTAGGAAGCATCCGCAACACGATCAAGGCCTTGCAGGCCGAGGGTATGCAGGCTGTCGCCGCCACGGAGAAGAGCCGAACGCTGCTCTACGACGCCGACTTGCGGAAACCCACCCTGCTGGTGATGGGCAATGAAGAGACCGGCATTTCGAAAGAGGTGCTCAAGACGTGCGACCAACAGGTGGCCATTCCGATGATCGGGAGCATCGGATCGCTGAACGTATCGGCTGCAGCCGCCGTGCTGCTGTTCGAAGTGATGCGCCAGCGGATCCACGATTGAGAACGAAAGAGAGGATGCCTCGGCATCCACAAAGCAGATAAGACCATGAATTACGAAGAGTTATACGGCGATGCCGTCGAATTGCTGAAATCACTGATCGCTACGCCTTCCATCAGTCGTGGCGAACAGGATACGGCCGTGTTGATCGACCGCTTTCTCACCCACCACGGCGTGCAGAACATCAATCGCCTCTATAATAACGTCTGGGCGATGAACCGCTACTTCGACCCGGGGAAACCCACCATCCTGCTCAACTCCCACCACGACACCGTAAAGCCCAACAGCGCCTACACGCGCAACCCGTTCACGCCCACGGTCGAAGGGGATAGGCTGTACGGGCTGGGCAGCAACGATGCCGGAGCAAGCGTAGTGTCGCTGCTGGCCGCCTTCCGCCATTTCTATGACCGGGCGGATATGGCCTACAACCTGTGTGTCGCCATCACGGCCGAGGAGGAAAACAGCGGCAATAAAGGGCTGGAGTGCGTGCTGCCCCACCTGGGAAAGCTGGATTTCGCCATCGTGGGCGAACCGACCCTCATGCAACTGGCCATCGCCGAGCGAGGCCTGATCGTGATCGACTGCGTGGCCCACGGCCGGGCCGGACATGCCGCCCGCGAGGAGGGTGATAATGCCATCTACCGCGCCATGAAAGATATAGAGTGGTTCCGGACCTATCGTTTCCCGAGAGAGAGCGATCTGTTCGGGGCCGTGAAGATGACCGTCACGATCATCAACGCCGGCAGCCAGCATAATGTCGTACCGGCCGAATGCCGTTTTACGGTCGATATCCGCGTCACGGACCGTTACACCAACAAGGAGGTTGTAGAGGAGATCCGCCGACATGTCGACTGCGAGGTGGTTCCGCGCTCGACCCGTCTGAAACCCTCGTCAATCGACCCGTCGCACCCGATCGTCAAGGCGGGGCTGGCACTGGGCCGCACGACCTACGGTTCTCCCACTACGTCGGACCAGGCTCTGCTCGACATCCCGTCACTGAAACTGGGGGTGGGCGACAGCGCCCGTTCGCACAGCGCCGACGAATTTGTCCACCTGAGCGAGATCCGCGAAGGCATCGAACTCTACATCCGCATGTTGGAACAGATTCTCTAATCAAACGCAACGATAAATCATCAGGAGAGAAGCATATCCCGAAACCCTCCGCCAAATAAAACAAACCGCATATGAAACTCTGGCAAAAAAATAACGACAACGATGCCGCCGTCGACCGCTTTACCGTCGGCCGTGACCGCGAAATGGATCTCCTGCTGGCCGAAGCCGACGTACTCGGTTCGCTGGCCCACACGCGCATGCTCGAAACGATCGGGCTGCTCACTGCCGAGGAACTGGCCCTCGTACAGAAGGAGCTGAAGAAAATCTACTCCGAGATCAAAGCCGGCCGGTTCCGCATCGAGGATGGCGTGGAGGATGTACACTCCCAGGTGGAGTTCCTGCTCACGCAACGCATCGGCGAAGCCGGCAAGAAGATCCACAGCGGCCGTTCGCGCAACGATCAGGTACTGGTCGACCTGCGCATCTTCCTGCGCCGGGAACTCTATGAGATCACGCGCGATATGCGTGCACTGTTCGACACGCTGCAGACCCTGTCGGAGAAGCACCGCAATACGCTCATGCCAGGTTATACCCACCTGCAGGTGGCCATGCCGTCGTCATTCGGGCTCTGGTTCGGAGCTTATGCCGAGTCGCTGGTCGACGACATGCAAATGATGCTGGCCGCCTACCGGATCACCAACCGCAATCCACTCGGCTCGGCCGCCGGATACGGCTCCTCGTTCCCGCTCAACCGCACGATGACCACCGAACTGCTCGGATTCGACTCGCTGTGCTACAACGTGGTCTACGCTCAGATGGGGCGCGGCAAGACGGAACGTATCGTAGCACAAGCCCTCTCATCGGTAGCCGCCACGCTCGGGCGGCTGGCGATGGACAACACAATGTTCCTCAACCAGAACTTCAATTTCATCTCCTACCCGGCCGAGCTGACTACCGGTTCGAGCATCATGCCCCACAAGAAGAATCCCGACGTATGGGAGATCATGCGCGGCAAGTGCAACCTGTTGCAAGCCCTGCCCAACCAGATCACCATGCTCACGACCAATCTGCCGCTAGGCTATAACCGCGACCTGCAACTGCTGAAAGAGCAATTATTCCCGGCACTGGAAGACTTGCGCAACATGCTGCACATGGCCAAATACATGCTGGAACATATCTCCGTACGGGAAGGTATCCTCGAGGAGAAGAAATACGACTATATTTTTAGCGTCGAAACGGTCAACAACTTGGCCCTTAGCGGCATGCCATTCCGCGAAGCCTATAAGAAAGTGGGACTCGACATCGAGAACGGTACCTTCCGCCCCGAACGCACGGTCCATCACACGCACGAAGGCAGCATCGGCAATCTCTGCAACGACAAGATCCGCATGCTGATGGACGAAGTAGTATCCCAGTTCGGATTCGAGCGCGTAGCTCAGGCCGAAGCGGCACTGACAAGCAAATAAAATCGCTCCTCCGAAGATGGGGAGAGGCCGCGCCGACAAACCGTTATCCAGGATGTTCAACAACCGTCGCAGCACCATGACTTCAACGATCACCCACCCGCGTTTCGGAGAGATCACCCTCTCGCAGACGTGGCGGGCTCGGCGCATCTCGATCTCCATCCGTCCGCCGGGCCGGATCCGGTTGTCAATGCCCTGTCGGATTCCCGTATCCGAGGGTCTTCGGTTCCTGGAGAGTCGGGAGGAGTGGGTCCGTCGGGTACTGGACCGCATGGCAGTACAACATCCGAGGGCACCGATCGCCATGCCTTATGCCACGCGCCACCATACCCTGCAACTTGTGCCGTGCGACACGCCCCGCATCCGATGCCGAATCACTGCCGAACGGATCGAGATCAGCTATCCGCTCCACCTGCATTATGCAGATGAAACCGTCCAAACGGTCATCCGCAAAGGGATCGAGGAGGCATGGCGCGCCGAAGCACGAGCCATTCTGCCTTCCCGGCTCGCAGGACTGGCTACGCAATACGGCTTCCGATACGGCAAGGTCGCCGTGCGCAACACCGTCAGCAAGTGGGGCAGTTGCTCCTCGCGCAACGACATCTCGCTAAGCCTTCACCTGATGCGCCTCCCGGATCGACTGATCGACTTCGTGCTGCTTCACGAACTTTGCCACACGGTACACAAAAACCACGGCCCGAAGTTCCATGCCCTGCTGGACCGTTGTCTGAACGGTAATGAAGCCGTCCTACGCAAAGAGCTGCGACAGTTCTCTACCCGTTGGTAAAGACATAGCCCGGGGGTACGGGCGAAAGTCCAAACACATTCCTCCGTAAAAAAACGGCCCACTGTTTGGGATTTTTTCGTATCTTGTAGCCAATCTATTAATCCACTCACGACATGAATACCCGAAACACCCTTCTGTGCGCCCCGCTGCTGGCTGCGCTTTTGCCCGGCGGAACGGCCGTCGCACAACAAACGCATCCCAATATTCTGCTCATTCTGGCCGACGATTATGGCTGGAATGATGTTGGTTGTATGGGAAGCACCTACTACGAAACCCCGAATATCGACCGGATCGCCGCTCAAGGCGTGCGCTTCACGAACGGATATGCCGCCTGCCAGGTATCGAGTCCCTCCCGGGCCAGCATCCTGACCGGGCAGTACACCCCGCGTCACGGCATCACCGACTGGATCGGCGAACGTGCCGGCGAGGAGTGGCGTAAAACCGGCCGCCACAGCAAACTGCTCCCGGCGCTTTACGAGGAGAGTCTCGATCTGCGCCAAACTACGCTGGCCGAAGCGCTCACCGAAGAGGGCTACACCACCTTCATCGCCGGGAAATGGCACTTGGGCGGCGAAGGATCCGATCCGGAGGACCACGGCTTCCAGATCAACATCGGCGGCTGGGAGGCTGGATCGCCCAAAGGCGGCTATTTCTCGCCCTACTCCAATCCCAAGCTGAAAGACGGACCACGGGGTGAAAACCTCTCCATGCGACTGGCCAACGAAACCGTCGATTTCCTGGCCCATCAGAACGAGAAGCCCTTCTTCGTCTATCTTTCTTTCTATGCCGTACACGGTCCCATCCAAACCACCCAGGAGCGCTGGTCCTATTTCCGCGACAAGGCCGAACGGGCCGGCATCGCCCCAACCGGTTTCGAGGTGGATCGCATGCTGCCCGTGCGGAAACATCAGGACAGTCCGGTCTATGCAGGGTTGATCCAACAGATGGATGATGCGATCGGCCGCGTGCTGGACTACCTGCAAGAGTCGGGACTGGATCGCAACACACTGGTCATCTTCACCAGCGACAATGGAGGAGTGGTCTCGGGCGACAGCTATGCCACATCGCTGGCTCCGTTGCGCGGCGGCAAGGGCCGGCAGTGGGAAGGCGGCATCCGCGTGCCGTTCATCATCTCCTACCCGGGGCTCAAGCAGAAAGGCAGCACGTGTGACGAACCTGTGATCGGAACCGACCTCTACCCTACGATTCTCGACTACGCAGGACTCCCGCTGCGGCCCAAACAGCATCTGGACGGTGTATCGCTCATCCCCGTTCTCGAACAGGGGACGCATTACGACCGCGCCCTCTTCTGGCACTACCCCCACTACGGCAATCAGGGAGGCGAACCCTCTTCGATCATCCGCAAAGGGAACTGGAAACTGATCTTCTACCACGAAGACGGCCGTTGCGAGCTCTACAATCTGGAGAAGGACATCACCGAGAGCAATCCACTGAACGCACAATATCCGAAGAAGGTGACTGAACTCAAACGCGAGCTCGACGCCTGGCTACAGAGCGTGAATGCCCGTATGCCCGAAGCCGACATGGAGTATGACCCGGTTGCCGAGAAAAGATTCCGCGACAGTCTGAATCGCGCCCAAATGGAAAAACTTGAAGCCAAACGTCTCGAAGAGTTGTCCAAAGGCTGGAAACCCAACAAAGATTGGTGGGGCAGCACGGTCGACTAATCCCCCAGGCAGAAACGTCCCTCTTTCCGAAAGAATGACTACGAACGGCCCAACGCCGGGAAGGCTCTCTCCGGATACAGCATCATACAAAAGAACGGATACCAAGTATATCTGGTATCCGTTCTTTGTTATCGTTTCTATGGGTCTACTTGTTCTCCTTGCCAGATGATCCGTCCGGGTGACACACCTCGATCGTGCAGGTGGCACATCCCCCTTCGGAGCACTCCTCCGGCGACACGGAACCTTCCTTCCGCGCTGCACGCAAAGCCCGTTCCTCTTCGCGGATCTGCTGCGAGGCACATTTGATACCCCGTTTCCGCATCTCACGATTACTGCCGACGTCCATCTCCAGATGACGCCCCTTGAAAATCAGCGTGAGCGAAAGCGCCAGTACAAAAAACGCAACCACCGCCACCGCCACAATAACAACCAAAACTATCTGTGACATACTCTGAACCTGTTTTCACTGAAATATTCAACCCAAAGGATGATGCAATATCCGTGCAAAGTTATAAATTTGCATGGATAAACACCAAATCATCATCAGACTATGAAGATCGTCATTGCCGGAGCCGGAGAGGTGGGCAGCCACCTGGCCAAGATGTTGAGCGGCGGAATGCATGAAATCACGGTCGTCGACGAAGACCAGAAGCTGCTCGACGACCTCAGCAGCATGGCCGATGTCATCACTATCGAGGGAAATCCCACGACCTTCGCCGTACTCAAACGCGCCTCGGTCCGTAAGGCCGACCTCTTCATTGCCGTGTGCCACGAGGAGAACATGAACATCATCTCCGCAATGCTGGCCAAACAACTCGGCGCCCGAAAATCCATCGCCCGCATCGACAACAACGAATATTTGGAACCCAACAACAAGGAGATCTTCATCAACATCGGCATCGACTACCTGTTTTATCCCGAAAAGGTGGCTGCCCGTGAAGTAATTAACCTGCTGGGGCATACCTCCACGACAGAATACGTCGACTTTTCGGGCGGGAAACTGGCTCTGGTGGTCTTCAAACTCGACATCACCTCGCCGCTGGTAGGCAAAACCCTGATCGAAGCAACGGCCGATCGGGAAAATCTGCCCTATCGCACGGTCGCTATCACCCGCGACGGCAACACCATCATTCCCCGCGGCAACGATCAGTTCATGGAGGGCGACACGATCTATGTTATCACCAACAAGGAGTCGGTACGATCCGTTATCGAATTTTCCGGGAAAGCCAATGTCAGCATCAACAACCTGATGATCCTCGGCGGCAGTCGTATCGGCGTCCGCATCGCCCATGAATTACAGGAGGAGGTAAATGTCAAACTGATCGACTACAATGCCGAAAAAGCCTACAAACTGGCCGAGCAGCTGGATAAGACCCTCATCATCAATGAAGACGGGCGGAATATCGAATCGATGCTCGAAGAGGGGCTTAGCAGTATGGATGCCTTTGTGGCGGTAACGGGGCGCTCCGAAACCAACATTCTGGCCGCGATGCTGGCCAAGAAGATGGGGGTCAAGAAAGTGATCGCCGAGGTGGAGAACCTCAACTACATCAATCTGGCTGAGAGCATCGGCATCGATACGATCATCAACAAGAAACTGATCACGGCCAGCAGTATCTTCCGATTCACGATGAGCACCGACGTACAGGCCATCAAATGTCTGACGGGAAGCAATGCTGAAGTGCTGGAATTCATCGTGAAACCGAATTCCCCTGTCACCAAACAAAAAATCAAGGATCTGGAATTTCCCCACGATGCCATCATTGGCGGGATCGTCCGCGGCGACAAGGTATTCATTGCCGTGGGCAACATGGAAATCAATGCCTATGACCGGGCCGTGGTCTTTGCCCTGCCCTCAGCCATCGCTCGTGTGGGCCGATTCTTTAATTAACGAATGATATGAATCTCACAGCCAATCTGGTCCGACTATTTTTCAGTCACCGCCGCGCGGAGATCGACTATTTCCGGAAGCATCCCGCTGAAGTACAAGAGAAACAACTCCGTTATCTCCTGGAACAAGGCAAGGAGACCCTATTCGGACAGGCTCACGGTATGGAATCGATCCGTACGGCTGAGCAGTTCCGCAGTCGGATCGCAGTGTACGACTATGAGACACTCAATGAACTCATCGACCGGGCCAGAACGGGAGAAGCAGGCGTCCTTTGGCCTGGACATACCCATTGGTTCGCCAAATCGTCCGGCACGACCGGTGCCCGCAGCAAATACATTCCGGTCACGGCAGCCGGATTGAAGGATGCTCATCTGCGCGGTCCTCGTGACGTGATTGCACTCTTCTCGGCCCTCTACCCCGACACGAAGGTATTCAGAGGGAAAACGCTGACGCTGGGCGGCAGTTGCCGGATCGAGCGAGAGAGCGACAAAGCACAATCGGGCGATCTGTCAGCCATCCTGATCCGCAACACACCCCGGTGGGCCGACTGGCGCCGTACGCCGGCAGCCGACACGGCCTTGATCCCGGATTTCGAAATGAAGGTCCGTAAGATCTGTGAGGAGGCCGTGGGACAGCATGTAACGTCATTCGCCGGTGTTCCATCGTGGAATCTGGTAATGATGAACAAGATACTGGACTACACGGGCAAAAGCAACCTATTGGAGGTATGGCCCGGACTGGAACTTTTCGTACACGGCGGCATGAGTTTCAAGCCCTATCGCAAAGAATATGAGCGTATCATTCCCTCGTCGCAGATGAAATACATGGAGACCTATAACGCCTCGGAGGGTTTCTTCGCCATCGGCGACGATCCCTCGCGCGACGACATGCTGCTGATGCTAGACTACCATACTTACTACGAATTCCTGCCTACGCAACATCTGGGCGATCCCTCGAAAGCGCTGCCACTCGAAGGGGTCCGAACGGGGGAAAACTACGCCATGCTGATCACCAGCAGCAACGGACTGTGGCGTTACCAGATCGGCGATACGGTGGAGTTCACCTCCACGTCGCCCTACCGCATCCGGATCACGGGACGGACAAAGCACTTCATCAACGTTTTCGGCGAGGAGGTGATGGTCGACAACGCCGAGCGAGCCATACGGGAGGCATGCGATCGGACCGGTGCCGAAGTAGCTGAATTCACCGTTGCCCCGGTTTATATGGAGGGACGTGAAAAGGGAGCTCATGAGTGGGTAGTCGAGTTCCGCCGGGAGCCGAATTCGCGGGAACATTTCGCCGAAGTGCTGGACAAGGCACTCCAGCAGGTCAACTCCGACTACGAAGCCAAACGTTTCAAAGATACCACGCTTCACGCCCCACGGCTGAGCATCGTGACACCGGGCACGTTTCTACGCTGGATGGAACGGCGCGGCAAGTTGGGCGGTCAGAACAAGGTCCCTCGCCTGTTCAACGAACGTATCTACGTGGAGCAGCTGCTCGAGGAGGAGCAAAACTCTGAAAATACAAAATAGGAAAACAACCAAAAACTCGTACCTCATGTATATCGCCATCGCAGGAAATATCGGCAGCGGGAAGACTACCCTCACCGAGACACTCGCCGCCCGGTGTCATGCCAAAATCTATCAGGAGGACACCAACAACCCCTATCTGAACGATTTCTATCAGGACATGAGCCGCTGGGCCTTTAACCTGCAGATCTACTTTCTGGGCAGCCGCATCAAACAGGCCGTCGAGATGTTGAAATGCAACGAGGATCTGATCCAGGACCGTACGGTCTACGAAGATGCCTACATCTTTGCCGCCAACCTGCACCAAATGGGGCTGATGTCTTCACGCGACTTCAACTCCTACATGGGCATATTCGACATCGCTTCGCACCTGATCCCGTCACCCGACCTGCTGATTTATCTGAAAGCCAGCGTCCCGACCCTCATCAGCCAGATCCAGCGGCGGGGACGTGCCTACGAGATGTCGATCCAGGAGGAGTATCTCGCCCGCCTGAACGACAAGTACGAGAATTGGATCAACAACATCTACAAGGGCCCCCTGATCACGCTTGACATCGACAAGGAAGACTTCATTCTCAACCCGACAGTGATCGACCGGGTTGTAGAACAGATCGAGGCACTCCGCAAAACCAAACGGTAATCCAGAGGGAGAAGGCAGTCAATTCGGTCTTATACACCCCTCCCGGACACATGGGCATTCTGATCAATCGACGGTCCTGGGCAAAGTCGTATGTGATCTTCTCTCGGATTGTCCTGGCCTATCGCCCGAGTCCCCCCCCCTGTCTGTCTACACACGCCAACAGCCGCATAAAACCCCCTACCAACAAGCCTGCATACCCATGTTCCCAATAGAATTCACCCGATCCCTGCAAGAGATACTACCCGCCTCGGAGGCCGAAGAACTCTGTGCCGCGTTGGAGGCTCCCTCTCCGGTGTCGGTACGTTACAATCCTTACAAGATCACGGACGAAGCGCCCGGCCGTGCTGTACCTTGGTGCCGCTACGGCCGTTATCTGAAGGAACGCCCCTCGTTTACGCTCGATCCGGCTTTCCACAGCGGGGCCTACTACGTGCAGGAGGCCAGTTCGATGTTCATCGGACATCTCTACGAACAGGCGATGGCCCGGATTGGACGCAATCGCGATGCAGGGTTGCGTATTTTGGACCTGTGTGCCGCACCGGGCGGCAAGACGACCCTGCTGGCCACACTGGCCGGACTGGAAAACATCGTAGTAGCCAACGAAGTGATCCGTGCCCGGGCCATGACCCTGGCCGACAACGTCCGGAAATGGGGCCTCGGAAACGTGGTGGTGACCAACAACGATCCGGCACATTTCGCAGGTCTGCAGGAGTATTTCGACGTGATCGCCGTGGATGCCCCCTGTTCCGGCGAGGGAATGTTCCGCAAAGATCTGCAAGCCCGGGAGCAGTGGAGTCCGGAGAATGTACGGCTCTGCGCCCAAAGGCAACGGCGGATTCTGAGTGACATCTGGGGATCGCTCAAACCGGGCGGCATCCTGTTGTACAGTACCTGTACGTTCAACCGCACCGAGGACGAGGAGAACATCGCCTGGCTGGTCGATCAGTATGATTGCGAACCAATTGAAGTAGAACTCGATCCGGCATGGGGCATTGTCCGGAGCGAAGAGGCTGGGATCTGTACGTTCCGATTCTATCCCCACCGGGTGGAGGGAGAGGGGTTCTTCGCCGCCGTCCTGCACAAGGCCGATGGAAAGGTCCGACTGCGGACCCCAAAGCCTCGCCGCACAATCCTCGTACCGCTGCCACGGCCTGCTGCCACGGTGGTGGGCCGATGGTTCGGGCAACCGGAGCACATGTGTTTTGCGCAAGCCGGCGACAATATCTATGGTTACTATGGAGAGAGTTACCCGATGGTCAAGGTCCTCTCGGAGTCCCTGTCTGTGGTCTACTCCGGCGTCCTGGCCGGGCAGTTGTTCGGCGGGAAGTTGCGGCCAGAGCATCCCCTGGCACTGTTCCACGACTTGGCATCGGATTCAGCTCCCTCTGTCCGGCTGGGGTTGGAAGAGGCTCGGCAATATCTGCGCAAACAGGAGATCGACGTCTCTCTTCTGCAGGAAGGGATCAATCTGGTCCGGTACGGGGAGTTACCATTGGGTTGGATCAAACGCATCGGTCATCGGGCCAACAACATGTACCCGAAAGAGTTGCGCATCGCCACGCTATAAAAAAAACAGCAGCAGGAAGGGGGGGGCTCTCCCCGAGTTAGATCTTTTCGGTCAGTTTCTGCACCAACCGGAAATTATAGAAAAACTCCTTAGCAAAGACACGGATTACATTGTAAGCCGGGATAGCCAACAACATCCCGACCACACCAGCCACGCTTCCTGCAATCAGAATCACCAGGAAGATCTCCAGCGGATGGGCGTTGACCCGATTGGAATAGAGTGTCGGTTGCAGAATGAAATCATCCAAGCCTTTGACAAACAATATCGTGCCAATAATCATCAACAACATATGTTCAATGGCAACCCCTTCCAACGGAGAGATAACACCTACGATCACACAGATGCCACCTCCAATCAGCGGCCCGATATATGGGATCACATTCAAAATGCCCATCACCAGTCCCATAAAGAAAGCCGTATCGGCCGAAAATCCCCACACCATGAAGGCCAGTGACAGCACCAACATGATCAGAAACGACTCCGCCAGGATACCGGTAAAATAACGAATCAACAACTGTGTGATGGAGTTCATCGCATGGGTAATATTACTCTCATATTTCTTGGGGAACATGGCCACCACCATGTTGTAGAACAGATTATCCTCCTTCAGGAAAAAGAAGGTGATGAACGAAATGGAGAACAATGCCACCACCGTATCTCCGATAATAGAGACGATCGAAGAGAATATATCGTTGATCACATTTACATTGAAGATCGGGGTCAGTTGCTTGACGATCGCCTCCTTGAGCGAAAACTCACCCCCATCACCACTGACGGCAAACACCTTCTGCAAAAACTCCTCCAGGGCATTCAACGGCTCGTCGAACGACTGAACCAACTGCGGCATCTGCAGGGTCGACAGTTCGTTCATCTTCCCGAATACCAACGGGATAAAAAGCGAAAAGAAAGTCACCACCAGCGCCCAGATCGTCGCCAGCGTCAACAAGGCTGCCAACCACCGCGGAAACCGGAACTTGCGGATTCGCAACCGCAGCAACAGATCGACCATCGGTTTGCCGATAATAGCCAGTACGGCCGAGGTCAAAATATAAGCCACTATATTCCCGAAATACCACACCAGAAAAAGTATGGCTGCCGTGACTGCTATTCCGATAATATATTTCGCAAGTTTCGTCATAGTCGATCTGCCGAACGATTCTTTCTATTTCAAACGTGCCAGCGGCGTCTGTGAACCAACCACCTTGTCTCCGATCCGGACCAGAACCTCGCTATCCGGAGGCAACATCACATCCACACGCGAGCCAAACTTTATGAACCCGCACTTTTCGTTCTGCAATACCGTCTCCCCCTCGCGGGCATACGATACGATCCGACGAGCCACAAAACCGGCAATCTGGCGGAACAAAATCTTATGCTCTCCCGTATCGACCACCGTCGTCGTACGTTCATTTTTCTCCGAAGACTTGGGGTGCCATGCCACAAAAAACTGGCCCGGGTGATACTTGAAGTAGATCACCGAACCGCTCACCGGATACCAATTCATGTGGACATTGGTCAGCGACATAAAAACCGACACCTGAATCCGGCGATCGCCCAGATACTCCATTTCCTCGATCTCCTCGACTGCCACTACCGTCCCGTCGGCCGGAGCGTAGACCGTATGCTGATCGCGCACCACCGCCCGTTTCGGTTTTCGGAAAAATGAAATCACAAACAGCCACCACAACAAAGTAGCCCCCGCCACAATCCAGCCCACGATCCGCGGGCAGAAGAGGAACACTAGCAGGCTAACCACCACACAGATCAGTAGTGTCGTAAAAATGATGCGGTAGCCCTCCTTATTGATTCTCATGAAAGTCAGCAGTTTGTTTTTTACCATGCGTATGCATTAGCAAAGATAATAAAATAGACGAAAACAAACGGAGCTGAAAGAATTAATGCATCGAAACGATCCAGAAAACCGCCGTGCCCGGGCATGATTGCTCCGGAATCCTTCACTCCCGCCGAACGTTTGAACAGCGACTCGGCCAGGTCTCCGAACACGCCGCTCACCACAACCGTCACAGCCAGTCC
>CALYBN010000004.1 GCA_944414825.1 uncultured Rikenellaceae bacterium
TCCGATGAACGACGCGGAGAGCCATAGCCTTTTCTGGGTCAACATGCCCGATTTTGCCTCCTCGGTGGAGGACATCCAGTTGCAGCGCGGTGCGGGAACCTCGACCAACGGTGCCGGTGCTTTCGGCGGGAGCGTCAACCTGAAGACCGAAGCCTCGTCACCGACGGCCTACGGCGAGTTGTCGGCTGCCTACGGTTCGTTCAATACCCACAAGGAGACGATCAAGGTGGGAACCGGATTGATCGGCGGCCATTGGGCTTTCGACGCCCGGCTGTCCAACATTCAGTCGGACGGTTACGTGCGCCGGGCTTCGGTTGATTTGAAATCCTATTTTGCTCAAGCAGGGTATTATGGTCGCAATACGGTGGTCAAGTTTATCACCTTTGCCGGCAAGGAGAAGACCTACCATGCCTGGAACGGTATCGATGCCGAGCAGCTCAAGACGGACCGGCGCTACAACTCCTGTGGTGAGATCTGGCAACCGGTCTACGATGCCGCGGGAAAACCGGTGCTCGACGAGAACGGCGAACAGGTGACGGAGCTCGACGGTTTCTATAAGGATCAGACCGACAACTACATCCAGCGCAACTATCAACTGCTCTTTACGCAATATCTGAGCGAGCGCTGGAACCTGAACCTGGCACTGCACTATACCGACGGCGAAGGGTATTATCAGGAGTATAAGAATGCGGCCTCGCTGCTGGAGTACGGCCTGACGCCCTATGCCGGTGATCCGGATCGGCAGGCGTATGTCGAGGACGGCAAGGTGACCAGTGCAAACCTGGTCCGCCAGAAGAAAATGGACAACGGATTCGGTGGCGGCGTCTTCTCGCTCAACTACAACGGCGGGCGCCTGCAGGCTTCCCTGGGCGGTGCGGCCAACAAGTACGACGGCGACCACTTTGGACGCGTGATCTGGGTACAGAACTATGTCGGCTACCTGTCGCCCGATCATGAATATTACCGCAACAACGGCACCAAGGTCGATGCCAATGTCTATGCCCGTGCCGACTGGACGGTGACCAAGGGCCTGCACCTCTACGGTGACCTGCAGTATCGCCATATCAATTACCGGATCAAGGGTCAGAACGATAAGTGGGACTGGACCAGCGATCACATGCAGCTGCTCGACGTGGATGAGACCTATAACTTCTTTAACCCGAAGGCCGGTATCTTTTATGACCTGAATGAGCACCATAATCTCTATGCTTCGTTTGCCGTGGCGCAGAAGGAACCGACCCGGAATAACTATACCGATGCCCGGTTCGATGTCACGCCGCGTTCGGAACGGCTCTACGACTATGAGGCCGGATACAATTTCCGTAGCCGCTACTTTTCGGCCGGCGTGAATCTCTACTATATGAAGTACAAGGATCAGCTGGTGCTGACCGGTGAGACGAACGATATCGGCGAACCACTGGCCGATAACGTCCCCAAGAGCTACCGCGCAGGTGTGGAACTGATGGCCGGCGTGCAGTTTACCCACTGGCTCCGCTGGGATGTCAACGCCACGTTCAGCCGCAACCGGATCAAGAACTACACCGAGATCCTCTATGACGACAATTATGAGGCTCACCCGGTCTACCTGGGCTCCACGCCGATCTCCTTCTCGCCCGACGTGATTGCCAACAGCCTGCTGTCGGCCTCGTTCCAGAACTGGGACATCAGCCTGCAGTCCAGCTATGTGGGCGAGCAGTATCTGACCAATACCAAACAGGAGGAGCTGAAACTCGATGCCTATTTCGTGAACAACCTGCGCCTGGGATATACCTTCCGCCTGCCCTCGCTGCGGAGTATTTCGCTGGGTGTGCTGATCAACAACCTCTTCAACGAGATGTATTGCAGCAACGGCGGCGGTGGCAGCACCTATGCCGGCGAGGAGAACGGCCAGCCGGTCTACTCCAACTATGCGTGGTATTTCCCGCAGGCCGGGACCAACGTACTTGCGAATATCGTCATAAGATTCTAACTTCGCACGAATGGAGCTGAAGCTGATTCTGCAAATCGTAGGCGTCATACTGGGGCTGCTCTACCTGTGGCTTGAGTATCGAGCCAACATCTACCTGTGGCTGGTGAGCATCGTCATGCCGATGGTGCATGGCGTGCTTTACTACCAGTCGGGACTGTATGCCGACATGGCGATGGACATCTATTACATGTTGGCGGCTGTCTACGGCTGGTGGGTGTGGCGCTATGGCGCAGCACGCCGGAAGGAGGGACGGGAGATCCCCATCGTGAAGACTCCCGGGCGGATGTATCTGCCGCTGGTGGTGATTTGTGGAGCGGTTTATGCCCTGCTGGCGTGGGTGCTGATCCGGTTTACGGACAGTACGGTGCCCTATGTGGATGCCTTCACGACGGCGCTGAGCGTGATCGGAACCTGGATGCTGGCCCATAAGTATGTGGAACAGTGGCTCGTGTGGGTCGTGGTCGATGTGGTGACGGTAGGGCTCTATTTTTATAAGGATTTGCCGCTCACGGCCGGACTGTATGCCGTCTATAGCGTGATCGCCGTATTCGGTTATTTCCGGTGGCTGCGGATGATGAAAGAACAACATGGAACCATTGCGATTACCGACTGAGCGCGACCGGGATGAGGTCGTGATCCTGGCCGACGGCGATTATCCGTCGGGTGTGGTGGCTTCGGCCCTTTTGCGGAATGCAGCCCGGGTGGTGTGCTGTGACGGAGCGGCGGCTTCGTTCATCGCACGGGGTGGCGACCCGTATGCCATTGTGGGGGATTGCGATTCCCTGCCGGCCGGACTGCGCGAACGTTACGCTGCGGTCCTGCACCACGAAACGGAGCAGGAACATAACGACCAGACCAAGGCTGTTCGCTACTGCCTGGCAGCCGGGATGACACACCTGACGATCCTGGGGGCGACCGGCAAACGGGAGGACCATACGCTGGGGAATATCAGCTTGTTGGCCGACTATCGCGCTATGGGTGCCCGGGTGCGTATGGTGACCGATCGCGGGGTCTTTGATCCGCTGAGAGGGGAGAAGGTCGTGTTCGAGAGCTTTCCCGGAGAGCATGTCTCTATTTTCAGCCTGGATCCGCATGCGCATGTGTCGGGCGAAGGGTTGGTCTATCCGCTTCCCGAGCGGCTCGACTCGTGGTGGTGTGGGACGCTGAACGAGGCTATCGGCGATTCGTTTACGGTGCGCTCCTCGGGGCCGATGATCGTCTATCGCCTGTTCTGATCGAGAGCGGAAAGCATAAAACGTATCCTTCGGGATGCAGGCAGCCGTCGGACTTAGGGTTTTGTTCTGGCGGTTGCTTTTTTCGTGGGTGCTAGAATAATGGTGCGATCCAGTAATAGATCACGGCCCAGGCTACGAACCGGGCACATTTTCCGATCAGCATATAGAGCGCCGACCGCTTGAAGTCGATACGGTAGAATCCCAGAGCCACAGCCAATACGTCACCCACTATCGGGAGCCAGGTCATCAGTGCCATCAGACTGCCGTAACGATTGATGCGGCTTTTCTGACGTTCCAGTTTCTCGCGTTTCACCCCGAGCCACTTTTCGATCCACTCCCAGCGTCCGAGCCATCCCAGCCAATAGGAGGTGAGCCCGCCCAACCAGTTGCCCACGGTGGCAATTGGGACGGCGATGTAGGGATCACCTCCGGCAGCCAGCAGCGCCACCAGCAGAACGTCGGAACTGAACGGAATGACCGTTGCGGCGAGAAATGCCCCGATGAATAATCCGATATATCCGTACTCGACTAACCATTCCATGATGCAAACCTACGCATTTTTCCGTAAACTGCCATGCGTGGTGGACCGGAAATAATGACATGGACTTTGGCGTGGGATGTCTTGGTGATTTTTGTATGCTTTTCCCTGAAAAAATCCCTATCTTTGCGGCCAAATGTCGCATAGACGGCGAAATCGGAACAGATTATGGAGTGGTTTAATGGTTTGTTTTTTGGAAATGATGCGTTTTGGGGCGGTGGCGTGGCACACTCGGTGCTGATTCTGGCGCTTGTGATCGCATTGGGGATCATCCTGGGTAAGATCAAAGTGGCAGGTGTATCCCTCGGTGTGACGTGGATTCTCTTCGTGGGTATCGCTTTCAGCCACTTCGGCATGGGACTGAACGAGCATTTGCTTCACTTTCTGAAAGAGTTTGGACTCATCCTGTTTGTCTATTCGATCGGATTACAGGTAGGCCCGGGTTTCTTCTCTTCGTTCAAGAAGGGCGGGATGACC
>CALYBN010000005.1 GCA_944414825.1 uncultured Rikenellaceae bacterium
TGCCGATACTTCCGCCCAGCGACAATGCGATCACACAGGTGTGATTTTTTGTACGGGCCTGCATGCTGCTCACGCGCTCCTCGAACGATCCGAGCCAGGCCGGATTGTTGCTCAAGGTGCCGCCCACATCGGGGTTCCCCGTTTCGAAATCGCTGTTGAGGTTTGCCTGGTCGATCACGTACATTCCTATACGGTCGCATAAGGCGTAGAACCACATCGGTTGTGGATAATTTCCCCACACCGTGTTGATGCCTCGTTTTTTTAACTCGCGGAGCTGTTCCTCGGTCGTGGCGGCATCCGGTGCGGCATCATAACGGGCGGCCTTGATCTGGAGCGGTTGCCCGTTGCGCAGGATCACACCGTTCTGCACCTCCGTGGTGCCGAAAGCGATCTTGAACGGGATGTATTCCACCATTCGTCCGTCGCGCTTTACCGTCAGCATACCCCGGTACAGATAGGGCTTTTCAGCGCTCCACAGACTGTCCATTACTCCGTAAATTGCCTCGGTGAACTCCACCGTGTCGCGGCCTTGCCCCTGCAACTTGGCCTCCTTCATGTCGAAATATTGCAGTTTCCCTTTTGGAGAGTAGATATCGTATCCGACCGTGATGGTTTCCGGTGTGTTGTAGCTGTTCGACAGGGCGATTTTCAGATTCAGCACGCCGTATTTCCCCGTGGAGTCGGGACGGGCGCTGATCCGGTAATCCTCGATTCGGGCTTTGGGCTGCGAGTAGAGGAACACGAAGGGTTGTGCCGGTTCCTTTAGAGCGGTTTCCAGTTCGTTGCCCACGCCTTCGCTCATGATCTCCACGGCGAGGGTGTTCTGCCCGTCCTTTACGTATTTCGAGATGTTGAACTCCGACGGAGTCCGGCTGTCCTGCGAGTATCCGATGCGTTGGTCGTTGACGCTGACGTAGAAATCGGGCACTCCCTCCACATGCAGGAACAGGTCGCGGTCCAGCCACATGTAGGGGATCGTTGCTACGGCGCGCAGTTGCGGCTGCCCGTTGCGTGTGGTGGAGAACATGTTCAGCGGCAGGAAGAACGGACACTTGCCGATATTGCCCTGATCGGCCTCCTCGCGGATGTCGTAACTGATGAACTCCGTGCGCAACGGGGCTCGTCCGACCGATCCCGTGTGGGGACTTTTCCATTCGTTGCCCGTTATTTTGATCTCTTGCGCCTGTGCCCCCGCACCGAGCAGAAGAGTCAGCGTTCCTATTACCAATAGTTTCATCTGGGATAATCTCTTTGTCTGTTTTGTTTCATGGCCGATACTTGAAGCCCACATCCTCTTCCGGTGCTGTTTTGCCTTTATTCGAGTCCTCGGACAGCTTTGAAGTCGGCCTGAATCTCCTCCGGATCCGAACTGTCGATGCCGTAACCGGTCATCATGGTGGCATCCGCATCGTGTTGTGCATCGTCCGTACGCATCGCATGTAACGTTTCGGCAGCTATCGAACCTTTAGAGATGGCTTGCACAATGTCGGCTTTGGTGGGTTTGTGCCCGAGAATCTCTTCGAGCATGTCCAGGGCCCAGGCATAGGCGTAGTTTTGATATTCGCAATCGGCCTCTACGAATTGCTTTTCGAGAGCTTCCAACGTTGCGATCTCTCCCGATTCGATCCGGGTGATGATGCGCTCCATGATGTTTTTCGGAACATACATCCCGGCGGCATCGATCCACTCTCGATCGGCTTCCCGCCGGGCTGTGCATCCTTTTGACAGAATGTCGCCGATGCATGCGTCCAATGCCAGTTGATAGAGGTGCATACCGCGGCGGAGCATTACGGCTTTGATACGTAGACGTTGGTGATTATAAATGTCGATACCCTCCTTTGTCAGCATTCTCCGGCTCAGGGTCAGTGCGTTGGCGATGTGCGAACCAAGATAGGGGTTGTACTCTTCGAAATTGATCCGGTCACGTTTGAGTGATCCGCGTTTGTCGCGCTTGCGCCATTTGGCGATGTCGCGTAACGTGCCGTAGCTGCGCAGGTTAATTCCTGGAATCAGGTATGATTTGCCCTCCTCTTCCACCAGGTAGGAGAAGGGAAAATCCTCCGTATTGTGATGTTGAACGTGACGCCCCAAAATGACCGTGAAGGCCCCCTCCCGTGCCGGGAGCATTACATAGGCGTTGCTGGCGAACTTACAGCCCCGTTCGTGAATACCTTGATGCACTGCCCCCGTTTTGAACAGATGGTTGCTCTGGTTGGCTCCGCTGCCGGCATTGAAGAACGAGAAGTAACCGGCAATCAACAACGACGATTTGTGGTGCGACACCGTATAGGGCCCTGCGAAAATTGAACAGGCCTCGCCGTTGGCGCATTCGCAGTTGGAAAAGAATAGCGAATCGGTCACCGTATAACCATAGTCGATATGGCAGGCCTCGCCGATAAAGCAACGGTTCAGGGCGGCGCCGTTATCGATTTTCGCCCCGTTCAGACAGATGAAGTCGTGGGCCTTGACCCCGGCTCCGATATATGCGGGCGACTCCTTGCTGCTGTTCAGCGTACCGTTTGTCAGGACGGTGGCACCGGATATGACAGCATGACTCCCTACGTAGATGTCCCGCAGCGTGTTGCACCCCGTCAGACGAGCTCCCTCTTCGATTCGGCCGCGATCGGAGCGGATCTTGCTGCAATATTTTTCGATCATTGTATACATCCGTTTGATCAACTGCGGACGGTGGCGGTACATGGTCGTGAGATAGGCGTTTTGGGCCGACATCAGATCGCACAGGGGCATTTCCCGGCCGCCGCCTTCGTTGATCGGGCAACTCATCACACCGTTGCCGAAGGTGCTCTGCCCGGTGCAGACGATCTTGCCGACGCTTTCAATGTAAACGTTGTCCTCAATATCGTAATTTGCTATGTAAGTTCCGATGTTGGCGATCAGGACATTGTTGCCGATGGTACAGTTGATGAGTTCGGCATTGTAGATGCCGCATTTTCGTTCGATGCCGTCAATATTGGTAATAACAGCCCGGTTGTCTCCCAGTTTGATTTTTCCGCGGAAACGGACTCCGGCTACATTGTCGGGTGTGAAACCTTCCGTTACCTGAATATCTTTCCAGTTGTCTGAAATGCACCGTTGAACAGCCAGCTGGGTGATCTCCTTTGTTGTGAGCCTTCTGTATTTTCTGGTCATTCCCTGATAGGATTTATTGAGTAAGCATAAACTGGACAAAGATAGAGTTATTTTTCCTAAAATACAATGTAAACCTCGTAAACCTCGGAGAGAAAGAGTTGTAATTGAGATAATATAAAACTCCATGCAACGTTTTTTTATCGGGATGCATCTGTCTGATGTCAAAAAACATTATATTTGTGCCACTAAAAAACAGAATAAGAGATGAAAAAAATCATTACCCTGGCTATTGCCGCCGTATGCTTGGTTTTCACTTCGTGTTTGAAATCCACTCAATACGAACCACAACCTACCGATCCGGGCAAGGCTATATACGCCCTTGTCGATGCACAGAATAATTTTGTGCTTGATCCGGCGAGATTGGCTTTTAAACTCAATATTTTGCTTACGACAGCCAAGGAGAATGGCGATGAGAATTTTGAGAATCTGAGAGATATTCGGGTGAAACTGACCTCGAAGGCAACCAGTGAAAGCAATCTTTACACGCATTTCTTCCCTGACTATGAAGTAGAGCG
This sequence comes from uncultured Rikenellaceae bacterium, assembly GCA_944414825.1. GTDB lineage: Bacteria > Bacteroidota > Bacteroidia > Bacteroidales > Rikenellaceae > CALYBN01. The sequence goes on from CALYBN010000005.1 coordinate 3,666, forward strand.
GTTGGCAGAAGACCCAAATATCTGGTCAATCAAGATGCAGGATGTGTACAGCTCGAGTGATTATGTCCGTGAAGGGGAGTTGCGCATTAATACGCAGGGTAAACTGCTGGGAGAGGGAACCACCTGGACGATAACCTCAGCTAATAAATATTATGTATCTTCAGGCTCTACTCGTTACGAGGTCGACCTGGGAGACTATTCGATCGCCGGTGGTAACGGTGAATGGAATATAGATATTTATGGGTTCAGTTTCAGCCCGGTAGTTTCGAATCCTCCGACGAGTGATTGGAACCTCAGTTTGTCCGTATCTCAGAATACGGCTACGCAGACCTATGAAGATGTCCGCGATGCGATCTTTGAGGTGGAAGGCTATGGCAGTGGAAATCCGATCGGTTATGCCTATAATTTCGAGTATGAAACACGTAGTCCGCTGCAATATCAGGCTGCTTGCCCTGACAAGACGGTGACGTTGCTGATTGGAGGAAAAGAAAAAGCTTCGTGTGTCGAACTGACCTTAAATCATGGAGCCGATTTCCCGTCGCCGTCGGTGAACGTACAGTGGAAACGGATTTCAGAGTGTAGTGCTTCGTATCAGGTTTCCTATAACGGCTATACTTACGATTCGTCGACCGGAAATACCTCGCAGAGCAGTGGTACGGAGGATTACGGTTATTAATCCGTAGACAAATATGATTTTGACGGCCGGAAAATTGTTCCGGCCGTTTTTATTTGGGGCTCCAATTATGAATTTAGTAAAAAATTACAGATATTTGTGTTTTAAAATTTTTTGCAAACGACAATAATTGACAGTACGATATGTCAAGCGGAATGAGAAGAATCAAGATCGTCGACCTGCTCCGGTCAGCACAACGCGACGTTGAGGTGACGGTCAAAGGATGGGTCAGGACCAAACGCGGAAACAAGAATGTGGCTTTTATCGCCATGAACGATGGTTCCACGATCCATAACATCCAGGTGGTGGTCGACGTTGCGGCGTTCGACGAGGAGCTCCTTAAACAGATTACTACGGGCGCCTGCCTGTGCGTAAAGGGAAAACTGGTCGAGAGCCTTGGCTCCGGACAGCCCGTGGAGGTGCAGGCTTCGTCGATCGAGATCTACGGTACGGCCGATCCGGCGACCTATCCCTTGCAAAAGAAGGGCCATTCGCTGGAGTTCCTGCGGGAAATCGCCTACCTGCGGCCGCGGACCAATACGTTCGGTGCCGTGCTGCGCATCCGCCACGCGATGGCTTTTGCTATTCACAAGTATTTTAACGACAAAGGATTCTACTATCTGCACACGCCGCTCATTACCGGATCGGATGCCGAGGGTGCCGGGGCCATGTTCCAGGTGACGACGCTCGATGTGTCCAATCCGCCCCGTACGCCGGAGGGCGAGGTGGATTATACACAGGACTTCTTTGGCAAGGAGTGCAATCTGACCGTTTCCGGACAGCTGGAGGGCGAATTGGGCGCCTTGGCCCTGTCGAATATCTATACGTTCGGGCCGACGTTCCGGGCCGAGAACTCCAATACGCCGCGCCACCTGGCCGAGTTCTGGATGATCGAGCCGGAGATGGCCTTCTATGATCTGGAGGACAATATGGAATTGGCCGAGGACTTTATTAAGTACTTGGTGCGCTATGCGTTGGATAACTGTATGGACGATCTGGAGTTCCTCAATAAGATGTTCGACGAGGGACTGATCGAGCGGCTGAAATTCGTCACGGAGAACGATTTTGTGCGGTTGAACTATACCGACGGCATCGACATCCTGATGAAAAGCGGCGAGAAGTTTGAATTCCCGGTCAGCTGGGGTGTCGACCTGCAGAGCGAACATGAACGCTACCTGGTGGAGAAACATTTCAAGAAACCGGTCATTCTGATCAACTACCCGAAGGAGATCAAGGCGTTCTATATGAAACAGAACGACGACGGCAAGACGGTGCGGGCCATGGATGTCCTTTTCCCGAAGATCGGCGAGATCATCGGCGGCTCGGAGCGCGAGGCCGATTTCGAGAAACTGAACCGGCGTGTGGAAGAGTTGGGCATGAGCCGCGAGAGTATCTGGTGGTATCTGGATACGCGGCGTTGGGGCTCGGCTCCGCACAGCGGTTTCGGTCTCGGATTCGAGCGGTTGCTGCTGTTTGTGACGGGTATGGGTAACATACGGGACGTGATCCCATTCCCTCGAACTCCGAAGAATGCAGAGTTTTAATTTTCGTGCCCACTTGCGAGTGGGCATGTTGTTATAAGATATTTAGACACGATTATAGAATTATTCAATATTATTTTTACTATTAATATCCTAATATCCATTTATTATGTCCGGAATTAATCAAAGACAAGTACAGAAGTTGCTTCAGAAGCTTTCGCCGCAGCAGATCCAGATGATCAAATTGCTGGAATTGCCGGCCCTGCAGTTGGAGCAGCGGATTAAACAGGAGATCGAGGAGAACCCCGTGCTGGAGGAAGAGGTCACCGAGGAGAAGAAAGAGGAGGAAGAGCCTAAGGAGATCTCCGTGGAAGAGTACCTGCGGGAGGACGATACGCCTGCCTATAAATACCATGCCAACAACTATTCGAAGGATGATCGTCAGCGTCCGGTCTATATCACGGGGGGCCGTTCCCTGCATGAATACCTGGAGGAGCAGCTCGGATTCCGGTCGCTGTCGCCGCACCAGATGACCGTAGGTTGTTACCTGATCGGTAGTATCGACGAGGATGGTTACCTGCGTCGCGATCTGGAGTCCATTGCCGACGATATTGCGTTTAGTCTTGGGATCGAGACCACGAAAGAGGAGTTGGAACAACTGCTCGATATGATTCATGAATTCGAACCGGCCGGCGTGGGCGCCCGCTCCCTGCAGGAGTGCCTGCTGTTGCAGATAGCCGGCAAGGATGACGATACGCCAGCCATACGGTTGGCGCGGAAGATTCTGTCGAATTATTTCGAGGAGTTTTCCAAGAAACACTACGAGAAACTGATTGCACGTTTGGGCGTGACCGAGGATGAGTTCCGGGCTGCCCTTGAGGAGATCACCCGCTTGTCGCCCAAGCCGGGAAACCTGTACAACGAGGGCGGCAGTGAGTCAATACCCTATATTGTTCCGGATTTTATTCTGGATTACCAGAACGGGCAGTTTGACCTGCGGCTCAATTCGTATAATGTGCCGGATGTGAAGATCAACCGGCGCTACGTAGAGATGATCCGGGAGATGGCCGGGGGAGGCGAAGGGCAGCGGGCGAGCGAGAGCGATAAAGAGGCGTTGCAGTTTGTGAAAAACAAGATCGACTCGGCCAAGTGGTTCATCTCGGCCATCAAACAGCGCCACGATACGTTGATGCGTACCATGACCGAGATTCTGCACTACCAGGAAGAGTATTTCCGCGACGGCGACAAGAGCAAACTGCGGCCGATGATCCTGAAGAATATTGCGGACCGGACGGGGCTCGACGTGTCAACGATCTCGCGCGTTGTGAACAGTAAATATGTCCAGACGCAATTCGGGATCATTCCGCTGAAACAACTCTTCTCGGAGGCGATGCAGACCGACAGCGGCGAAGAGGTGTCGAGCTATGAGATCAAGAATATCCTGTCGGAGTGTATCGACAACGAGGATAAACGGAAACCGCTGACCGACGAGGTGTTGATGGATATTCTGAATGATAAGGGTTATCACATTGCACGGCGCACCGTGGCCAAGTATCGCGAGATGCTGGGGATCCCGGTGGCCCGCCTGCGGAAACAGATATAATACGGAAGAAGATGACACGGGACCAGATCTATGAGCGATTGTCGCAGACGCTTTCACGGGCGATGCATCCCTTTGTTATGCCCGTCTATGCGATCCTGCTGTTGTTGTTCGGCTCGACGTTTATGGAGAACATTCCATTGAAGGTGAAACTGTTCTTCCTGGGAGTCGTGGTCGTGAATACGGTGATGGTCCCGGCCTTGTTCATCCTGTTGCTGCGAGGATTGGGCTATCTGCACAGCCTGTCGCTGGTGGAGCGCCGCGATCGGATCATTCCGTTGATCGTCGTGGCCGGATGTTACGTTGTCTGTGCCTATATGGTTTCTGGGGCGCTGTCTGCGTTCTTTATTCGGAAGTTGCTGGTGGCGGCCGCGGGATGCGTTCTGTTGGGGCTGGTCGTGACCTGTTTCTGGCAGATCAGCCTCCATATGATCGCGGCGGGGGGCGTGGTGGCTATGCTTGTGTTGGTCAACGTTGCGGGATTCGGATCGTTGATCGGAGGGCTTTGTGTGGCGCTGTTGCTGTCGGGAGCATTGGCTTCAGCACGACTTTATCTGGGTTATCACAATCCGGGACAGATTGCGGCAGGTTTTCTGGGCGGCTTTATCGTGGCGTCGTGTCTGTTGCTGATATAGGTGTATGACTTAAAAAAAAGCGTAACGATGAACCTGTTAGGTAATATTTTATGGATTGTATTTGGAGGCTTGCTGTTGTTCCTGGCTTACATTGTAGCCGGCTTGCTGCTTTGCTGTACGATCATCGGCATCCCATTCGGGTTGCAGATTTTCAAGATAGGGATGCTGGCGCTGCTGCCTTTTGGCCAGACGACCGTAGTGACTGATCCTACGAGCGGATGCCTGTCGGCGATGATGAACCTGTTCTGGCTGCTGTTTGGCGGTATCGAGATTGCGCTGACTCACCTGTTGCTTGGCGTAGTGTTTTGCTGTACGATTATCGGCATTCCGTTCGGATTGCAACACTTCAAACTGCTGGTACTGGCCCTGACACCGTTCGGTCGGAGCGTGGTTCCGGCCTAGCCTGCCGGCCGGTCCGGGGAAGTCGGTGCTTTTTAATAAATGGAGAAAAGATGGAGATTCTGCTAGCCATACTTGCTATCCTCTGCCTGATTACAGGACTATTGGGATGTGTGTTGCCCGTACTGCCGGGTCCTCCCATCTCGTATGTCGGACTGTTGTTGCTCCATTGGGGCGGCTATGGCGATTTTACTACACGTTTTTGGGTGATCTGGGCCGTAGTGACGGTGGTTGTGACGCTGCTGGACTACTACTTGCCGGTGTGGATGACCAACCGCTTCGGAGGTTCGCGCAGTGCGACGATCGGCTCGATGGTGGGACTTGTAGCCGGGATCTTCTTGTTCCCGCCGGTGGGGATGATCGTTTGTCCTTTCCTGGGGGCGCTGGTCGGAGAGCTGATTCACGATCGGAGTGATAGCACCAAGGCTTTCCGTGTGGCACTGGGGTCGTTCCTGGCCTTTATCCTGGGAACCGGAGCCAAACTGATCGCCTGTGGAATCATGATTTTTTATGGTGTTAAAGCCCTGTTTGTATAAAGATGAGACCCATGAAGAGACGTTTGTTGGTGCTTGTTCTGCTGACTCTGGCTGTTTCGGCGGTTCGGGGCCAGACGTATGTTAAGCTGAACGGGCTGTATGCACTGGCGGGCATTGTGAATCCTTCGGTGGAGTTCACAGTGTCACCTCGGGGAGCCTTCCAGTCGGAATTGGTCTACTCGCCGTGGAAGTCGATCAACGGCCACCACTTTCAGTTTGGCATTTTGATGGGGGAGTACCGGCGTTATTTCCGTGCCCATCAGGAGGGATGGTACCTGGGTGCCAACCTGGGTATGATGATGTTCGATATTTCCAAACCGGAGATCCGAGACTGGAAACTTCAGTTTGAGAATCGTTACAGCAAGGGTAACGGCCTGATGATCGGGTTTTGTGGAGGGTATGAGCACCGTTTCGCCGAACGCTGGCTGGTCGATGCCTTTCTGGGATGGTCCTGGATGCACAGCTGGTATAATGGCTATTCGCTGGAGGGCGTAATCGACATGGAGCCTCATCGGCCGCACCCGCCCAGATACCCGGACCCGTATAATAAGAGCGCCGAATGGTATCCCAATAAGATCGGTGTCTCGATCGGATACCTGATCTTTAATCCGGAGCGGGGCAAGCGGCGTTAAACCCGTCGAGGCCCCCCCCCGTGAGGGCCCTTCTGTTGCTTTGTACTTATTTCAAAATGCCGGTTTCGCGGAACATCCGGGCATAGACTTCCGCTTTGGCCTCCAATGGGCGGGGATAGGCCCGCGAACTGGAGGGCATGCGGTAGTGTCGCATCACACGACCGGCATAAGAGAACTCCGTATGGCCGCCCATTGGAGGCTCAGTCGCTCCTGTGATGGCGAGCAGCGTTTCGGTGGCTTTTTGCCCCGTGGTGACGATGGTCCGGCAGCGGGGAATTTCGGCTAGCAATGCCGTAAGGTCGGTGCGTTCCACCACTTCGAGAAATTTGTCGGAGGCGTTTCCCCGCTGCCGGATCACAGCCTGCGCCGTATCACATAACGCAATGCCCCGTTCGGTGAGGAAGTCTATCAGCCGTTCCCGGTCGAAAGCCTTTCGCCCTGGCCGTAAGAAATGGTCGCGGTCGCCGAAAAAAATTACGCCGAAGATCCGCCACATGTCATTCTGCAGATTCGGGTAGTAGAACTCCATCGACCATCGCTTTCGGTCGGGCGGGAAACTGCCCAGCATCAGCAACGAGGCCTCCGCCGGCAGAAACGGTGCGAGCGGGTGCTGCTCGACCTTACGGGCCGGGCTTGTGGCAGCCTTTTGAACCGAAGATGGTGTTGTTTCCTGTGAGGAATCCGGCGACGCGAGACTCTGGGATAAACGATCTCTCTGCTCCGGACGTTCCGATGGCGTTGGCTTTTCGGCGGGAGTCTTCGGTGCGGTGGAGTGTTGGGGTATGGGGCATGTTCTGGCCATAGTCGTTTTTTCTACGGGCAAAAATAGTAAAGTGTGCGGGAACTTCGCCTCGTCCGGCTATTTTTGTTACCTTTGCATGCGGAAATAAAAGTCAAAGAGCATGAGCAAGGATTTCGGTTTTCTGAGAGTGGCTGCTGCCGTTCCCCGGGTTCGGGTGGCGGATTGCGCCTGTAATGCGGAACGGATCGAGGAGTTGATCCGACGGGCGGCACAACGAGATGCGGCCCTGGTTGTATTCCCCGAATTGTCGGTGACGGGCTATACGTGTGCCGACCTGTTTTCGCAACGCTTGTTGCTCGACGAAGCCGGGCAGGCGCTGGAACGCCTGGTTGCTGCCACGGCGGACCTGCCGCAGGTATGTGCCGTGGGAGTGCCGCTTGTGCATGGCAATTCGCTTTATAATACAGCCGTGGTCTTCAGCCGGGGGCGGATTCTGGGGGTGGTGCCGAAAACTCACCTGCCGAATTACGGCGAATTCTACGAAGCTCGCTGGTTTGCCTCGGGGGCAGATGTCGATACGGAGATCGAACTTTGTGGCCAGACCGTGCCATTCTCTCCGCGACTGCTTTTTGGCAGCGGCGAGGCGTGGCTCGGAGTGGAACTGTGCGAGGACCTTTGGGTGCCTAATCCTCCCTCGTCGGCGTTGGCATTGGCCGGAGCAACGCTGATTGCCAACCTTTCGGCCAGCGATGAGATGGCCGGCAAACACGACTACCTGCGCTCCCTGCTCCGGCAACAGTCGGCTCGGACGGTCTCGGCTTATGTGTATAGTTCGGCTGGCTTCGGAGAATCGTCGACCGACCTGGTCTTTGCCGGGAACGGTATCGTGGCCGAGAATGGTGTGTTACTGGCCGAATCGGAACGTTTTTCTTTCGAGCCGCAACTGACCCTTTGTGAGGTGGATATTGAACGACTGACGGCCTGGCGCCGGCGGACCAATACCTTTGGGAATGGAGTGCCAGCTTCGGATGGGGTTTATCACCGCATTCCGGTGGAGTTTGTGCCGTGTGACTGCGCGCGGGATTTCAGCCGGCGGATCGACCCGCATCCGTTTATTCCGGCCGATGAGGGACATATGCGCGAACGGTGCGAGGAGATCTTCAATATGCAGGTGAGTGGTTTGGCGCAACGGGTGAACCATACCGGTTGCCGCTCGGCTGTGATCGGAATTTCGGGCGGGCTGGATTCGACGCTGGCGCTGCTGGTGGCGGTGCGTACGTTCGATAAACTGGGTATTTCGCGGCGGGAGATCCTGGGTGTGACGATGCCCGGCTTCGGTACCACGGGCCGGACCTACAACAATGCACTGGGGCTGATGCAGGCTCTGGGAATCACGCTCCGCGAGGTGGATATCCGTCCGGCTTGCGAACAGCACTTCCGTGATATCGGGCTTCCGGTCTCGGACCGGAGCGTCACCTTCGAGAATGCGCAGGCCCGGGAGCGTACTCAAATCCTGATGGATATCGCTAATCAGAACGGAGGTCTCGTGATCGGGACGGGCGACCTGTCGGAGTTGGCACTGGGGTGGGCAACCTATAATGGCGACCACATGTCGATGTACGGGGTCAATGCCGGTGTGCCTAAAACGTTGGTGCGCCATCTGGTTCGTTGGGTGGCGATGTCGGATGCCGATCGGGCGGTGAGCGAACGGCTGCGGGATATTATCGATACGCCGATCAGCCCCGAGCTGCTGCCTGCCGACGAGCAGGGGCAGATCGCGCAGAAGACTGAGGATCTGGTGGGGCCGTATGAACTGCACGACTTTTTCCTGTATCATTTTTTGCGGTCGGGATTCCGTCCGGCCAAGCTGTTCTTTCTGGCTCGGCAGGCCTTTGGAGAGCAGTATGACGCGGCGACGGTCAAGCGGTGGCTGGTGACTTTCCTGCGGCGTTTCTTTGCCCAGCAATTCAAACGCTCGGCCCTGCCCGACGGGCCGAAGATCGGTTCGGCGAGCCTCTCTCCCCGCGGTGACTGGCGGATGCCCAGCGATGCTTCGGCCGCCCGCTGGATCGCAGAGGCCGAGGCGTTGTGACGACATTCTCTTTTTGTCGGTACTGCATATGCTGACGGCTGAAATATTCGGCTAAAAGATGCGGGGAAAATGGTGTTGAAACCGGAAAAATTATTATCTTTGTAGGTTGTAAAACCCCGTAACTGCATGGAGCGAAATAGCGTCATAGATCTGAAAAATGTCTCGATATATCACATCCGCGAACCTCGGCGGAGGTTCACCTCTGCAGCCCGCCATCTGCGGGGATGCGAACTGGTGCTGTCGGATGTGAATCTTTGCATCGGTCGTGGTGAAATGGTTTACCTGATCGGTAAGGTCGGTAGTGGAAAGAGTACGTTGCTCAAGACGCTTTATGCCGAGATTCCGCTGGTGGCTGGCGAAGGCTGGGTGGCAGGTTACGACCTGCGGAAACTCCGGCGGAAGGATATTCCCTACCTGCGGCGACGCATGGGAATCGTCTTTCAGGATTATCGTCTGCTGACCGATCGGAATGTTTTCAGTAACCTGCACTATGTGATGAAGGCGACGGGGTGGAAGAACGAAACCGACATCCGGCGGCGTATCGAGGAGATGCTTCAGTTGGTGGGGCTGACCCATAAGGAGTATAAGATGCCGTTCCAACTCTCCGGCGGGGAGCAGCAGCGTCTGGCGATTGCGCGTGCGCTGCTCAACGATCCGGAGGTGCTGCTGGCCGATGAGCCGACCGGTAATCTGGACCCTGCGGCGGCCGAAGGGGTGATGGCGCTTTTCCGGCAGATCACCGAACGGGGGTGTTCGGTGGTGATGTCGACCCATAACGTGGGACTGATCGAGGAGTATCCCTCGCGTACGATCCGCTTCGCACAGGGACGGATCGAGGAGATCGACCTGCGTTCCTTGTTAGGTATTTAACGGTAAAAATAGTATATTCACGCTTAGAGAATTCCATAGAAGATGAGCACGGAAGTAGAACAGGAAAAACTGCACGAAACGGAAGAATATTCGGCCTCCAGTATCCAGGTCCTCGAGGGCTTGGAAGCGGTGCGCAAACGTCCGGCGATGTACATTGGCGACATCGGCGAAAAGGGGTTGCATCACTTGGTGTATGAGGTGGTGGACAACTCGATCTACGAGGCATTGGCCGGGTATTGTACCAATATCGAGGTTTATATAAATGAGGATAATTCTATCACGGTTGAGGATAACGGACGTGGTATCCCTACGGGGTGGCACGAAAAGGAGCAGAAGTCGGCCCTTGAGGTGGTGCTGACGGTGCTGCATGCCGGCGGTAAGTTCAATAAGGATACCTACAAGGTGTCGGGTGGTCTGCATGGTGTGGGTGTCTCCTGCGTGAATGCACTTTCGGACCTGTTGGTGGCCGAGGTCCACCGTGATGGCAAGATCTTCAAACAGAAATACAGCAAAGGGGCTCCGCTGACGTCGGTCGAGGTGGTTGGTGATGCCTCTGATACGGGAACAACTATTACGTTCCATCCCGACGCAACGATCTTTACGTCGATCGAGTATAAGTTTGAGATTCTGTCGGCGCGTTTGCGCGAATTGGCTTACCTGAACAAGGGCGTGCGGCTGAATATCACCGACCGCCGCGTGAAGGACGAGAACGGCAATTACCTCCGGGCCGAGTATTATTCGGAGGAGGGCTTGAAGGAGTTTATCCGTTTCCTGGATGCCACGCGCGAACCGCTGATCGAGGATTCGATCTATCTGGATACGGAGAAAGACGGCATTCCGGTGGAGGCGGCCTTGCAGTACAACACGAGTTATACGGAGAATGTGCATTCTTACGTCAACAATATCAATACGATCGAGGGAGGTACGCACCTGACCGGATTCCGCCGGGCTTTGACGCGTACGCTGAAGAAATATGCCGAGGATTCGGGCATGCTTTCGAAGGTGAAGTTTGAGATCAGTGGCGACGACTTCCGTGAGGGACTAACGGCCATCATCTCGGTGAAGGTTGCCGAGCCGCAGTTCGAGGGACAGACCAAGACCAAGCTGGGCAACAGCGAGGTGGCCGGAGCGGTGGATCAGGCTATCGCGCAGGCTCTGACCAACTACTTGGAGGAGCACCCGAAGGATGCACGGGCGATTGTGGACAAGGTGATCCTGGCCGCTACGGCACGCCATGCGGCTCGCAAGGCGCGTGAGCTGGTGCAGCGCAAGACGGTGCTTTCCGGATCGGGACTTCCGGGCAAACTGGCCGACTGCTCGTCGCGCGACCGGGAGAAGACGGAGATCTTCTTCGTCGAGGGAGATTCTGCAGGTGGAACGGCCAAACAGGGCCGTGACCGTGAGTTCCAGGCCATCATGCCGCTGCGGTGAAAAATCCTGAATGTGGAGAAGGCGCTGGAGCATAAGATGTGGGAGAATGAGGAGATCAAGAATATGTTCCTGGCCCTGGGCGTGACGAAAGGAACCGAGGAGGACAGCAAGGCACTCAATGTCGAGAAATTGCGCTACGGGAAGATCATCATCATGACCGATGCCGATGTTGACGGTAGCCATATCGCGACGCTGATGTTGACCTTCTTCTTCCGCGAAATGAAAGCCCTGGTCGAGAACGGCCATATCTACTTGGCAACTCCGCCCCTGTTCCAGTATAAGAAGGGGAAAGTGGAGCGCTACTGTTGGACCGAGGCCGAACGCGATGCTCTGATTGCCGAGTTTGGCAGCAAGGGCGCCCATATCCAGCGTTATAAAGGTCTGGGAGAGATGAATGCCGAGCAGTTGTGGGAGACGACCATGAATCCCGAAACCCGTATTCTGCGTCAGGTGACCATTGAGAGTGCAGCCGAGGCCGACCGTATCTTCTCGATGCTGATGGGTGACGATGTGCCGCCGCGCCGGGAATTTATCGAGAAGCACGCTACGTACGCCAAGATCGACGCATAATACGCATAAATCATAGCGACCGAGTATGAAAGAGGTTACGGTAATCGGAGTTGCCGGCGGAACGGGTTCCGGCAAGAGTACTCTTGTACAGCGCCTGCAGGATGCTTTCAAGGGGGACGACGTAGTGACACTGTGTCACGATTCCTACTATAAGAATTATCCGAACCTCTCCTATGAGGAACGTACGAAGTTGAACTACGACCACCCGCAGTCGTTCGATACGGACATGATGGTGGAGCATATCAAGACCCTGAAAGACGGCGTACCAATTGAACGACCGGTCTATTCCTTTGTGGAACATGCCCGGATGGAGGAGACGGTGCGGGTAATGCCGTCACGGGTGCTGATCATCGATGGAATCCTGATTTTTGAGAATCGGGAACTGCGCGAGTTGATGGATATGAAGGTATTCGTGGATACCGACGCTGATCTGCGCCTGGCCCGCCGCCTGTTGCGGGATGTGCGCGAACGCGGGCGGACGATGGAATCGGTGCTCGAACAGTATGTGACTACGGTCAAACCGATGCACGAGGAGTTTGTCGAGCCGTCGAAAAAGTATGCCGACGTGATTATTCCTGAAGGCGGATTTAATTCGGTGGCCGTTTCGATGTTGATCGAGAGCATCCGCTCTCTGATCCGTTCTCGGTAGTCACTGCAGGGGTGATGTCGGTGTGACGGATAAACATTTGGGCAGAGAAGGTCGGAGGTTTCGGCAAGATGATTCATCTGAGGTGTCAACCCCCCCCCTTCTCCCTATGAAGAATGGAGGTCCATAGGTGGGGTAATATTGAATAAAGGTATCCCGCCGTTTGGAAACTATTCTCTTTCGGAAACCTCCGGGCATGGGAATTGTAATCCTTTATTTTCAAACATGACGACTGCCCCGGGTTTCTGTTGCCGAAAGCATTTTGCTGTTTATAGGTGGTTAGTTTGTAATATAGATATGAAACAGATCGATCCGAAAAAGATTGCGGCCAATGCCATCGAACTGATCGGCGACCGCTGGATGTTGGTGACGGCCGGCGAAGAGGGCCATTTCAATACGATGACGGCCAGTTGGGGTGGTTTGGGAGAATTGTGGTATAAACCGGTAGCTTTCGTGTTTATCCGTCCGCAACGTTATACGTATGAGTTTGCGGAGCAGAGCGAACGGATGACTTTGTCGTTTCTTGGTGAAGAACATCGCAAGGCGTTGCAGATCTGCGGATCGCGTTCAGGACGGGATGGTGATAAAATTGCGGCAGCCGGTCTGACGCCTCAGCCGATGGAATCGGGCGGCGTGGCTTTCCGAGAGGCAACGCTGGTGTTGGAGTGCCGCAAATTGTATGCGGAGTTTCTGCACGAGGCGTCGTTTGTGGATCCAGCTACGGTACAGCGCAGCTATCCCCAGCATGATTTTCATAAGATGTATATCATGGAGATTGAAAAGGCCTGGGTGCGGGAGTAGCAGAAATAGCCCCTCTCTTTTTCCTTCTTTTTGCATAGTGGACCTTATCCTGATTGATTATGAGTTTTCTATCTGATTTCAAGAAGTTTGCCATGCGCGGCAATGTGGTCGACATGGCAGTCGGTATCATTATCGGAGCGGCGTTCGGTAAGATCGTTAGTTCGTTGGTGGCAGACATTATTATGCCGCCTCTGGGTCTGTTGTTGACTGGTACAGATTTTTCGAATCTGTCGATTACGCTCAAGGCTGCGACCGAGACGGCTCCTGCCGTCAAGATTGCCTATGGTCAGTTTATTCAGACCATTATCGATTTTCTGATC
>CALYBN010000006.1 GCA_944414825.1 uncultured Rikenellaceae bacterium
ATCAGCCGCAAGAAGCTGCTCTACTCGCTGGTGCAGGCGCTCTACGTCCGCGCCGAAACGGATCTGACGCCCGGGACCTTCCGTGTCAACGGCGAGAGCATCGACATCCGTCTGCCCTTCGGCGACGAGGCCTACCGGATCATGTTCTACGACGATGAGATCGAGATGATCGCCCGTATCGATTCGGCCACAGGCCAACGCCTCGCCATCGAAGACCATGCCGTGATCTATGCCGCCAAACTCTTTGTCACCACACAGGAGCGGGCCAATGCCGCCATCCGCGAAATACAACTCGACTTGGGCAAGCAGATCGAATTTTTCGAGAAGCAGGGCCGCATGACCGAGGCCCAGCGCATCAAGCAACGCGTGGAGTACGATCTGGAGATGATCAAAGAGTTGGGATACTGCCCCGGCATCGAAAACTACTCGCGTTATTTCGACGGCCGGCGTCCGGGGATGCGCCCCTTCTGCCTGCTGGACTACTTCCCGAAAGATTATCTACTGGTGATCGACGAGAGCCACGTCACCATTCCACAGGTGCGGGCCATGTACGGCGGCGACCGTTCGCGCAAGGAGAACCTTGTGGAATATGGGTTCCGTCTGCCGGCAGCCGTGGACAACCGTCCGCTGAAATTCGACGAATTCGAGGCCCTGATGGGGCAGACCATCTATGTGAGTGCCACACCGGCCGATTACGAACTCATCAAGTCAGAGGGGGCCGTAGTGGAGCAGTTGATCCGCCCCACGGGACTGGTTGACCCTCCCCTGCAGGTACGCATCACCGACAACCAGATCGACGACCTGATCGAAGAGATCCAGGCTCGGGCCAAGATCGACGAGAAGACGCTCGTCACGACACTGACCAAACGCATGGCCGAAGAGTTGTCGAAATATTTCGACCGGTTGGGAATTCGCAATCGTTATATCCACTCCGATGTGGATACGCTGGAACGGGTCCAGATTCTGGACGACTTGCGGTCGGGGCTGTTCGACGTTCTGATCGGCGTGAACCTCCTGCGCGAAGGGCTCGACCTGCCGGAAGTGTCGCTCGTGGCGATCATGGATGCCGACAAGGAGGGTTTCCTGCGCAGTGCGCGTTCGCTGACGCAGACCGCCGGCCGCGCGGCACGCAATGTCAACGGTACGGTGATCCTCTATGCCGAGAAACGGACCGATTCGATGGCAATGGCCATTGCTGAGAGCAACCGTCGCCGCGAGAAGCAGATATCCTACAACATCGCGCACGGACTTATTCCGCGTCAGGCCCACAAGAGCAGTCGGGGTATTCTTTCGGGCGAGCAGCTGGGCGAGGAACGGGTACTTTACCCCTCGGGCGGAGGATACAGCCTTGCGGCCGACGTGAAAACAGCATATAAAACAGAGACCGATCTCAAAACCGCCATTCTCTCTGCCAAGGAGATGATGGAAAAGGCGGCCCAGGAGTTGGATTTCATGGAGGCAGCCCGGCATCGCGACCGCATGTACGCCCTGCAGGAGGAGTTGAAAGCCCGCGAAAAGAGGTAATCATGGAGACAGAGGGGCAGATACATAGTCAAGGACTAAGGCCGGAACCCTGTAACGACCAGAGTGCCGCAACTCAACAGCCCAAGGGGTTGGCGCGTGTGCTGACCCGGATCATTGACTACGGCTATCTACCGCCGCTGCGACGGTTCATCCCGCGGCAGACGTTCCGCTATGCGGTTTGCGGAGGGGGGAATCTGGTCTTGAACTGGGTGCTCTACGCACTGTTGTACAACGTCATTATCGACAAGCGGTTCATCGATCTGGGAATCGTGGTCGTTTCGCCCCACATCGCAGCCTTTCTGATCAGTTTCCCGATCACGTTCTTTACGGGGTTCTGGCTGCAGAAAAACATCGCCTTCCGCCACTCTCCTCTGAGGAGCCGGACACAACTGCTCCGTTACCTGCTCAGTGTCGCCGGGTCGATTGTACTGAACTATGTCGGGTTGAAACTCTTCGTCGAGATATGCCACATCTACCCCACCCCGTCGCAGGTGCTGATCTCGCTCATCTCCATCGCATACAGCTATCTCATGCAGAAGTATTTCACTTTCCGGGGGTGCGAGCCGGCATAGCATCTCCTGCAAGAAAAATCACACTCCGCCGAAAAGATCGAGTTGGTCGATGGCGTGGTTGAACGTCAGCCGATGATAGGGGGTCATGCCGTAGCGCATCACCGCCAACCGATGGTCGCGCGTGGGATATCCCTTGTTCTTTTCCCAACCGTATTGGGGGTATTCGGCTGCCAGGCGGCGCATATACTCGTCGCGATGGGTCTTGGCCAGCACCGAGGCTGCAGCGATATCGGCATACTTACCGTCGCCGCGTACGATGCAGCGGTACGGAATGTCAAGACGCGGACGGAAGCGGTTGCCGTCGATGAGCAACAAACCCGGCTTCACGCCCAGTTGCTCCACGGCACGATTCATCGCCTCGAACGACGCATTCAGGATATTGATCCGGTCGATCTCCTGCGGCGAGACTTCGGCCACGGCCCATGCTACGGCTTCGCACTCGATCACCCCGCGCAACAGATCGCGGTTGCGTTCGGTCATCTGCTTCGAATCGTTCAGCAGCGGATGGCGGAAATCCGGCGGCAGGATCACCGCTGCCGCAAAGACTGCACCGGCCAGACATCCCCGTCCGGCCTCGTCACAGCCTGCTTCCGGGAGTTCGGCCTGGAAACAGGGCTCCAGCAACTGTTTTGTTTTCATAAATTCCTTCTAAAACAAGAACCGGAAGTGCCGACGCTGACTCATCTGTGCGCCGGACCGCCTCCCGGTTTCGATTTCCGCTTATTAAAAGCCCGTACTACTCCATCAAGCCGCAGGACTGGAAGAATTCCCGCAGGTCGCGTTCCTGCTCGGTCCGTCCATAGGTTCGGGCGATATGGTATAACTCGCCCAGCAATGTCAGCTTTTCATTCAGAGCCTGAGCCACCAGTTCGGCCTTCTTGCCTTGGAAGCGGGCATAGTAGTTGACATACTCCTTCAGAATCCGGGCATAGTCTTCCAGCACAGCATCGCCTTTGTCGTAAGCCTTGGCCATGTAGTAGGCCTCAATGAGCGGGTTGGTCAGCAGTGGGCTGTGGCGGATCTGGTCGAAGGGCATCTTCTCGATGCCGGCATCCAGCACGTTCACGGCCCGAGCCGTATCGCCCTCCATGATCAGCCCTTTGGCCAGCCGTGCGAAGGCATTCCGTGACTGGGAGGCGTTGAAGTTATTCTGTACGTAGCTGTCGGCATAGACCCGTTTGTCCTGCACGTTACCGTAGCGGAAGACGTTCATCAGCTTGTCGTACAGATACTCCGTGTCGATCCGTCCCGTCTCGTAGGGGTTGTCATACGGCGTCAGGATCGGCACCAGCCGGTAGGCATAGCCATCGAACTGCAGGTAATCGCGCAATCCGAGCGACTGCAGGGCATAGGTTTGCGTAAAGTAGAGCGGTCGTTTCCAGTCGAAGTTTGCCAGCAGATCGAGCAGCATCAGTTCGCTCTTGTCGATCGAGCTCTTGTTGATCCGTACGAAGAGCGTATCCACCATCTTGTCGGCATCCTTCTCGGCCACGATACCGGCAGCCAGGGCATTCTGCTTGTTCACCGGCACGGCCAGCACCTTGGCCGGGATGTAGTCAGCATTGCGGTCTCCCAGTTTCACCTGCGTGCGGGGATCGTCGCTCTTGATGAAGTCAATCACCTGGCGGATGTCCACCGGTGCACCGTCGAACATGTCTCGGACATAGAGATAGTCGTTCGTGCCGGTATATTTCTTGCGCGGCAGGCTGAAGGGAACCGGTGCCGATTCGTTGGCACGGAGTTTCATCTCGTCGATGTACCAGTCGGCACCCAGATAGCTCATGTTCATCACGCGCACGTCGGTACGCACGCCCTCTACCTCCTGGTTGTACCACAAGGGGAAAGTGTCGTTGTCGCCGTAGTTCATCACGATGGAGTTCGGCAGCGACGATTCGAGGTAGTCGTAACCGATGTCACGAGCCACGTAGCGGTGCGACCGGTCGTGGTCGTCCCAGTTCTGGACCCCCAGGATAATGGGCACGCAGCTGCAGACAGCCGTAGCGGCCACGGCCACCGTACGATTGTCCCGTTTCGAGATCTTGACCAGCCAGTCGCGCAACCACATCACCCCGAAACCGATCCAGATGCAGAAGGCATAGAACGATCCTGCATAGACGTAATCCCGTTCGCGCGGCTCGGCAGGATTGGTATTGAAGTAGACTACCAGCGCCACGCCCATCATGATGAAGAGCCACATGACCACCGTGAAGTTCCGTTTGTCACGGTTCAACTGGTAGATCAAGCCGATCAGGCCCAGAATAAAGGGCAGGAAATAATATGTATTGCGGCCCTTGTTGGACGCCATCTCCGAGGGAATGTTGTCCTGCGGACCCAGGAACAATTCGTCGATAAAGGGGATGCCCGAGAGCCAATTGCCGTCGGTGATCTCGCCCGTAGACTGCACATCACTCTGCCGTCCCACGAAGTTCCACAGGAAGTAGCGCCAATACATGAAGTTGAGCTGGTAGCTGAAGAAGTAGCGCAGGTTTTCGGCCGCCGTGGGGACCGTGATCATCTCGCCCTGGAACGGAATCTGCCGGCCCTCGATATTGGCCCACGTCTGGTAGTCGCGGATATGAGACTCCTTGCTCGAGTACATCCGCGGGAAGAAAAATTTAAACTCGTCGGGGTACTCGTAGCCGGAGATTGTTTTGATCGGCTTGTACTTGCCGTCATCGTCCAGGAAGTACGACGTCTTCTCCTTGATGGCGATGGCCGGCGACGAGTAGACATGTCCGTAGAGCAACGGCCGGTCGCCGTACTGGTCGCGGTTGAGCAGCGACAGCAAAGCATAAGGGTTGCTCGGGTTGTTGCTGTTCATGGGCGGGTTGGCCGCAGCACGGATGATGACCGACGCATAGGAGCCATAGCCCAGCAGGATCACCGTCGTACACAGAATAATCGTATTGGCCAACATCTTGCCGCGTTTGTGCGTGTACCAAACGCCCCAGGCGGCCAATGCAAAGACCGCGAAGACGAAGAACGTAAGGCCGCTATTGACCGGCAGGCCCAGTCCGTTCACGAACACTTTGTCGAACCATGCCCCGATTGCCACCGAGTAGGGAATAATCAGATAGTTGATAGTCAGCAGGATGGCTCCGGCTGCCAGCAGCGCCTTCACAACGCCCCACTTGGTGACGGTTTTCGTCGTGCGGAAATAGTAGACGAACACCAGGGCCGGGATCGTCAGCAGGTTCAGGATATGGATCCCGATCGAGAGGCCCATCAGGTAGGCGATCAGCACCAGCCAGCGGTTGGCGTGCGGCTGGTCGGCCACGTTTTCCCATTGCAGGATGGCCCAGAAGACCAGCGCGGTGAACATCGACGACAGGGCATAGACCTCACCCTCGATGGCCGAGAACCAGAATGTATCGGTAAAAGCGTAGGCAACCGATCCGATCAAGCCGGCACCCATCACAGTCCAGATCTGACCCCGGGTCAGTTCCTTTCCGCCGCGGGCGTAGATTTTCCGTGCCAGGTGGGTGATGCTCCAGAACAGGAAGAGGATCGTAAAGGCACTCGCCAACGATGACATCGTATTGACCATCGCTCCCACATATTCCGGCGAAGGAGCCAGCATCGAGAACAGGCGTGAGATCATCATGAACAGCGGTGCTCCGGGCGGATGCCCCACTTCCAGTTTATAGGAGGTGGCGATGAACTCTGCACAGTCCCACAGGCTGGCCGTGGGTTCCATGGAGAGCAAGTAGATAAGCGCGGCGCCGAGGAAGACAATCCAGCCCACGATCAGGTTGCATTTCCTAAAATAAGTCATCTATGAAATTCGTTTTGAATATTAATACCCTGAATTTGCTGCAAAATTAAAAAAATAACGACGTAAAACGGGCAATTATTCTAAAACTTCCCAAGAAAGTTGCTAATTTTACACCGTTTGTGCGGCCGCCTCGTGCGGAATGAATATAATCCATCACATCATGCGACTGAAAAACATGCTTATTGTGCCTCTTTTGGCTGGGATGCTCGGCTTCTCTGGATGCGCGCCTGGCATCTTATCGAAAAACCAGACCTCCACGGCCGGACAAAGTGCCTTCACGGGAGAGAAGGTGCGTCCCGGCATGTCCCGCAGGGAATTCATCGCAAAGAACGGAGAACCCTACAAAACCGCCTTCCGCACCGAGTCGGACGGCACACTGTACGAAATACTCTACTACAAGGAGCGGCTCGGACTGTGGTACATTCTCAACATGGCGTTCCATTTCCGGGACGGAAAACTCATCGCCCAGGAACAGTTGGACGAGGAACTGCTCTATCAAAACGAAGAAAACAAATCGAAATAACCCCATTTTATCCATTTACTGAATCATGGAATCGAAACTGATGCTTTACAATACGCTCTCCCGCCGCAAGGAGGAGTTCGTACCCTATAATCCGCCCCGTGTGGGACTCTACGTTTGCGGTCCGACCGTCTACGGTGATCCGCACCTGGGACATGCTCGGCCGGCCATCACGTTCGACCTGCTGTTCCGCTACCTCTCGCAGCAGGGCTACAAGGTGCGCTACGTGCGCAACATCACCGATGTCGGGCACCTGGAGCACGATGCCGACGAGGGCGAAGACAAGATCGAAAAGAAAGCCAAGTTGGAACAGCTCGAACCAATGGAAATCGCCCAATACTACACCGATCGTTATCATAAATACATGGAGCAGCTGGGCGTTAACCCTCCCTCGATCGAACCGCGTGCCTCGGGGCACATCATCGAGCAGATCGAGCTGATCAAGAAGATCCTGGAGGCGGGGTATGCCTATGAAAGCAACGGGTCGATCTACTTCGACGTGGAGGCCTACGACCGGAAGTTCCACTACGGCAAACTCTCGGGCCGCGTGCTGGAGGAAATGATGAGCAACACCCGCGAGTTGGACGGACAGGGCGACAAACGCAATCCGTACGATTTCGCTCTCTGGAAGAAGGCTTCGCCGGAGCATATCATGCGCTGGCCCTCGCCCTGGAGCGACGGTTTCCCCGGCTGGCATCTGGAGTGCTCGGCCATGAGCATGAAGTACCTCGGCGAACGGTTCGACATCCACGGCGGCGGCATGGACCTGATGTTCCCTCACCACGAATGTGAGATCGCCCAGAGCACGGCGGCCTGCGGACACGACGCGGCACGGTATTGGATACACAACAACATGATCACAATCAACGGCCAGAAGATGGGTAAATCGCTGGGTAACTTCATCACGCTCGAGGAGATGTTTACCGGCAAGCATAAGCTGTTGGAGCAGGCCTACTCGCCGATGACCATCCGTTTCTTCATCCTGCAGGCGCACTACCGCAGTACGCTCGACTTCAGCAATGAGGCCCTGCAGGCTGCCGAGAAGGGACTCGACCGATTGATGAAAGCCATGGAGACGCTCGACAAGATCAAACCTGCGGCTGCGACGACCGTCGACATCGATGACCTGGAGAAGCGCTATCGCGAGGCGATGGACGACGATCTGAACTCGCCAATGGTCATTTCGGCCCTGTTCGACTGGGTGCGTATCATCAACCAGCTACATGATGGCAGTCAGTCGATTACGGCAGACGATCTGGCCCGGCTGAAAACATTGATGCACACGATCGTATTCGAGGTGCTTGGCTTGCGTGATGAGAAGGCGGCCGGAGCAGCCGGAGGAAACGATCTGGTGACGCCGCTGGTCAACATGTTGCTCGAAATGCGCATGCAGGCTAAGGCCGCAAAAGACTGGGCTACGTCGGACCGAATCCGGGACGGGTTGACCGCGATCGGAATCCGCGTCAAGGACCGCAAGGACGGTTGCGACTGGGAAATCGAATAACCGGAAAGAGCGAGCCGATCTGTTATTGCAGGACGGCCTCGCCACAAAAACGGGTGTGCCAAGAAGCAGTGTAGAATGGAAGAGATACGGATCGACAAATGGCTGTGGGCCATGCGCATTTTCAAAACGCGGAGCGATGCCGCCGAAGCGTGCAGGACCAATCGCGTGACGATCAACGGCGGCTATACCAAGCCTTCGCGAGAGGTGAAGGCGGGCGATGTGGTGGCCGTGAAGAAGATGCCGGTCACCTATTCGTTCCGTGTGATCGAACCCGTCAGCAGTCGCCAACCGGCCAAGAACGTCCCGCTCTACATGGAGAATATCACTCCGCAGGAGGAGTTGGACAAACTGAACATTCCGCGCGAGGTGATCTTCATCCACCGCGACCGCGGCACCGGGCGTCCTACCAAAAAGGAGCGCCGCGCCATCGACTCACTGATGGACAACCTAAGTTATATGGAAGAGCTGGACGATTAGCGGCCAGCCCATTTGACAACTTCCGGGAAAATACGATCAAACCATGTATATCGCACGAAGCAAACGCAGAGAGAACATCGCAGAATATATCCTCTACCTGTGGCAATTGGAGGACCTGTTGCGGGCCTTGCAGTTCAGCCCCGAAGCCATCTATTCGCAACTCGTGAAGCCGCAAAGGCTCACGCCCGACAAGGAACAGGAACTGCTCATCTGGTACATGGACCTGGTGAACCTGTTGCGCGAAGAGGGCAAAGAAGGTCAGGGCCATCTGGAGCATACCCAGCACCTGATCAACGACCTGCAGAATCTGCACCTGCAGTTGATGGCGCTGCCGATCGGCGAGAACTATCGGCAGCTCTACGCACGTGTGGCCCCGGAGTTACCTCGCCTGCGCGAGGTGCTTGGAAACCGCGAGATTGGCGATATCGAGCTGTGTTTCCGCGCATTGTACGCCACCATGCTCTACCGTATCAAAGGCGAAGCATCGAAAAAGAAGGCCATCGACGACGTATTGGAAATCATTTCGCCCGTGATTGCCGAGTTGGCAAAAATCTACCGTCAGGTCGAAACAGGAGAGGTCGATCTCTTTAAGCAAAAAGACGAATAGCCGTGCCACTCATGACTATTTCTAACAAGATACTTTATCTCTGGCCCATACGGAAAGAGTGGCGTGGTCTTCGAAAAATGATTCTACGAAATTACTCTTTCACAATGTATGAACCTCTATTACTACAACCCACATAAAAAACTACTGAACCATGAAAAAAGCATTTCTCTGTCTCCTGTTTCTAGCCGGAACGGGAGCAGTTTTCGGGAAAAGCCACGAAGTGAAATCCCCCAACGGGAAGATTACGGTGTCGGTCAATACCGAAGGCGAAACCGCCACCTATGAAATCCGCCATGAAGATAAAACACTGATCGCCCCGTCGCCCATCTCGATGACTCTCGACGACGGCACTGTGCTGGGAGCACAGCCCACAGAACGGAAAGCCTCTCTGCAGAGCGTAGACCAGACGATCCGGCCTCCGTTCTACAAAAAGGCGGAGATTGTGGATCGATACAACGAATTGACCATCACATTCCGCGGCGATTACGGACTTCGTTTCCGAGTGTATGACGATGGTGCCGCCTACCGTTTCTTCACGACACAAAAGGATAGCATTACTGTTCGGGCCGAGCAGGCCGACCTCCATTTTGCCACCGATGGAAAGGCTTACCTGCCTTACGTCAAAGGAGAACCTCGGAAGAGTCTGGATGACGACCTGTTCTCCAGTTTCGAAAATACCTACGTCATCAAACCCGTCAGCCAGGTCGGTAATACGAAACTGGTCTTCCTGCCGGTGCTGATCGACGCCGGAGACGGCATCAAGATGGTCTTCACGGAGGCCGACCTGGAGGATTACCCCGGCATGCGGCTCTATAATCGCAAGGGAGATCTGACGCTGAACGGCTATTTCGCCGCATGTCCGGACCGCGTGGAGCAGGGAGGGCATAACATGTTACAAGAACTGGTTCGTACGCGGCATCCTTATCTGGCCCGGACCGTAGGGACCCGGGATTTCCCCTGGCGGGTTTTTGCCATCACCGACCGCGACGTGGAGTTGGCCAACAACGACTTGGTGTACCGACTTGCCAGCCCCTCCCGGGTGGAGGATACCTCGTGGATCAAACCCGGCAAGGTGGCTTGGGACTGGTGGAACGACTGGAATCTGGACGGAGTGGACTTCCGCGCCGGCATCAACAACGATACCTATAAGTATTACATCGATTTTGCAGCCGAGCATGGCATCGAGTACGTGATACTGGACGAGGGCTGGGCCGTGAACAAACAGGCCGACCTCTTTCAGGTCATTCCGGAGATCGATCTGGAGGAGTTGGTCGAATACGGCCGTACACGCAAGGTCGGCATCGTCCTGTGGGCCGGCTACTATGCCATGGCGCGCGACATGGAGCGCGTCTGCCAGCACTACTCCAAGATGGGCATCAAAGGGTTCAAGGTCGACTTCATGGACCGCGACGACCAACAGATGGTGAATTTCTACTACCGGTTGGCCGAGACGGCCGCCCGCTACCATCTGTTCATCGACTACCACGGAGCCTACAAGCCTACCGGCCTGCATCGAACTTATCCGAACGTGTTGAACTTCGAAGGAGTATTCGGATTGGAGCAGCTCAAATGGTCGAAGGAAAACGTCGATATGGTGACCTACGATGTGACGATGCCCTACATCCGCATGTTGGCCGGACCGATCGACTATACGCAGGGAGCTATGCGGAACGCCACGCGCAAGAACTATCGTCCGGTGAACTCCGAGGCCATGAGCCAAGGTACGCGCTGCCGTCAGCTGGCTGAGTATGTCGTATTCGAATCGCCGTTCAACATGCTGTGCGACACCCCTTCGAACTATATGCGGGAGCAGGAATGTACGCAGTTCATCTCCGCTGTACCCACGGTGTGGGATGAAACCGTTGGTGTGGACGGACGCGTGGGTGAGTACCTCATCCTTGCCCGCCGGAAGGGCGATGTGTGGTACATAGGAGGTATGACCAATTGGGATGCCCGCACGGTAGAACTCGACCTCGGGTTCTTGGGAGAGGGAGTGTTCGAGGCTGAGTTGTTCCGTGATGGCATCAATGCCGATCGGGCTGCCCGCGACTACAAACGGGAGCAGGTCGCTGTCCCTGCCGACCGGAAACTATCCGTGAAGATGGCTCCAGGCGGAGGCTTTGCCATGAGAATTATCCGAAAATAGCATAAATTATGGACATACAAACCTCTGCAACCCGGCCGATCGATTCGGTCGGGTTGTTGCAACTTGCCGCACAACGCGAGCAGACGGCCCGTCAACTTTTAGCTCGGGCTCAAATTCGAGAAACATGGGAAGAAGCCGGTGCCGAAGTCCATCTGGTAGGTTCACTGCGGATGGGGCTGATGATGAATCACCGCGACATCGACCTGCACATTTATTCAGACCCGTTGGAATTGGAGGCCAGTTTTGGCACGATGGCACGTCTGGCCGCCGACCCGGCATTAAAACGCATCGAGTGCATCAATCTGATCGACACGGAGGAGGCTTGTATCGAATGGCATGCCTGGTACGCCGGACCCGATGATGCTCTCTGGCAGTTGGACATGATTCATATCCAGAAAGGCTCCCGTTATGAGGGCTATTTCGAACGGATGGCTGACCGGATCCAGGCCTCGCTCACCCCGGAAACGCGCGAAACGATTCTCCGTCTAAAGTACGAAACCCCCGAAGAGCAGAAAATAGCCGGCATTGAATACTATCAAGCCGTACTCCGCGATGGCATACGTACTTATGACGATTTCCAAAACTGGCGTCAGGAACATCCTCTCTCCGGGATCATCACATGGATTCCCTGATCAAACGAATTCCAGGGCAGCCCAATCCTCGCTCCCGCAAATACAAGCAGTCATACGCTCCCCTATACAAAAAATAAAAGAGGCTGCCCAATAGCAGCCTCTTTTATTTCACATTCTTCAGGTTATCCTCTATTCGTAACCGAGCGTTTTAGCAGCAGCGTAGCTTACCTTCAACGCATTCGCACGACGCAACTCCTGTTTCACGTCGGTAATGATACCCATACGGGTCATTGCATCGGCCTTGATACAGATGGTCATCTGTGCACGGTCTGACTCGGAAAGTTTATCACGTTCCGATGCCACGAATTCCAGAATGTCCTGAGTAGTCTTATAACTGTCGTTCAACTGAATACGCGGGGCAGTTCCCCATTTGGCCACCAACGCCTTGGTGGAAGGTTGGCCGATCTGAATATAGCTGACCAACGACTTCTTTTCCAGTTTCTGCACCTCAGTAGCAGACGGCAAAGTAAACTTCACCAACACCTCTTGTTCCCGCATTGTGGTAGTTACCATAAAGAAGAACAAAATCATGAAGATCACGTCAGGTAGAGATGCTGTCGATATGGCGGGAGTACTCTTATCCCCCTTTTTCTTCATTACTGCCATAACTATTCCCCTCCTTCAATATTACGCGGTTCAGCTTCTGAAATCTTCAAAGGCACAGCCTTCTGGATGGCTTTTCGCTGATCTTCATCCAATTCCGTAAACTTCTTACCGAACTTCGCCTGTGCCACTTCATCGCGGACCTCATTGAACGCACGGGTCAATTCATTCTGCACCATAATGTACATATTGTAACTCGTTCCCCGGTCGTTCTGCAGCGAGATCACTCCCTTGCTGACTGGATAATCGCCGATGATGTCGATCTTGACGATCTCTTTCTCCGGCAGGTCCTCGTCATTGGAGGCATTCAAAATGAACGTTTTCGCCTTTTCTTTCAATTGGGAGATATCTATCGCTTCACCGCCAGCCATGATATGGTCGAACTTACTTACGAAAACCAGCATCAAGTTCCTCTTCTTGATGTCCATCGGAGCCTGTTTCTGGCTCTCATCCGGCATCGGCGGCAGAACACGCTGGATCCCCGTATCGACATTCATCGTCGTGGCGACAAGGAAAAATATCAGCAATAGGAAAGAAATGTCGGCCATTGACCCCGCATTGATTTCCTGTATTTTTCTTTTATCGATCATTATGTCCCTATGGTTTTATACCATTATTTAAAACTGTTTTTGATCTCGCCGAAAATCGAGATGACAATTGCAGCAGCCAATGCTACATAAGTAGCATAAAGACCCATATCACTCAATTTCAACAAGGTGGGATCTTCGAAGAACCCTCCCGCAGAATTCACAACCGGCAGGTCGCTTGCCAATGCATAGCAAACGCCCATTACTACAACAACGATCGCAAGACCCACGAACGTGCCGATGGCACCTTTCGGGTTCTTGATCAGGTTGATCAACGGCAGGATGATGGACACCGCTACCGTCAGCCCCAGCAATATATAGGCCCACGTCAGCATGATCCCCACGCTCTCTTCTCCCATGATGGGAAGCAGGGCCACGCTCACTACCGATATTGCCAGCAGCACAAATTTAAGTATTGATAATCCTTTTTTCATCGCGCGATACTACTTTTTGCTGTACTTGGTAAGGATGTCAACCAGCGAGATAGAGCTGTCTTCCATAGCGATTACGAGGCCGTCGATCTTCGATACGATGTAGTTGTAGAACAACTGAAGGATCACGGCGGCGATCAGACCGGCCAACGTCGTCAACAGGGCGACTTTGATACCACCGGCAACCAGTGTCGGGCTGATGTCACCTGCAGCCTGGATGGCGTCGAATGCCTGCACCATACCGACTACCGTACCCATAAATCCCAACATCGGGGAGAGGGAGATGAACAGCGAGATCCAAGTCAGACCGCTCTCCATTTGGCCCATCTGTACCGAACCATAAGATACGACCGATTTCTCAACCACGTCGATACCTTCCTCGTAACGATCCAGACCCTGATAGAAAATGCTGGCAACCGGACCGCGCGTATTGCGGCAAACCTCTTTGGCTGCCTCGATACCGCCTTTGGCAAGAGCATCCTCAACATTGGCGATCAACTTTTTGGTATTCGTAGTAGACATGTTCAGGTAGATCACACGCTCGATGACCACTGCCAGACCCAATACCAAGCAGAGGAGGATCGGCGCCATCCAGCCTGCACCGCCCTCGAGGAATTTCTGTTTGATAGCCTGATGCAACGGCTGACCTTCAACATCCGTCTCCGGATTGAAGGCCTCTTCAGTGACCGTTTCAGTAGCTTCGGCAACCTCTTCGGTAGCTTCCGGAGCGGCTGCAGCAGCATCCTGTGCAAAAACACTTACAGAGCCGAGGCTGAGCAGACCGGCTACTGACAGAATCAAAAAAAGTTTTTTCATAGTTGATGTTTAATTAATTAGTACTTTATTGTTTTTAGGTTTCTTGTTTTGAAATGGTCCTTTTTTCCTCTCTTTTTTACTTTCCTTCTCTTAAATTCCTGCGGAGAAAGCGGGATTCGAACCCACGATACCCTTTTGGGGTATACGCACTTTCCAGGCGCGCACCTTCAGCCACTCGGTCATTTCTCCAATACATACCTCGCTATCGACCTGAAAACGAGCTGTGTACCTCATCAAGCCCCGCCCCGAAACAGGTCCGGAACCATCATGACACACAAAATGTCTGCGAAATATACGAAAAAATTCTGTCAAAAAAATAGTTTATTCGCTAATTTCTCCTCGGATTGACTTTTTTAAGTATTCCTCCAGTTCCGATTGCGGCAATCCCAACCCCAACAGGTACATCAATTTTGTCACGGCCGCCTCTGTTGTAATGTCATGACCGCTGATCACTCCGATCCGTTGCAGGCGGAT
>CALYBN010000007.1 GCA_944414825.1 uncultured Rikenellaceae bacterium
TCGACCGATCTGGCAAAAAAAGGTCCGCTCTATGTCCACTACAAGGAGATGATGAAATTGGGCCATGTGGATTATGACAAGAACCTGCAGCAGTTGCGCGGGCAATACATGGGCATGATCCGACTGATCGACGATCAAATCGGCCGTTTCGTCAACGAATTGAAGCAAATGGGCATCTATGACAATACGATTTTCGTTGTGCTGGCCGACCACGGAGACTATGCCGGAGAGTATGGCCTGATGAAGAAAGGCGTAGGACTGGGTGACGTACTGACCCGAATTCCGATGGTATGGTTCGGGTATGGGATCGACCCGGTCGGCCTGCGAGCAGACCATGTATCGCTGGCGGATGTCTTCCCCACGATCTGCGAAGCAATCGGGGCCGAGATCCCGATGGGCGTTCAGGGTCGCAGTCTGTGGAACATGCTCCAGGGCAAGCCCTATCCCAAAGAGGAGTTCGAAAGCGTGATGACCGAGGGCGGTTACGGCGGTCAGTTCTACACCAAGGAGGACGGAACCGACTACCTGGCCGAGGGCTGCGTCACCAAGCAGAAGTACTTCTTCGACGAACTCAACACGTGGACGCAAAGCGGTACGCTGCGGATGTTGCGCAAGGGCGACTGGAAACTGGTCTACGACATGACCGGACATGGCGAGCTCTACGACGTGTCGAAAGACCCCATGGAGATGGACAACCTGTTCGGTAAACCCAAGTTTGCAGAGAAACAGGCCGAGATGGTGGCCGATCTGCTCAAGTGGGAACTGGCTACGGAGGATCCGCTGCCGATTCCGCGCAAACGGTACCATTTCAAGCGCTATCCGCACAACTATCTGTTTTGTCCCGAATAGAAAAACGCATGAAATACCAAACAGCCATACTGCTCTGTACGGCTTTTACCATAGTTTCCGGCTGCAAGGCCGGAAACTATAGTAAAAGGCCAGCGGTATCGTCCGCTCCGGCTCAGGTAGAA
Source organism: uncultured Rikenellaceae bacterium (assembly GCA_944414825.1). GTDB lineage: Bacteria > Bacteroidota > Bacteroidia > Bacteroidales > Rikenellaceae > CALYBN01. The sequence goes on from CALYBN010000007.1 coordinate 972, forward strand.
AAACACCGGATCGTAACCCTCTCACTGAGCGAGAGCGGGGCGATCCGGTTTTCTCATACAGAGGCCACCACGCCCTATCTGTTCGCTGCGATCACGCTTGATGCCACAGACCATTCCCGGGTTCTGGAGGGAGTGGGTGCTCCGGACGAACGGAAGTGGCCCACACTGCCCGGCGTGGAAGCCACGGTGCGGCAATGGCCCCGATTCAAGGAGTGTTGCTACGAAGAGAGATTTCCGTTCGAATCCGTGACATTGCGCGACGACTCGTTCCCCGTAGAGGCTACGGCTAGCGGCTGGTATCCCTTCATCCCGGGAGATATGGAGGCTTCGGGCGCCCCGGTATACGGCCTGGAGTACAGTTTCACGAACCGCTCCTCACAGGTGCAGGATGCTATTTTCTCCCTCAATACAGCCAATTTCGGATGGGAAGGCCGCGTAAATGACCCGGCGGCAGCTTCGCTGAATCCGGTGAAAAATGGCTATCGTTTCATCCCGAAAGGAGAGGCACAGGTCGAAGGCATGGAAGAGATCGTCATATTGACTCCTACCGACACGAATTATGTAGATTGTTGCTGGTATCCGGGAGCGATGTACGATGCCCTGAACATGGCTTGGAGGAAGCTCGGGCAGTTCGATGCCACACCTATTGCTCCATCGCGCGGCGATGCTACGGGAGCCTCGCTCTACATACCGTTTACGCTCAAAGCCGGGGAGACGAAAAGCGTCCGGATCCTCATCGCATGGCAAAATGCAGATTCTACGGCAGCCACTCGAGGGTCTGACCCGGGTCCAGTGGCAAACTACTGGAAAGAAAACTACACTCCGTTGAAAGCCCGGACCGAGCAATTCACCAAGGCTTTCCACGCCTCTACCCTACCAAACGGAGTACTGGATGGTGTGAGCCGAAGTCTACATGCGCTGAAATCGGGCGATTTATACCTGTATGGAGACACGTTGTTGCTGGCAGAAACTACACCCGAAACAGCCCATACCTGGCTATATGAACAGGTACTTACAGGACTGTTTCCCCGGACGGAGTTCCGGACCTCGGGCGAGCGAATCGACGAACGCTGTGCCACCATCCTGCGCAGCTACCAACGTTGGCAGGCTACGGGCGACAAGGCAACTCTGAAAGCAGAGTATGGCCGGTTAAAAGAAGAGATGGATGCTTGTCTGGCTCTGCAGGACTCGGGCGGTCGGCTGGTGTTGCCGCATGAAACTACCTACGGGGTGAAGTTCTGGGGTGCAGACAGTTACACCTACGGTTTCTACGCAGGAGCTCTCCGCGTATTCACCGAAATCAGCCACGCGTGTCGGCAGGATGCCTCACCATACGAGAAGGCTTACACACTAGCCACAGAGCAACTGGACTCTCTCTACAACGGGCGTTATTTCATCCAACAGGTGATCTACCCTAAGGGGTATCCGGCCAATGAAGAAGGTTCGGATCAGTGGCCCGAAAATGTCTATATTCTATCCCTCAAAGAGGGCCCACCCTATCAATACGGGTCAGGGTGTCTGACGGATGCCCTCGGAGGCCTCTGTCTGGCACGGTTGGCCGGGGTGGAGATGTCGTTGCCCATGGCGCAAGAGCAGAGTCATCTGCAGGCAGCATGGCAGTGGAATACGGAGGGAGGAAAAGCACTGGCTGTAAACTGTAGCTGGCCCGAAGGCGGGAAACCCGTCCTGGCACTACCGGTAGCAGCAGAACAATGGGCGGCCACGACGGCAAATCTGGCCACACATCTGATTCTCACGGGAAATGTAGAGCAGGGTGTAAATCTCTTTGTCGGATCGGCCGAATCGTCGTCGGAATATGGCTCGGCATCTGCTTGTCCTGCCGGATACGGAGTGCTTCGTGCCCTGACAGGCGTACGTTACAACGCCCTGACGGGAACACTCCTTATTGACCCTCGTGTGGGAGAGTTCCGCGTATTCCAACTCTTTCCGGGTGGTTTCGGCACGGTAGCACTGGAGGCCGGACAGGTAGTGGTAACAATGTACGAAGGAGAAGCCAATCTCAAGAAATGTCTAGTAAACGGAAAAGAAACCCATTTCAAATACTTAAAAACCAAATGACTATGAAACATTACGCATGGATGTTGCTGGCAACCGTCGTGCTCTCCGCCTGCGGAGGCGGAACTACGCGGACGCCTTACCAGAATCCGCTGAACGTCAAGCTGGGCGATCCCTATGTCCTGCTGGCCTCCGACGGCCGTTACTACATGTACGGAACGGGCGGAGTGAAAAACGGCTTCGGCTGCTACTCCTCGGACAACCTGGTCGACTGGAACTACGAAGGAGCCGTCTACAAGGGCAAAACGGCCGATTCGTGGGCCGTGGCCAACTTCTGGGCTCCGGAGGTATATGAACAGGACGGAAAGTTCTACATGTTCTTCAGCGCCGACTGGAAGGAGAATCCCACCAACGAGTTGGAAAACTTCCGGATCGGTGTCGCCGTCTCCGATTCGCCCACGGGACCGTTCAAAGAGATGTCCGACAAACCGCTCTTCGACTTCGGCTATCCGGCTATCGACGGCAATCTGCTACGCGACGATGACGGACGTTATTACCTCTACTATTCGCGCTGCTGCTACAAGCATCCGGTCGAAAGTGAAGTGGCTGACTGGGCTCGCGAAAAAGGGATGTTCGACAGCATCGAGGAGAGTTGGGTCTATGGCATCGAAATCAGCCCCGACTTCACGCATGTGATCGGAGAACCGGTTCTGATCCTGCGCCCGCCCGTGTCGATGAGCGACAAACAGGCCGAATGGGAGAGCCGTTCGGTTACCTCCGGTGAAGTGAACCGCCGCTGGACGGAAGGGTCGTTCATCCTGAAGAAAAACGGCGTCTACTACATCATGTACTCCTCCAACTTCTTTGGAGGTGAGAATTATGCCGTGGGATATGCGACGTCCGACTCTCCGCTGGGCCCGTTCGTAAAGGCAGACAACAACCCGGTTCTGGAGAAAAACACACCCAAGGGCGGTATCGTGACCGGCGTAGGCCACAACAGCGTCACCTGGTCCAAGGATGGCAAACAGCTCTATTGCGTCTATCACGGGCGTACGGCGGCAACGGGCAAAGAGCGCGTAGTATTCATCGACAAAATGTCGATCGGCGACGACGGCAAACTGACGGTTGACGGTCCTACCACCGAGATGAACTACATCGAACAATAACATCATCCACATTCCGCTCGCAGGATCGTTGCGAGTGTGTACAAAAGAGAGAGGGAGCAAGCCCAAGGTGGGCTGCTCCCTCTCTCTTTCATTGAATGCAGACCGGAGGATCAATTGGTAATGATGATCTTATCGACCAGCACCGTATTGCTACCCACATTCCGCACCGTGATGTCATTCGCACCGGGGAAGATGGTGATTTCAACGTTCTTCATCTGCCACTCCCCACTCTTCTCAACCGGAAGCGTCAACTTTTCGATAGCCAGTTTATCGTTATTATAGATTGCCACCCGGACACTCTCCGTCCCCTCGCCGGCATACACCAAAGAGAGTTTCACACGGCGGCGGTTACCGTCATTCTCCTGATACCAAGAAACTTGTCCTTTACCGGGTTTCAACGCTACACAGGTCGTCTCGCCGAGTTTCGTGACCGTAGCATGCTTGTATTTAGCCTCCTCGGCCTCTTCGCCGATGCGGGTGCAGACCACCTCGCCCGGCGTACCCCAGTAGAGCCCCTCGTTCTTGCCGAAGCGCTCCTCCATGCGGAGTACCTCACGGCCCCGGTCGTAGACAACAGCTTTCACAAGCGTCCCGTCCTCCACAGCAAAAGGAGCTTCGTAGCGCTCGCTGTGGGTATCAGGATCACTGCCATCAGTCGTATAATAGATCGACAGATTCCGCCGGGGCAGACGGCCGCGCAGAGCAACCTCCTGCACATTGATCGACACCAGAGGCGACACCCAGAGGGCTTTATCGCCCGAGATCGTTCCACACAGAACAGAGACTGCACCCCGCTCTTTCCCTGCCTGCACGAACAGCCGCAGCAGCCCGAAGAAGGGGCGTTTCGATGTAGCACGATAGTTACACTCCGTATCGACTGGATTTCCGCTCTCGGCCGAACGTACGAAGGCATCTCCTTCGATCCGGAAGTAAACCCGATTCTCACCATAGGGATAAAGTGTACCTGCCGAGTCCTGCTGTTCGATGGTCACGATGGCCACGTCCTTCCCATCGGCCTGCAACGCTTGCGTATCGCTCGTAAGGGCAAGGCGGGAGGGTTGTGCGGCCGTGCACATAACGGTCCGGGCAATCTCGGCACCATTGCGGAAGGCTACAGCTTCGAGCATTCCCTCTTCCCAGGGGACCATCCACTCGCACTGCATCTTGTCCCAGGAGCGTTCCTTCTCGCGCCGGCCCAGCGAACGTCCGTTCAGGAAAAGTTCGGCCTCATCGCCCGTCGTATAGACCCACACGGGGATCTCCGTACCCGGTTCCATACGCGGATGGGTCCAATGGGGCAGAATATGCACCATGTCGACCTCGGGATTCCACTGGCTCTGGTAGAGGTAATAGTGGTCTTTCGGGAAACCGGCCATATCGATCACACCGCCCATAAAGGCACGGAACGGCCAGCCTCCATGTACGAATCCGGCCTCACCCAGATAGTCAAAGCCCGTCCAACGGAAATGTCCCGAATACCAGGCCTTGTCGCGCAGGTACTCCATATTCTGCCGGGCGTTGATCCGCACAAAGGCATTGTCGTAAGAGGAGTTGAACACCTGTTTGATATTTTTCCGTTCGGCCGGAGAGGTCCATTCATACCCGAAGATTTCCGCAGGGGTGAGGTTCGGCGTCTCGAAAGGTTGT
>CALYBN010000008.1 GCA_944414825.1 uncultured Rikenellaceae bacterium
CGCTCAGCGGAATGCTCCAAATGCTCAACATGCAGATCAACTGTTGGTTCGGCGGCGTGGGCGTCGGCTGGATGAACTACTTTGCCTTTCTGATCATCGCCGTATTCATCAGCGGCCTGATGGTCGGGCGAACCCCTGAATTCCTCGGCAAGAAGGTGGAAGCCCGTGAGATGAAAATCGCGACGCTGGTTGTACTCATGCACCCGTTCCTGATCCTGGTCGGAACCGGAATCGCCGCGGCCGTTGCCGCAATCCATCCGGAAATCGGGTGGCTCAACAACCCCTCATTCCACGGGTTGAGCGAAATGCTCTACGAATATACCTCCGCGGCGGCAAACAACGGGTCCGGGTTTGAAGGGCTGGCCGACAACACGCCTTTCTGGAATATTTCGACCGGCATCGCGCTGATCATGGGGCGTTATTTCCCGATTGTGGGACAGGTGGCCATTGCCGGCCTGCTTGCCTCAAAGAAGTTTGTCCCGGAAAGTGCCGGTACGTTGAAAACGGACACGTTCACCTTCTCGCTGATGACCTTCGTGGTGATCATTATTGTGGCAGCGCTCTCGTTCTTTCCGGCCCTGGCATTGGGCCCGATCGCGGACTATTTAAGTTTCTAATTGCAGAATCATAAGATGAAAAAACAAATCAATAATACGCTGTTTGATAAACAGCTGCTGAAAACGAGTTTCGTGGAGTCTTTCCGAAAACTCGATCCACGGAAGATGATCAAGAATCCGATCATGTTCACGGTGGAAGTAGTAACGGCCGTCATGCTACTGATGCTGATCTATATTGCTGTCTCGGGTGATCATTCACAGGGTTCATTTTGGTATAATCTGATCGTCTTTGTGGTTTTATTGCTAACTGTTTTATTTGCCAATTTCGCGGAAGCGATTGCCGAGGCCCGCGGCAAGGCGCAGGCGGATTCGCTCCGGAAAACCCGGGAGGAGACCCCTGCAAAACTGATTGCCGGCAATGGGAAGACCAGAACCGTAAGCAGTTCGGAACTAAAACGTGGAGATGTTTTCGAATGCGTGGCGGGAGACACGATCCCGGCCGACGGCGAGATCATCGAAGGCCTTGCCTCCATCGACGAAAGTGCCATCACGGGAGAATCGGCTCCGGTGATCCGCGAAGCGGGCGGCGACAAGAGTTCGGTGACGGGTGGAACAAAGGTCCTTTCCGACCGCATTCTGGTCAAGGTGACCGCCCAGCCCGGAGAGAGTTTCCTCGACAAAATGATCGCGCTGGTGGAAGGTTCTTCACGCCAGAAGACCCCCAACGAGATTGCATTGACGATTCTGCTGGCAGGCTTTACCCTTGTTTTCGTCATCGTCTGCGCCAGTCTGAAACCCTTTGCGGACTACATCGGCGCCAACATCACGATTGCAGCCTTCATCTCGCTGTTCGTCTGCCTGATCCCGACGACCATCGGAGGCTTACTGTCGGCGATCGGCATTGCCGGAATGGATCGTGCCCTGCGGGCCAACGTAATCACCAAATCGGGGAAAGCCGTAGAAACGGCAGGAGACATCGATACTTTGTTGCTGGATAAAACCGGAACCATTACTATCGGCAACCGGAAAGCGACCTGCTTCTATCCCGTACAGGGTGGCGATTCCGAATCATTTGTCCGGATGTGCGTCCTCTCCTCAGTCGCCGACCAGACCCCAGAGGGCAAATCCATCGTGGAACTCGGTTCGAAGCAGGGCATCAAAGTGGATCCTCGGGAGATGGTCGGCATGCGGATGGTTCAGTTTACGGCCGAAACTCGCTGTTCGGGCGTAAACATGTCGGACGGCACCCGCATCCGGAAAGGGGCCACCGAAGCGATCCGGAAAATTGTCACCGACGCCGGGCATACTTTCCCGCTAGAGATCGATGAAATTGTCCAAAAAATCTCTGCCAACGGCGGAACTCCTCTGGTGGTTTGCTCCGACGAACAGGTGCAGGGTGTGATCGAATTACAGGATATTATCAAAACCGGGATTCGCGAGCGTTTTGAGCGGCTCCGCAGGATGGGCGTTAAAACCGTGATGGTAACCGGAGACAATCCGCTCACCGCAAAATATATTGCTGAAAAAGCTGGTGTGGACGACTTTATCGCCGAGGCGAAACCGGAAGACAAGATGGAGTACATCCGGCGGGAGCAGCAGGCCGGGAAACTGGTTGCCATGATGGGCGACGGCACGAACGATGCCCCGGCCCTGGCTCAAGCCGATGTCGGCGTGGCCATGAACAGCGGGACCCAGGCGGCCAAGGAGGCCGGCAACATGGTCGACCTGGACAACGACCCGACGAAACTGATCGAGATCGTGGAGATCGGCAAGCAGCTGCTTATGACCCGCGGGACGCTGACCACCTTCTCCATCGCCAATGACGTGGCCAAATACTTCGCCATCGTGCCGGCGCTGTTCATCACCTCGATCCCGTCGTTGCAGGCCCTCAACATCATGCACCTCCATTCGCCCGAGAGCGCCATTCTGTCGGCCGTGATCTTCAACGCGATCATCATTCCACTGCTGATTCCGCTGGCTCTTCGCGGCGTGACCTATAAACCGATCGGAGCCTCCGCCCTGCTGCGCCGCAACCTGTTCATCTACGGGTTGGGAGGGATCGTCGCCCCGTTCGTGGGAATCAAACTGATCGATATTTTAATTAGTGTATTTTTTTAATTGAAGGAGAATCATGAAAAATTTATGGATATCGCTTAAGTTCACCCTGGCGATGTGTGCAGTGCTCTCCATCGGGTATGTGCTGGTCCTGCGTCTGACGGCTGCGGTTGCTTCTCCGAATGACGGAGAGGCCCCGGTGGTCGAACTGAACGGGAAAGTCGTAGGCGCCGCCAATGTCGGACAGCAATTTACCGACAACCGTTATTTCTGGGGCCGCCCCTCTGCCGTCGATTACAATGGCGGAGCCTCGGGCGGAAGCAACAAGGGAACCAACAATCCGGAATATTTGGCCGATGTAGAGGCTCGTATCGAGGCCTTTTTGGAAGCCCACCCCTATCTCGAAAGAAAAGATGTACTGGCCGAAATGGTGACGGCCAGTGGATCGGGACT
>CALYBN010000009.1 GCA_944414825.1 uncultured Rikenellaceae bacterium
ACGATCGACAGTGCCAGTTCCTGAAGCTGCTCTTCCGAGATGGTGGCCGGAGCGTCGATCATTACGTCACGTCCGGCATTGTTCTTCGGGAAGGCGATGTAGTCGCGGATTGAGTCGGCTCAGCCGAAGAGCGAGCACCAGCGGTCGAAACCGAAGGCGATACCCCCGTGGGGCGGTGCTCCGTACTTGAAAGCGTTCATCAGGAATCCGAACTGTTTTTCGGCATTCTCGGGCGTGAATCCCAGTACTTCGAACATCTTGTGCTGCAATTGCGAGTCGTGAATTCGGATCGAACCGCCACCGACTTCGACGCCGTTTACCACGAAGTCGTAGGCATCGGCCCGTACCCGTCCCGGATCGCTGTCCATCAGTGCCACATCCTCCGGCTTGGGTGAGGTGAAGGGGTGGTGCATGGCGTAGAAGCGTTGTGTTTCGTCGTCCCACTCCAGCAGCGGGAAGTCGACTACCCACATCGGGGCAAACTTCGTCTTGTCGCGCAGACCCAGGCGGGATCCCATCTCGAGACGCAGTTCACACAGCGCCGTAAGGCTCCGTTTCCGCTCGCCGGCGATGATGAGCATCAGATCGCCCGGATTGGCCCCGCACTGCGATCCCCAGGCTTTGAGCTGGTCGGGCGAGAAGAACTTGTCGACGCTCGACTTGACATTTCCGTCGGCCTCGAAACGTACGTAGACCAATCCTTTGGCACCCACCTGCGGACGTTTTACGAATTCGGTCAACTCGTCCAGCTGCTTGCGGGTGTACCCGGCGCAGCCCGGTGCCACGATCGCCCCGACATATTCGGCGGAGTCGAACACCACGAAGCCGCTTCCCTTGACCGTCTGCGTCAGGTCCTGGAACTCCATGCCAAAGCGCGTATCCGGTTTGTCCGACCCATAGCGAGCCATTGCCTCATGCCACGTAATGCGTGGGAAGGCTTCGGGGAACTCCACGCCCAGAATCGTCCGGAAAAGGTGTTTGGCCAATCCTTCGAACGTGCGCAGGATATCCTCCCGTTCCACGAACGACATCTCGCAGTCGATCTGCGTAAATTCCGGCTGACGGTCGGCCCGCAGGTCCTCGTCGCGGAAGCAGCGCACAATCTGGAAATATTTGTCGAAGCCCGACACCATCAGCAGCTGCTTGAACGTCTGCGGCGACTGGGGCAGGGCGTAGAACTCTCCGGGGTTCATGCGCGACGGTACCACAAAGTCACGTGCACCTTCCGGCGTGGATTTGATCAGATAGGGGGTCTCAATCTCGAGAAAACCCTCCCGGTCCATGTATTCCCGTACGCGCTGGGCCATGGTGTGGCGCAGAATCAGGGCATTCTTCACCGGATTGCGGCGCAGGTCGAGGTAGCGGTACTTCATGCGCAGGTCGTCGCCGCCGTCGCTCTTGTCTTCGATTGTGAAGGGCGGGACTTCGGAAGTGTTCAGAATGCGCAACTCCGAGAGGGCTACCTCGATGTCGCCGGTCTCCATCTTGGGATTTTTCGAAGCACGCTCGATCACCGTACCCGTGGCTTGGATTACATACTCACGGCCGATGTGGGCGACCGCATTCCGAATCTGCTCGGGAGAGTGCTCCTCTACCACGAGTTGGGTGATGCCGTAGCGATCGCGCAGGTCGACGAATGTCATGGCGCCCAGATTGCGCACCTTCTGCACCCACCCGGCAAGTGTGACCGTTTGCCCGAGGTGCTGGAGCCGAAGCTCTCCGCATGTGTGAGTCCTGTACATATTAGGATGATTTTTACTATTTTTGTTGCCGTTAAACGGAGGTCAAAGGTAACGATTTTCTATGGATACCGTACAAAAAGAGGATGAAAAATTTATGCGAGCTGCCCTGGAGGAGGCTCGTAAGGCGCTGGATCGGGATGAAGTGCCGATCGGGGCGGTTGTCGTGTGCGGTGGTCGGATCGTAGGCCGGGGGCACAATCTGGTCGAGACGCTGGGCGATGCCACGGCTCATGCCGAGATGCAGGCTGTGACGGCTGCGGCGGCAGCTATTGGGGGCAAGTATCTGAACGACTGCACGCTGTATGTTACGGTCGAACCCTGTACGATGTGCGCCGGAGCCTGCGCCTGGAGCCAGGTAGGGCGAATTGTCTACGGAACGGATGATCCCAAACGGGGCTATTCGCGACTTGGAGCATCGGTTTTACATCCTCGCACGCAGGTGACTACGGGCATTCTGGCGTCAGAATGTGCGGAACTGATGAGCGCGTTTTTCAAAAAACTGAGGGCGTGATTTGCGTGTTTAGGACAAAAAAACTATATTTGTACTAATCTAAAACTGACCGGGTGCTTCCGGGAATGAGAAAATTCTAAAAAAACCGTTAATAAAATTATGAAGAGAATGAAATGCTTGCTCGCGGCCTTGGCTGCGATGATGGTGACGCTGGGTGTGAATGCTCAGACCGTCGATGAGGTGAATGCCAAATTCAACGAGGCCGCTGCATTGGTCAATGGAAAGAAATATGCTGATGCAATTCCGGTGTTGAATCAGGTGGTGGAGTTGGGACTGAAGGTGCCCGAAGCGATGGAGACCGTGACCAATGCACAGAAACTGATCCCGGTTTGCTATTATATGAAGGGTGGTATGCAGATGCAGTCCGGTAAGTTTGATGAGGCGCTGGCTGATTTCCAGACTGCAGCCGAGAAGGGCGAACTCTATGGCGATCCGGCAACCGCTCAGAAAGCAAAGAGTTGGATCAGCAAGCTCTATACGAAGATGGCTGCCGACGCTTTCAATAATAAGGATTATGCCAAAGCCGCCGAGATCTTTGCCAAAGGATATGCTGCCAACCCGAAAGATACCGACCTGGCGCTGAACCTTGCCAAGAGCTACTGCGAGATGGGCGATACGACCAATGGTTACAAGACCTATCGCGAGATCATTGCCCTGGAGGCTGTGAATGCCGGGAAGTATAAAGATGCGGTAGACGCAGCCAAGGCTGATCTGGCAACCTATATGTTGATTGAGGCTTCGAAAGCCGCCGAGGCCAAGGATTATGACAAGGTGTATGCCGTTATCGGGGCATTGCTGGCCGTAGATCCTACGAGTGCTACGGGTACCATGATGTTGATCCAGACGGCAACCAACCAGCAGGATTGGGCTAAGGTGATCGCCAACGGCGAGGCCGCTGCCAATGCGCAGACTACGCCCGAGATGAAGAGCGACGCTTACTTCCTGCTTGGAGCCGCTTATCAGAATACGGAGAACAAGGCTAAAGCTATCGAGTATTACAAACTGGTGACTGCAGGCAACAACGTGGAGACGGCCAAGACGCAGATCACGAACCTGAGCAAGT
>CALYBN010000010.1 GCA_944414825.1 uncultured Rikenellaceae bacterium
GACCAACGCGTCTACCAATTCCGCCATCCGGGCGTTATCATCTTGCGATGAGAGTGTGCAAATATATCTACTTTTTCGGGAACTTCCAAAAATTAACCGTTAACTTCGTTTTTTTCCAAGAGTTTCTGGTAGATCTCCTCTTCGTCATAACCGCACAAATGCTGCAGTTGAGCCACAGTTCCATGCTCTACGAAATGATCTCCGATGCCCAGCATCTCGACATGAGGCGTATACCCCTGCTGGTCGAAAAACTCCAGGACAGCACTTCCTACGCCTCCGTGGATCACTCCATCTTCAACGGTGATAACCCGTCGGAATCGTCGCCCTACATGGTGCAACAACTCCTCATCGAGCGGTTTGGCATAACGCAGATCGGCATGAAAAACCGACACTCCCGCTTCGCCAGCACGCTTTGCAGCCCGAGCAGCAGCATTCCCCACAGGACCAAACGTCAGTAAGGCCACATCCTCTCCTTCCTGCAGAATCTGCCCCTTGCCGATCGGCATCGCAGCAAACTCTTTTCGCAGAGCGACCCCTTCGCCGCGTCCGCGCGGATAGCGGATCACGAACGGCCGGCCTGAAGCCTGGGCCGTATACATCAGGTCTCGCAGGTCGGCCTCGTTCAGCGGCGAGGCGATCACCAGGTTGGGAATAGGACGGAAATAAGCGATATCGAAAACTCCGTGATGCGTAGCACCGTCTTCGCCCACCAGCCCGGCCCGGTCCAGACAGAAAACCACGCCGAGATTCTGCAGTGCCACATCATGAATCACATTATCGAAAGCCCGTTGCATGAACGAGGAGTAGATATTACAGAACGGGATGAGCCCGGCTGCTGCCATTCCGGCCGAGAAGGTGACGGCATGTCCCTCGGCGATTCCCACATCGAAACACCGCTCGGGCATCTGCTCCATCATCACACTGAGCGAACAACCGGTCGGCATGGCGGGCGTTACACCCACGATGCGATTGTCGTGACGCGCCAGCTCAAGGATTGTATGTCCGAAGACATCCTGATAACGGGGAGGCAGCTGCGTAGCGCCTCCGGTCAGCCGTTCGCCGGTTTCGGGATTGAACTTCCCGGGAGCGTGCCATACCGATTGGTTGCTCTCGGCCGGACGATAGCCCTTGCCCTTGACCGTGAGTACGTGCAGAAGCTTGGGTCCGGGAATCTCTTTCAGATCGCGCAGAACTTTGGTCAGCAGTTTCACATCATGGCCGTCCACCGGACCAAAATAGCGGAAATTGAAACTTTCGAACAGATTGCTCTGTTGCAACAGCCCCTGTTTGATGGCGTTGCCGGCATTCTGGATCATCCGGCGCAGCCGCGGAACGGGCGTCAACCACTCCCAGATCTTATTCTTGGCATTATTGTAATGTTTCGAGGTCGAGATGCTCAGCAGATACTCTTTCAGCGCCCCGACATTGGGGTCAATCGACATGTGATTGTCGTTGAGGATCACCAGCAGGTCGGTGTTGGCGGCACCGGCATTATTCAGTCCCTCGAAAGCCAAGCCGCCGGTGAGGGCTCCGTCGCCGATGACGGCTACCACGTCACGTTTCTCGCCGCGGAGCCGGCTGGCTGTAGCGATACCGAGCGCCGCCGAGATCGATACGGAACTATGACCTGCCCCGAAAGCATCATAAGGACTTTCGGCTATCCGCGGAAAACCGCTCAGACCGCCCAATTTACGGTTGGTCGAGAAACGATCGCGCCGCCCGGTAATGATCTTGTGCGCATAAGCCTGATGCCCTACGTCCCAGATCACCTTGTCATAAGGCGTATTGTAGACATAATGTAGCGCTGCGGTCAACTCCACCGTTCCGAGGCTCGAGGCCAGGTGTCCCGGGTTCTCGGCCAGTTGTTCGATGATAAAGTGCCGGAGTTCGTCACAATAGGACTGCAACGCCTCGATCGGCAACTTTTTCAGGTCGTCGGGCGAATTGACCTCCAGCAGATATTTGTAGGACGTATGCGTCATGGTTTCGGGTTCAGTAGGGCAAAGATACCGAATATATGTGGAATTGTGAAAAAATTTGTATCTTCGTCGTGAGAAAATAAAGATCGGAAACAAGCCATGAAAAAAATCGGGATTCTTTGCCTGACAGCCCTTGCGGCCAGTTCTTGTGTCTCTACCAAAACCTTCAACTCGATGAAGGCCGAGGCCATGCGCCTCGACGGAGAGTTGGCCTCAGCCAATATCCGCATCGAGGAACTCGCGGCACGCAACAAGAAACTGACGACCGATAACGACGCCTTGCGGCAGGATACGGCACGTCTGAATGCAGACTATTCACACCTGAATGCCAAATACAAGCAATTGCTGGCCGACGGTTCGGCCGAAGCGGCGCGCATGTTGCGACAGTTGGAGGAGAACCAGCGACAATTGGAGGAGCGTTCGCAGCGGGTTGACGAACTGGAGCAGATGCTCCGGGCCCGCGAGGAAGCCATTGCCGCCATCCGGAGCAAGGTGGCCGATGCTCTGCTCGGCTTCGAGGGGAAAGGGCTGTCGATCTCCACGCGCGACGGAAAGGTCTACGTGTCGATGGACGACAAGCTGTTGTTCCGCTCGGGCAGCTTCAATATCGATCCGCAGGGAGCCAATGCAGTGAAGGAACTGGCGGCCGTACTGGCCCAGAACCCGGATATCAACGTGATGGTGGAGGGACATACGGATGACGTGCCGTATAAGCCGAACGGACAGCTGCAGGATAACCTGGACCTGAGTGCCAAACGTGCTACGACGGTTGTGCGTCTGCTGTTGGCCAACAAGGATATTGCTCCGAGTCGGATCATCGCGGCCGGACGCGGCGAATCACTCCCGGTAGCCGAGGGCAAGACAGCCGAAGCCCGAGCACAGAATCGCCGTACGGAGATCATCCTCACCCCCAAACTGGACGAGTTGATGCAGTTGATGGACAAATAGGCCCAACGGATCCCGAAACAGAAAATCAAAAGAACACACAACATGCCATACAAGAGAATTCTTCTGAAACTCAGCGGTGAGTCGCTGATGGGACATCAACCATACGGACTTTCAACCGAGGTACTGACCTCCTACGCCCGGCAGATCAAGGCCGCCGCAGAGAGCGGTGTGCAGATCGGTATCGTCATCGGCGGCGGCAACATTTTCCGCGGTCTGAGCGGCGTGACGAAAGGTTTCGACCGCGTGAAGGGCGACCAGATGGGTATGCTGGCTACGATTATCAATTCACTGGCCCTGCAATCGGCTCTCGAAAGCGAAGGGGTGAAGAGCAAGGTGCTCACTTCGATCCGCATGGAGCCGATCGGCGAATACTATTCGAAAGCCCGCGCATTGGAGTACCTGGAGGCCGGTTATGTGGTTATCATCGGTGGCGGCACGTCGAACCCCTACTTCTCGACCGATTCGGCATCGGCCCTGCGCGGGGTGGAGATCGAGGCTGACGTGATGTTCAAGGGGACGCGGGTAGACGGCGTCTATACGGCCGACCCGGAGAAGGATCCCACGGCGACGAAGTTCGACGAAATTACCTTCGACGAAGTCTACCGCCGCGGTCTGAAAGTAATGGATCTGACGGCCTTCACGCTCTGTAAAGAGAACGGCCTGCCGATCATCGTTTTCGACATGGACACCGAGGGGAATCTGGCCCGGGTACTAGCCGGCGAACCGATCGGCACGCTGGTAAAATGTTGAAAAACACCGGCACAGAAGCTCCGATCGGAATAAAAGCAATAATGACCAATCATCAAAAACATAAACGATTATGACAGAGGAATCCAAGTTAATACTCGATGCCGCCGCTGCCAAGATGCAGAAAGCGATCGAACATCTTACCGAGGAGTTGTTGAGCGTCCGGGCCGGGAAGGCCAGCGTCAATGTGCTGAACGGCGTGATGGTGGACTACTACGGCAGCGAAGTACCCGTGTCGCAGGTGGCGAGCGTGACGGTTCCCGATGCCAAGACCGTCCTGATCCAGCCGTGGGAGAAGAAGATGATCCCCGTGATCGAAAAAGCCATCCTGGTGTCGAACATCGGCCTGACCCCCTCCAACAACGGCGAACATATTCGCCTGACCGTTCCGGCCCTGACCGAGGAACGCCGTAAACAACTGGTGAAACAGGTGCGGGGCGATGCCGAAACGGCTCGTGTCAGCCTGCGCAATGCCCGCCGCGATGCGGTGGATGCCTTCAAGAAGGCACAGAAAGACGGAATGCCCGAGGATGTTGCCAAAGATGGGGAGGCAGAGGCGCAAAAATTGATTGATAAATTTTCCAAGAAACTTGAGGATTTGCTGGCTGACAAGGAACGTGAGATCATGACGGTCTGAATTTGTCTTCCAACGAGTTTGAGAGAAACATAAAAGACGCGACTATGCGGCAGATTGTTAATCAATCTGCCGCATAGTTTTTTATGAAATAAGACATCATGGTGCCGATTCATGACCAGGCAGCAGTGGGAGGGGCCCAGAAACTGGCAGAAGGTTTGAGCTATTAGCAGGTTCGGCGAGAGCAGTCGTTGCGATAAAATATGGGATTCCTTTTGGGGAATTTTTCCACACTTTGGCGCAATTTTTCTACAGTATAGTAAAATGATTGGTAGATTAATATCCTGGAAAACAGTATTTTATTTGCATCTGTTTTGATTTTCCATATTTGTCACTATTTTTGCGCCCTTAAAATTTTATGTAGTTATTCAGTGTAATTATGGCGCAATTTAAAAAGAAATTTCCTCATTTCCGGATTACGCGGAAACAGTGCTATATTTTTCTCGGCATTCTAATAGTTGGAGCCGGAATCCTGATCTGGCATCTTCGCCCACGGGAGACCCCGATCCAATACCCCACCGTTCAGACCCAAACCGTCTCGGTCGAGGATGTTGAAATCTATGGAGAGTACGTGGGCAGTATCCGTGCCCAGCAGTTTGTTGAGGTCCGCGCCCGTGTGGAAGGCTACCTGGAGCAGATGCTTTTCGAGGAGGGAACCTACGTCAAGAAAGATCAGATTCTTTTTGTAATTGACCCCAAGCAGTATCGTGCAAAGCTGGATAAGGCAAGCGCTCAATTAAAAAAAGACCAGGCCATCGCCCGCAAGGCCGAGCGTGACCTGGACCGTATTCTGCCTCTTTATGAACAGAATGCTGCCAGCCAGCTCGACCGGGACAATGCCATCGCGACTTTCGAAACGGCCCAGGCCAATGTGGCCATGAGCGAGGCCGATCTCACGCAGGCGCAAATGGAACTGGGTTATACCTCCGTGCGATCGCCCATCTCCGGATTCATCAGCGAGCGCCATGTAGATATCGGTACGCTGGTCGGGCCTTCGGGACAATCGCTCCTGGCTACCATTGTCAAGAGCGATACGGTGCGTGTAGACTTCAGCATGACGGCCTTGGACTATCTCCGGAGCAAGGAGCGGAACGTCAACCTGGGCCAGAAAGATACCAGCCGTACTTGGGATCCTTACATCACGGTAACGCTGGCCGACAATTCGGTCTATCCGCTCCGGGGACTGGTCGACTTTGCCGATCCGCAGGTCGACCCTAAAACCGGGACCTTCTCCGTGCGGGCCGAGATGCCCAATCCGGATCAGGTGCTGCTACCCGGACAGTTTACAAAGGTGCGTCTACTGCTCGATGTGCGGGAAGATGCCGTGGTGGTACCCTCCAAGTCGATCATCATCGAGAAGGGCGGAGCCTATATTTATGTCGTCCGGCCGGACAGCGTCGTAGAGCGCCGCTTCATAGAACTCGGGCCCGAATTGACCAATAAGATGATCGTCGAACGCGGTCTGGTGCCCGGCGAACAGATTGTCGTGGAGGGGTATCACAAACTGAATCCCGGCATGCGGGTCGAGATACTGAACGATATGAAGTCTCCGGCAGACTCTACTTCGACCGAAGAGCACGCGCCGGAACAGGCCGTTGTCCGTTCCGATTCATCATTCGGGAAGTCACTCCCCGAGGAGGATTCGCTCCGTTAAAGAGCCGAGAGAGTGTGTAACGATAAGCAAGTTGGTACATGAAATCAAGTTTCTTCATAGACAGACCCGTCTTTTCGATGGTATTATCCATCCTGATCGTGATCGTGGGCCTGATCGGCCTGATGCTGCTGCCGGTGGATCAATACCCCAACATCACTCCTCCCCAGGTGAAAATCAGCGCCTCCTACCCCGGGGCAAGTGCCCTAACGGTTTCACAAGCCGTGGGCACGCCGATCGAGCAGGAGTTGAACGGGACTCCCGGCATGCTGTACATGGAGTCCAGCAGCTCCAATTCGGGAGGATTCTCGGCAACGGTCACCTTCGACATCTCGACCGATCCGGACCTGGCCGCCGTGGAGATTCAAAACCGGGTGAAACTGGCCGAATCCCGCCTGCCAGCCGAAGTGATCCAAAACGGCATTTCGGTTGATAAGCAGATTGCCAATCAGTTGATGACCATCACGCTGACCTCCAGCGATCCGAAATTCGACGAGATTTACCTGAGCAATTTCGCCACCATGAACGTGCTGGATATGATTCGGCGGGTGCCGGGTGTTGGACGTGTCTCGAACGTCGGAAGCCGTTACTATGCCATGCAGATCTGGTTGCTGCCGGACCGCCTGGCGAGCTTTGGACTGACCGTACAGGATATCCAGAGTGCTCTGAAGGATCAGAACCGGGAGTCGGCAGCCGGCGTATTGGGACAAGCTCCCGCGACGGGGATCGACATCACCATCCCGATTACGACCCAAGGGCGTCTGTCGCAGGTAAGCCAGTTCGAGGATATTGTCCTGCGGGCC
Organism: uncultured Rikenellaceae bacterium; assembly: GCA_944414825.1. Taxonomy (GTDB): domain Bacteria; phylum Bacteroidota; class Bacteroidia; order Bacteroidales; family Rikenellaceae; genus CALYBN01. Next base: position 6,763 of record CALYBN010000010.1, read on the forward strand.
AATCCCGACGGTTCGTTGATTCGTCTTCGGGACGTGGCCCGGGTTTCGCTCGAGGCGTCGTCTTATACCACCGAGAGCGGTATGAACGGCAGCAATGCCGCCGTTCTGCGTCTCTATATGCTGCCAGGAGCCAATGCCATCGAGGTGGCCCAGCGGGTCCGGGAAGAGATGGAGATGTTAAGCCGCAATTTCCCGGAGGGAATCGAGTATCAGATCCCGCAGGATATGACCGAGTACATTTCGGATTCGATCCACGAGGTTTACAAGACGCTTTTTGAAGCCCTGCTGTTGGTGATTCTGGTCGTGTTCCTCTCCCTGCAAAGCTGGCGGGCGACCCTGATCCCGATCATCGCCGTCCCCATTTCATTGATCGGAACCTTTGGCGTGATGCTGATTCTGGACTTCTCGCTCAACCTGCAGACCCTGCTGGGATTGATCCTGGCGATCGGTATCGTCGTGGATGACGCGATTGTGGTTGTGGAGAACGTGGAACGGATCATGGACGAGGAGCACCTGTCGGCCTACGAAGCTACAAAGAAGGCTATGC
>CALYBN010000011.1 GCA_944414825.1 uncultured Rikenellaceae bacterium
AATACTCGCTGCTCTGGCCATCCCAAACGCGATAACGATAATTACTAGGATTGTACAAATCCGTATAACGATAATCCGAGGTTTCATCTCCTGCAAAAAGGGTTGACAGATCAACCATCCGGTTATAGATCGTGCTTACAGCCGTCGAATAGGTATCGCACACTTTATCGTTCCAGAAAGCGATGAGGGGTTCCGGACGACGCTTGCCATCAATTCTATTCGGATTGCTGGCCGCCTTGGGATTGCTGCTGTAAAGATTGAACTGATATTGCACCACCCAGTCGTCGATGATGATATCGGCATATTTCTCAGCCTCCTCGAAATCCCGCATATAGGAATAAACCCGAGCCAACAACCCCGTAGCTCCCCAATAATTGAATCGGTAGCCACGGAAGGCAAAGAATCCGTCACCAAAACCATTATCCCGTTTCCCTCCGTCCGAACGAATATTTCCTACGCCCTGGAACAGTACATAATCCATGTTATCCAGACGCATTGATCCAGACACAAACGAACTTTTGTTCCGCATTTCGTCTACATCGATCGGTTCCAGCGTCTGCTGGGCATATTTCAGGTCTTCAATGACAGCTGCCAACACATCGCCAATGGATTTATGAACCGGATAATAGTCCGGATAATCCGTCACATAAGGAATAGCCGTGCCGCTGTATCCGGTAATCGGTGCCGGCACGAAAAGTTGGAGCATCTCGAAGTGAAGCAGAGCTCGCAGACCGCGTGCCTCGGCCATGATCATATCCTTTTCCCAGGGATATTCAAACTGGGCATCGCTGTTTTCGATCTGTTTCAACAGGTTGTTACAGTTCGCAATGGCATTGTAAGCCGTCTCCCAGATGGAACTCAAGACATTCCGCGTATTAGCATCCGTATAGACATCATATTGAAGCGGACCGCGATATTTAGGAATAGCATTCCCCGAGCGATAATTCCAACTAATGGCACTCTTAAAGCCCCAGGTCAACTCCTGCCCCCAAAGATTGCTCGACGCCACCAGTTTGTACACACCCAGCAGAGCACTTCGGTACCCTTTGGCTTCTGTAAACGCCTCATCTTCGAGTATCTCGTCGTCAGACCCCACGTCCAGCCATTCGTTGCAAGACCAGAAGAGTCCGGACACAAGCAGAACGAAGGCAACGAATATGTTTTTGATACTTTTCATAAAATTCTCCGAATTATAAGGTGATATTCAAACTAAAGTTAAACGTCCGAGCATACGGATAGGAGGTACCCCGTTCCTGCCTAATGCTGGAGAAGGTAGCCAGATCCTCCATATTGAACTGCAAACGGACGGAACTCATCCCCCACTTCTTAACCAGGTCGTGATCAAATTCGTAGTTCAATGATATCGAATTGAATATAAGCTGATTATCATCTTGTACAAACCGCGAAGTAGGACGCGTCACTAACGTACGATCCTGAATGTTTTTCAAGATAGTCTGCTCGCCAACCTCTTTCCAGCGTTCGGTCAAGATACGCCGATCTCCGCTATACCGTGTCAGATCGACATTCTCGATCGACACCAGCGTATTGTTGTAAGCCTGCCCACCCCAACGATAGGCGAAGGTCGTATAGAGCATCCAATTCTTCCAACGGACATTGAAGCCAAACACCCCAGAAGCCTTGGGTTCATAGTCGCCCAGACATTGCTGCTCGCTGGAGGACCATGTGTAAGTCAGCGTACCGTCGCGTTTCACGTAAATCTCGTCGCCGTTGGCAGGGTCGATTCCCAGCGATTTCATACCGTAAATCGCCGTCAACGAATTACCCACCTCATATTTCGTAAATGGTTGACTATATTTGGAATCCGAAGAATTATACCCCGAGAAGAATTCATCGATCCGATCATTATAGTCCTTCAGAGCCGTTCCGATCTTGGTAATCGTATTCCGGTTGTGGTTGAGATTGCCGAAGAAATAGACGCTCCAATCCTTGTTGGTAAAGATATTGGCATTCACCAACAGGTCGAATCCCTTGTTCATCACCTCGCCCACGTTGCCTTTGTAGGACTTGAATCCCGACGACGAGGGGATGGAGACATCTTCCACCTGATCGATCGTCTTCTCCTGATAATAGTCGAAGATTACGGTAAATTTGTTTTTCAACAGACTGATTTCCGCACCGACGTCCAGTTTATTGACCTTCTCCCAGCGGAGGTCTTCATTGCCAAGTGCCTTCAGCGTCATACCCCAACCGTCGATATACGGAGCATCGAACAGAATTTCATACATCGTACGGGCTTGATAGGGACTGAAATTGGCCTTACCGGTCTGCCCGTAGGTAGCTTTGAGTTTTAAGCGGTCCAACCATTTGGCATCACTCATAAAATCGTAATTATGGACGTTGATACCGGTACCGAACGACCAGAAGGTTCCCATCTTCTTATTGGCGCCGAAGGCCGAAGAACCCTCATAACGTCCCGCCACGTCGAACAGATAGATATTGTTGAACGTGTAGTTAAACTGCAGATAGGTCCCGAAACGGCGCGAATTGCTGTCCTGGAACGTCGGTTTATTATAAATATCCAACGCATTACTCGGCGACGGGACTGCTCCCTCCACGAAGCCCCGATAGGTGGCATACATGGCATTCGACTTGGTTTCCGACGCTTCGACTCCCATCGCGAAATTCAAGTAATGTTTGCCGATCGATTGGTTGTAGGCCAACAATCCATTCAGGTTCCACTTACTGGTTCGGATGTTGTTCTGTTTATAGGAGCCTCGTTCATTCACCTCGGTGCTGGAATAGACTCCGGAACTGGGATCGACAAACACGTCGTCGTCCTGTACCTTATAGGAGATACCGAACGTTCCCTTGAACAGCCAGTGGGAACTGATATTCCAATTGAGGCTCAGGTTGTCGATAAATTCCCGATACTTGCTTTTGTCGAAACTGTTCAACGTAGCCTCATAGAGCGGATTGGTAATCTCGACCGGAACGCTGATCGAGGAACGGATGTTACGATAGATGCTGAATATCTTGTAATAACCACCCGTTTCCGGATCGATCGGATCCAGGTAAGGTTTCATCCGCACATAATCGCTGAACGACCCATAGGGCGATTCCTGCTCGTCCATGATATTGACATAAGCCTTATTCTTGATCTGGAATGCCTTGTGACGATAATCGACCGTCATGGCCGCTCCGTAGGTGTTGTGCCACGACTCCTTCATGACACCGCCCCGCCGCTGATAGTTCAGGTCGACACCCCAGCGCAACTCTTCGCTACCACCATTGATATACAGATAGTGCTTATGGTTAAACTCGTTCTGCAACGGCTTGGAGATCCAGTCGGTATTCACTCCGCGCGTCACGTTATTGTACAAATTGCCATAATTGACCAAACCTCCGGCATTCTTGTCGTCACTGGTCGACTCAAACAGACCGGCATACCACTCGGCCTCCAACGCCTCCTGCGAGTTCAACAGGCTGTAGCTGCTCAGATCCGGCACGGTCAACGATGCTGTCGCGTTATAAGAGATACGGATCTCGCCCGGCAGCGGAGCCGTCGTCTCGATCACGATGACACCGTTACCGGCTCGCGAACCATAAACGGCCGTCGCCACGGCATCTTTCAGGATCGTGATGCTTTCGATCCGGTTGATGTCCATATCGTAGACATACTCCATATCGACCTCAAAGCCATCGACGATGAAGATCGGGGTACTCGGGTTGTTTTTTAACGAAAACTCCGATACATCGTCACTGGTAGCCAGGTCCAGCTCCTTCACCTCCGAGACACCCGAACGGCCTCGGATATAGTATTCGGATATATTATTCGGGTTTGACCCCATCTCGTTGTTCTGGATCATCTTGATCGAAGGATCGAACACGCTCAAGGCTTTCATCACGTTCTGGGGAGAAACCTTCAACAGATCGGTCTTGCTCACCGTCGTAGCCGATCCGGTAAATCCCTCTTTGCGGATGTTGGCATAACCCGTGACCACCACCTCATCGATACTGCCCACCTGATCGGCCAGTTCGATCGTCTTCTGGGTTGCCAACGTCTTCACCGAGATAATCCGGGTTTCTTTGCCAATATAGGAGACCTGAATCTGCTCCGTACCGGTGACCGGAATCTCAAGCGAGAATTCTCCTTTCTGGTTGGTGATGGCACCCTGATTGGTCCCCACCAACAAAACCGTTGCTCCGACTACCGGCTGCCGCGTGGCCTGGTCGATCACAACGCCTGTGACGCGTTGGCGATTCGAAGGAGCCTGGTCGTTAACCGAAATAATGATCGTATTGTCACTATAAGTGTGTTTCAAAGAGGTATTTCGCAGGGCAGCCGAAAGAATCTGATCGACCGTAGCAGAGGTAAAGGAAACGTTCAGATTCTGAATACTCATGGCTGTCTCCGAATTGTAGAACAGCATGCAGTTGGTACTTTTCTTGATGCTTCGCAGCACATCGTCGAGGGTTCCGTTCTTGATGTTGATCGAAATGACCCGATCCTTCAAAGGAGGTGCAGCAGACGGGGCCTTTCCTGTTGTCTGTCCCGAAACCGATAACGGCAGTGCAAAACATAGGCTCATCAGGACAGTCAAGAACCTTTTCGACACAAGGGGTTTGCGTTTGTCGGAATTCTTCATACGATAAAGGATTGTAGTTTAATTTTTACCGGATTATCTCCGGGAGGGGTTACTTTGGGTGCGAAGTACCGTCGCACGGTCGGTTTTACGACTGATCACTGTGATCTGCCGTAATGATGGTTAACTTTTCATCTTTCAGGTCGATTTTAATTTCATTAGTTAATTTTATAAGGTTAAAAAGTTCATTGAACGACTCGTATTTCTTTACCTCGCCGGAGAACTTCAGCGAGCCTTGGCCTTCGATGTCGACCGAATACCAACGGGCCAACTTGCGGCATATGGTGGCAATGTCGTCGTTCTCGAACGAGAAAGTCCCTCTGACCCACGACGTAAAGGCATCGGTATTGACCCGCCGGGTCTCCATTAATCCGTCACTGCGATTATAGAGCGCCTGCATACCCGGCTCGAGCATGATGGTCCGGTTCCCGGCCACCAGTTGTACGCTTCCCTCCACCAGGGTTGTCTCGATTGCCGGCTCGTCTTCGTAGGACATGACATTGAACGATGTGCCGTACACTTTGACCGCCACATCCCCGGTATGGACCACAAACTGCCGCCGTGCATCATGTTCCACCTCGAAATACACTTCGCCGCTCACCGTCACCTCGCGCAACGAATCACCGAACTGCGAGGGATAGGTAATGGAAGACTCGGAGTTCAACCACACATTAGTCCCATCGGCCAACGCAAAGGAATACTCCTTTCCCCGTGGGACATTGACTGTGTTGAACACCGGAGCGGTTTCCTGCGGTTTTTCGTCATAGGTCAATTGCTCCCCCACGGTGATGACGGTTCCGTCCTGTTCGACAATTTGTTGCTCGGGGCCACCTTCCAACGCTACCTCCTGCCCGGTCGAAAGCGTAAGCGTGGCACCCCGATTCCCGGGTTGCACCTGCTGGATATATTGCGTGATCTTCTTGTCTTGATAGACAGCATGCCATTTATGGGCGCCCCAGCCAGCCACGAAAAGCAGAATGGCTGCCGCATATTTGAGCGCAGTAGACAGATAACGACGAGCAATCCTCCTTGTCCGGACACGTTCGATATAGTTCCATGCCCGAGTTTCGTCGATCTGATATATTTCGCCAAACTGAGGGAGAATATCCTCTGTTTTCTCCAGCAATTTAACCAATTGCACATGTTCGGGCGACTCCTCCATCCACTCTTTTAGCTGTACAAGTTGTTCGTCAGAGATATCTCCCGACAAATAGGTTTGAAGAAGATCTTTTATCTGTTCGTTTGTAAGATTCATTGCCATAAGATTAAATAACGACTCTTTCGAATCACCCCATTAACTGGAGAAGATTCTGATTTCACACGACGTTTACATTAAAATAGAGGGGGACAGGAGGTCATGAGACATACAAGGTGTCGGATTTTTTACAAAAAAATCTGACATCTTATCAAAATTCAACACCCCAACAGGGAGGCAATCACAGTTTGCCCATACGCTTACGCAGTAGCTGAAACGAGCGTGACATCTGTGTTTTGACCGAATGGAGTGAAATGGCCAACTGCCGAGCGGTCTCGGCATAGCTCCGTCGCTCAATGGCGATCATCTTGAAAATTTGCCTGGCCCGGGGCGATAATTTTTCGACCTGTTCGTATAAAACTACCAGTTTTTTCAGATTCTCCGCCTCCTCGCTTTCCAGCTGATCATCCTGTGCGACAGGATCATATATCGATTGCAATACATCGAGGGGGGGGGTTGTACTCCGGCCGTAAGACGATTGCATATATTGGGTAGCAGCATTCCTTACGCAACGAAACAGATAGCGTCTGGGATCGCGGATCGCCTTCAGGTCGACATCCAGCAAATTAACAAACACATCCTGAACGATATCCTCCGCCGTATCCCGCGACCGAACGAATTGCATGGCATAAAAAACGGCCAATTTGAAATACGACCGAAAAAGATCTTCATACAGGCCATTCGTTTTCATATCCAGGAATAAAAAGCCATGACTTACACATCATTATCTTGGCAAGTAAAGCAAAAAAATCGGAAATAGCAAATTCCTATTCAATTTTTTCCGCAACCCATACAAACAAAGAAGGCTTGCAACCAATTGACTGCGAGCCTTCTCCCTAATCTGTTGAGCTACCTGGATTCGAACCAAGAATGACAGATCCAGAATCTGTAGTGTTACCATTACACCATAGCTCAATATCCGCTCAAAGCGAGTGCAAATTTAAAACATTATTTTTCATCCGCAAAAGATTTTCTTCATTTTTTTATCCGATCCAACCCAAAAGAGCTTTTTCAAGATTCCAAACGCCACGCCAGCTCCTCTCGCAAAAAATCCGCACACGGCACTCCCCTCTGCTTAGCCTCATCAACCAACTGCTCCACCTGCGAGCGCAACTCCGGGAACCGTTCCACCAACCGGAACAAAAATTGCACCCCTCCGTCCCACACATACCGTCGCTCTGACGGCAGAACCGCAGTCACCAGCGGCAACGCATCGACCCACGCCACACCCTGCGTCTGTCCATTCCGCAAAGCCCAGGCTCCTGTCAGCAATGCCGCATAATGCAGCAAGTCATTTTGCTCCGGGGCCAACCACTCACTTAGGACAGCCCCCACCACACCGGTCCGGCACATCAGCGTAGAAGCCAAGTGTTCCGCCACCTCGGTCGTTGACACCCCTTCCGCCCAAAATTCCAGCTCCTGCTCCGTCACACATGCCGGATCGGCCACGGTCAACGCCGCCAGCCGCAATTCGCGCACCTGCTGCTGGTAGAGCAACCGGGCCAACGGATGATCCGGAGCATAAGCTGCTGCTATACGCCGCAGCACGGGAATACTCACGCCATAATTGAGCGGATATTCCATTCCCTTCTCCCGCATGGAATCGGCGACTGCACCGTTCATCTCCTTTTTCAGCAGACGAAGCAGTGCGGTCATTTTTTCACCGTTAGTCATATCACGTAATCCTGAGAATATTCAGACGGCCCAGATTCTAACGTTCCGTTGCGGCTTCTCCTCCGGCCACGGTCGAACCGAACTGATAGAGCGGAATCTCTCGCCGTGCTAACTCCGTATTCCCATCCAGCAACGTACACTGTACGCGAGCCGGAATCTGATAGTAGGTCTTCAGCCCTTTCGACCGACGATCAGCCACAGGAGTCACACCCTGCTCGGCCTTCACACTCAGAATGATCGGAGTTCCGCTCAGGTCACTCTCAGGCAACACGCCGCTCTCGGCCGAAAAACGGCATACAATATAATTATTCTGATCCACCTGTGGCACCACTTCAAACTCCCGAATTTCACGTCTGACACTTCGTTTCCCGAGGAACAGCGCCAAGCACTCCTCTTCCAGGCGGTTGATTTCCCGCAGAGCGGCGTCCAATCCGCTGCCGAAAACATTCTCGCCGGCATTACCCGTAATCAAGTCGAGGCGATGTTTCCGCAACGAGAAGATCAACGACGCCGCATCGCGCGCCATCTCCTCCTGACTGCGATTGCCCGCGGTCATCCGATCGGGGGTTACCTTCGGGAACTCCATCTCATTGATTCCCGATGCAATGCTGCTCAATACGATGGATCGTTCTATCCCTTTGTCCACTGAAACCTTGGCCCCGGGATTGGAGGCGACCAGGGACGCCTCCTTCACCGACCAGATATCCTTGTCGGTCAGCGGAACCATCACCCCCAAATACTTCTGCGCAAAGCGGGCATACGGACCACTGCGGACGCTCTCCTTTTCGACGATCAACTGCACCTTGACGATGCTATTGGGCACTGCATGCGAAAGCTCGGCGGCGGATTCCGCCTGGCCGAGTCTATAGGCCGGAGCCTCCTGCGCCCGTACACCGGCAACAGCCAGCAGGGCTAAAACTATGAGTGGTAAAACTTTTTTCATAAGCATCTTTTTTGATTCCCTATGTACAAATTTATAAAATTTCTGGAATTATCCCGAAAAAACGCTCCCAATTTACAGAGCCTATTCCAAGCGCAGGAGGACGGATGTTGTGGCATGGTTCTGAACACGATCTCAGAACTTCAAGTAGAAATCCCGGGTCAGGGCCTTGTATTCGTCGGTGTAGGTCAGCGGTCCGTCGCGTTCGATCACGAGTGAATCCCGCTCGAGAAACTCCGGCGGTGCACTATCCGGCGCTTTCGGCATGGATCCTGACACTCCGCACCTCTCTTCGCCGGGCATTTTCCGGAATTCCATCATACTGCGCTTGGGGCCCGACCCGGCCGTGGGGCACACATCACTCCTTCGTTCGGGACTAAATCCTCGCTCCCGGGCGCTCCGGACAAAAACCTCTGTCTGATCGAAAGGCAGGATCACCGCCAACAGCCCCTCCGGGACCAACACGCTAAATGCCCCCTCCAGCAACTCTTCGTAGGTAAGGTGAGTGGTATGACGCGCTGCCGTCCGTGCCGGATCGGGCGGCAGCAGCGAATCCGTAAAATAGGGCGGATTGGAAACCACCAGATCATACCCCTCCCGCACCGGATCTTCTGCATAATAGGCGGCTGCAAAATGTTGCAGGCTGTCGTGCCAGACCTCGATGCGGTCACTCCATGGACTGGCCGCCACATTCTCCGCCGCCTGCCCGGCACTTGCTGCATCGATCTCCAGGGCATCGATCACGGGCGACGAGGTTTTCTCGACTGGACCCGCCGCATTCAATGCCGACGCCCTATGCGCCTTGTCGTCAAACCTTTCCGAATCCCCCGCTGCACTGCGTTGCGCCAGCATCAGGGCAATCAGCCCAGTACCGGTTCCCACGTCGAGCATTCGCCGCCAGGCCGGGTCCACCCTACACCACGCCCCGAGCAGCACGCCATCGGTTCCCACCTTCATCGCGGTCCGCTCCTGCCGGACCAGAAACTGTTTGAATCGGAAATTACCTGCCATAGCCTCTGCTTTTAGCATCGCCCCGTAGAAATCCATCCATACCGGCTCCGAACAACGCGAAATCGTAACGCACCGGGTCCTCCGGGTCAAATCTCCGCAGCGAGGCCGTGATCTCTTCCACCGCTTTCCAGTCATTCTGCCGCCGCGACAAAAGTCCAAGCGCTCGGCCCATATTCCCCGTATGGAGATCGAGCGGCAAATAGAGGGCCGATGCCGGAATAGCGCGCCACAATCCGAAGTCCACCCCGCGATCGTCGTCACGCACCATCCAGCGAAGGTACATATTGAGCCGTTTGCAGGAGGCCCCGCGGTCGATCGACGAGAAGTGTTTCTCACACCGCGGAGCATGTTCCACCGCGAAGAACCGTCTCCGAAATTCCGACAGCACCCGTCGGATATCCCCGCTCCGCAGCCAGGCCTGTTCAAAGAAGCCGCCCAGGCCGCCCTCGCAACCATACAGTTGGCGCAACGCCCGGATAAAATCGGCCAGGTCATGACCGTTGAACGTACGGTGGACATAATGCCGGAGGCCGGCCAGTTCGATATCCGAAGCATTCATCGTAAAATCATAGGGAGCATTATCCAGAAACTCCATCATGCAGAGGCCGTTGGCCACGATCGTTTTGCGATTGCCCCAGGCGATCGTAGCGGCCAGGAAGCCGCTGATCTCGATATCCTCACGTGCCGAGAAACGATGCGGCACGACAATCGGGTCCGAATCGATAAACTCCGGACGATTGTACCGTTCATAGAGCCGTTCAAGCAACTCCTTCAGCTCCTCGTGTCCTATTCCCGTTTCGATCATTAATCACAAAAGATGGTGTTCGGCCACATAGCGCCACAGAACAGCGGCATGGAGGGCCTGTATGATCTCGCCGCTGCGCAGCAGGGCCACAACCTCTTGCGGCGTAAAAAGATGTACCGAGATCTCCTCCGTAGCCTCGGGATGCGGTGCACTCAACCGTTCTACGTCGGTCGCCAGGTAGCAATGAGTCAGGTTATTGGTCGCACCGGGATTGGCCGACAGCACCATATACTCGCGCCACTCTCCGCCGCCGTATCCGGTCTCCTCCGAGAGTTCGCGCTGAGCCGAAACCAGCGGCGAAACATCCTCCCGCTCACACACGCCCGCACACAGCTCATAACGGGTCACCCCCAAGCCATGACGGTACTGCCGCACAAAAACAAAACGCCCTTCCCGCGTCAGCGCGATCACGCTCACCCATTCGGGATATTCCAGAACGTAATACTCCGGAATCACCACTCCATGCGGCGTCTGCACCCGGTCGCGCCGGGCCGTAAGCCACGGACGACGAATCACGTACTCGCTCTCGAGCACCGTCCAATCTTCACGTTCAGCTCTCTTTTCCTCGGCCATCCTTCATTTCGTTCGCAGACACATTCTCCGTTGGTCGCCAGTCAGCCCTCCACGATCATTCCGTCGCTCATTTCGATCTTGCGATCGGCCATGCGAGCCAGGTTCTCGTCGTGCGTCACCACCACGATGGTCTGCCCCAGGCGGTCGCGCAGCGTGAAAAACAGGCGGTGCAGCTCATCTCGGTTCTTCGTATCCAGATTCCCCGAGGGCTCGTCAGCCAGCAGCACAGCCGGTGAGTTGATCAGCGCCCGGGCCACGGCGATCCGCTGCTGTTCGCCACCCGACATCTCGGCCGGTTTGTGCTCCATGCGATGCGTCATACCGAGCAGGTCGATCAGCTCGCGGGCATGCGCCTCCACCTCGGCCCGGTCGCGCCCTCCGATGTAGCCCGGAATGCAGACATTCTCGAAGGCCGTAAATTCCGGAAGCAGATGGTGGAATTGAAACACAAATCCGATCTTCCGATTCCGGAACAGCGACAACTCCCGGTCGCCCAGTTTCTCGACCGCCACGCCATCCACTTCGACATGGCCGCGATCGGGACGGCTCAACGTGCCGATAATCTGCAACAGCGTGGTTTTCCCCGCACCGCTGGCCCCGACGATCGAGACCACCTCACCGGCATCCACCCCGAGCGATATGCCCTTGAGCACCTCCAGCGAACCGTAACTCTTATGCAGGTCCGAGACCTCTATCATTCGTTTCCTTTCCATACGCCTCCTTATAATAATTATACAGCCGTACCACCTCAACCGCCTCCCGCGTATCATGTACCCGCAGAATGGCAGCTCCGCCTCGCAGAGCCTCCCAGTTCAGGGCTATCGTACCCGGCAATGCCTCGGCCGGCGTAATCCCCAGCACCTTATATATCATCGACTTGCGTGACACCCCTACCAGGAGTGGGCATCCGAATTCCTGCAACTCTCCCATCCGATGCAACAAGCGGTAGTTCTGCTCCGTACTCTTGGCAAAGCCGAAACCCGGATCCAGGATCACATCCCGCACTCCCGCCTCCTGCAACTGCACCAACTTGGCAGCGAAGAAGCGTTTCACAGCCTCCGTCACATCGTCGTAATCGGTATGTTGCTGCATCGTAGCCGGCGTAGCCCGCATGTGCATGGCCACGTAAGGCACCCCCAGATCGGCCACCGTCGGGATCATCGCCGGATCGAGTTCCCCGGCCGAGATGTCGTTCACCACACAAGGTCCGAACTCTGCCACGGCCCGCCGCGCCACCTCCGCCCGGAACGTATCGATCGAAACCGCCACATGAGGATGCCGCCTCCGGACGATCCGCAACCCGCTGGCAACCCGCTCAAACTCCTCCTCGAACGGCACGTCATCCGCACCCGGACGTGACGAGTAGCCGCCAATGTCGATCATCCCGGCACCCTGCTCCACGGTCTCGTCGACCGCACGGGCAATCTCATCATCCGCACGCCGGCGACTACCGGCATAAAATGAATCGGGCGTCACGTTCAGAATCGTCATCACCACCGGCGACGACAAATCCACCTCACAATCCCCTACTCGCATCTCTGAGCAATTTATCCAATCGCAGCACCTGTTCCATCAACAAGCACTGCTCGTCGTTCCTAACCACATAATCGGCCCGGGCTTCACGCTGAGCATCGCTCCACTGGCGCGCCACACGAGCCCGCACCTTTGCCTCGTCGCTGCCGTCGCGCCGGACCGTCCGCGCAATCCGCTCCTCCAGCGGTGCACTCACGGTCACCGTCCGGTCGACCTGAGCCGCAAAACCGCTCTCAAACAGGATGGCACTCTCCAGCAACACATAATCGGCCGTCTGTCCGGCAGCCCACGCTGCAAAATCGCGCCCCACGGCAGGGTGTACGATTCCATCCAACTCCGTCAACAATCCGGCAT
>CALYBN010000012.1 GCA_944414825.1 uncultured Rikenellaceae bacterium
TTGCCATCGACCAGTCGGACCGAGACCGTACAAGGCCCGTAGTCGTTATCGGCTATCTCAATAGAACCAAGATCTTTTATCTGTTTCTTCATAGTCAGTTCTCTTTATCGGATTATGCTATCGGAAATTTTTCAGCGATCTTTTGGCTCAGGGCGTCCATGTCACGACCGATCTTGTCGTTGGTGATTTTGGCGTAAATCTGTGTGGTGGTGATGTGTTTGTGTCCGAGCATCTTGCTGACCGTTTCTAACGGTACGCCCTGAGAGAGCGTAACCGTTGTCGAAAAGGTATGCCGTGCCTCATGCATCGTCGGGCTGAACGATAGTCCGGCGTGATGCGCCACATGACGTAGCGACATATTCATCGAATCACGGTCTTTAACCGGGAATACCTTACTTTCGGGGAGCTTCAGCCGGCTGTAACGCTCGACGAGTTCTTTGGCTACGGGCAATAACTTTACCCTAAACTGCGTGCCTGTCTTTTGTCGATGGTCGATGATCCACATATCGCCCCGTTCGTCCGTGTGAATATCGTCGTGGCTCAGTTTCTTTACGTCGGCATAAGACAGTCCCGTGAAACAACAGAACACGAAGATATCTTTGACGATAGCCGTTTTATAATTGGGAACATAGACGTTCATTACGGCACGCAGTTCCGATTCCGAAAGGAAACGTCGGTCGCGGTATGTGACTTTGTACCGGTACCCGGCGAAAGGATCGGAAGCGATCCAACCGTTCCTGAAGGCCGTATAGCTCATCAGCTTCAGTTTCTTGACCGGAGTGATGATGCTTCCCGGCAGCATACCCCGTACCGTCGAGAGGTAAACCACGTACTTTTCGATAAAGTCCCGCTTCAATTCCTTGAACGGTATATCTTCCAGCTTATATTCGTATTGCAGGAATGCGGCCAGATAGCGGCGGGCACGGGTATAGTTCACAAGGGTTCCCTCTGCACGGTCTTTGCCGACGCGCTTCTCGGCGAACTCCTTCAGGTAATCGTCGAAGGTTTGCAACAGGAGTTGATATCCGTCCCCGAATCCCAACCAGGCATTTCTGACCTTTTCGGCCGTGACGTAAGAATCCCGGTCGCAGATACGCTGGTAGTGCTTGCCGATGTTAGTCTTGATGTTCTCCAGTTTCTCGTTGATCCGCTGGGCTACGATGCTCTTACCCGATGCTTTGTTGGCTTTGGTGTCCCACAGTTTGGGAGGAACAGACATTTTGCAACTGAACTGCGAGATGGTCCCATTAATGGTGATGCGTCCCATGATGGGCGCTTTGCCGTTCTGTTCGGCCTGTCGTTTCAGATAGAACAGAACCTTGAAAGTGCTTCTTGCCATAACTCTAAAAACTTTATTGTTAATACGTTCGTTAGAGTTATTTGTTGTTGTGAAATCCGACGCAAGAAACTGAAAAACAATCCATTAAAAACGAAGTTCGGAAAGTGCTGCGGTAACGATCTGGTAACGCAACTCTTTCCGAACTTTGCCTTTTCATGCGGCTGAACCGCTTTCTTACCTCCGGAACAATCTCGCTAAAACACTATCTCCGTGCGTTTTATACGTTATTGCCCCTGTTCCGTTTTTTTAAGGACGCTTCTTTGCAGGAGGCGCCTTTTGTTTTCCAGGGACACTCCAGAGAGGAATTTGCCCTACCTAGCCTAGGAATTCCCGCGAGAAAAGTTATTTTTGTACGAATGTAAATCTTGAAATCATGACCGATCAAACCACCTTATCCACGCTGGAACGGTGTGCCGAGATTCTGCGACGCAACCATTTCGACGTAGTTCTCCAACCGGATCTGGCAGCAGCCGGGCAATACCTGCGCGACGAGATCCAGCGTCTGACACCGAAGAGCATCTCGTTCGGCGATTCGATGACACTGTTAGCCACGGGCCTTATCGACGATCTGCGGGCCGGGAAATATCCCGATATCACCTTCTACGACGGCTTCGTAGCCGGCAATCCCGACGGCAAGAATATGGAACGGCGCCGACAAGGATTGCTCTCTGACCTTTTTCTGACCGGCATCAACGCCATCAGCCTTGAAGGGTCGCTCCACTGGCTCGACATGATCGGCAACCGCATCGCTCCGGTGGCATTCGGACCAAAAAAGGTGATCCTGCTGGCCGGGCGCAACAAAATCTGCCCCACGCCGGCCGATGCCGAAGCGCGGATCCGGGAGATTGCTGCACCCAAGAATGCGGCTCGCCACGAAGGTTTCACCACACCCTGCATCAAAACCGGCCGATGCATGGACTGCCGTTCACCACAGCGTATCTGCAACGAGCATCTGATCCTGTCGCGCTGCTACCCAGCCGGACGCATCACCGTGGTGCTGATCGACCAGGAAGCCGGCCTGTAACCGTCCATTCGTGGAGCAGGCTTCTTTCGTAAAGCGTCTGAAACGAAGCGAGGGGATGTCTCCAGTCTGGAGACATCCCCTCGCTCACTATCAGTGACAAAAGATTTTTCGATCTAGTCTTTGAACTTGGCCGAGAGGAACTCGCGGTTCAACCGGGCGATGTGGGCGATCGAGATGCCTTTCGGGCACTCTGCCTCGCAAGCCCCGGTGTTGGTGCAGTTACCGAATCCCAGCTCGTCCATCTTGGCGACCATTGCCTTGGCACGACGGGCTCCCTCTATGCGGCCCTGCGGCAACTTGGCCAGTGACGACACACGGGCTGCGACGAACAGCATGGCCGATCCGTTCTTGCACGTTGCGGCGCAGGCTCCGCAACCGATGCAGGCTGCGGCATCCATACTCTCATCAGCATCCTTCTTCGAGATAGGAATCGCGTTGGCATCGGGCACACCGCCGGTATTCACCGAGATGAAACCTCCCGCTTGCAGAATCTTGTCGTAGGCACTGCGGTCTACGGCCAAGTCCTTGATGACGGGAAATGCAGCCGAGCGCCACGGTTCAATCACGATCGTATCACCGTCTTTGAACTTACGCATGTGCAACTGGCAAGTCGTAATCTCGGTGTCGGGTCCATGAGCGTGACCGTTGATATGCAGCGAGCACATGCCGCAGATACCCTCGCGGCAGTCGTGGTCGAACACGATCGGCTCCTTACCTTCGTGAATCAGGTTGTTGTTCAGGATGTCGAGCATTTCGAGGAACGAGGTATCCGGAGAGACGTTCTCCACGTGATAAGTCTCGAAACCGCCCTTTGCTTTGGCGTTCTTCTGACGCCATATTTTTAATTTCAAATTCATCGTTTTCTCATTTAAAACTGTTCATAAAAGCAATCAGCTGTCGAAACACTCTCGGCCTAGTCCTTGTAGTTACGCTGAGCCAGTTTCACGGCTTCGAATTTCAACTCCTCCTTGTGGAGTACCGGTTCTGCATCCGGGCCCTTGTATTCCCACACGGCAGCATAAGCATAATGTTCGTCATCACGCTGTGCCTCGCCCTCGGGAGTCTGATACTCCGTGCGGAAGTGACCGCCGCAGGATTCGTTGCGGTTCAGACCGTCGCGGGCCATCAGTTCGCCCAATTCGAGGAAGTCGGCCAGGCGGATCGCCTTCTCCAACTCCTGGTTGAACTCTTCGTTCGTTCCGGGAACCATCACATCGGTCCAGAACTCCTTGCGCAGCTCCTTGATCTCCTCCTGGGCTTTGGTCAGACTCTCGGCCGTACGGGCCATGCCGACATTTTCCCACATGATGTGACCCAGTTTCTTGTGAATTTCGTCCACGGTCTGTTTACCCTTGATCGAGAACAGTTTGGCGATCTTCTCCCGTACACCCTTTTCGGCCTCGTCGAACTCCTTGGTCGTGGTGTCCACCTTCGGAGACTGAATCTCATGCGACAGATAGTCGCCGATCGTGTAGGGCAGAACGAAGTAACCGTCAGCCAGACCCTGCATCAGGGCCGAAGCTCCCAGGCGGTTGGCGCCGTGATCCGAGAAGTTGGCCTCGCCGATGGCATAGAGGCCGGGGATCGTGGTCATCAGGTTGTAATCAACCCAGATACCGCCCATTGTATAGTGCACGGCCGGATAGATCATCATCGGCTCGTGGTAGGGATTCACGTCGGTGATCTTTTCGTACATCTGGAACAGGTTGCCATAACGCTGGCGGATTACATCCTCGCCCAGCCGCGCGATAGCGGTCTTGAAGTCAAGGAAGACGGCCAGACCGGTTTCGTTCACGCCATAACCGGCGTCGCAACGCTCCTTGGCAGCACGCGAAGCCACGTCACGCGGCACGAGGTTTCCGAAAGCCGGGTAACGACGCTCCAGATAGTAGTCGCGATCCTCTTCCGGAATATCCGAAGCTTTTTTCTTCTTGGCACGGAGAGCCTCCACGTCCTCTTTCTTCTTGGGGACCCAGATGCGGCCGTCGTTACGCAGCGACTCCGACATCAGTGTCAGTTTCGACTGCTGGTCGCCGTGTACCGGGATACACGTGGGGTGGATCTGCGTGAAGCACGGATTGGCGAAGAAGGCGCCCTTCTTGTAGGCCTGCCAAGCCACCGAACCGTTGGAGTTCATGGCATTGGTCGACAGGAAGAAGACGTTACCGTAGCCGCCCGTTGCCATCACTACGGCGTGAGCTCCGAAACGCTCGATCTCGCCGGTGATGATGTTGCGCGTGATGACGCCGCGAGCCTTGCCGTCAACCACTACGATGTCCAGCACCTCATGACGAGGGAAGCTTTTCACGCTACCCTTGGCGATCTGGCGGTTCAGGGCTGCATAGGCACCCAGCAGCAGCTGCTGTCCCGTTTGACCGCGGGCATAGAACGTACGCGATACCTGTGCACCGCCGAACGAACGGTTGTCGAGCAGACCGCCGTACTCCCGGGCAAAAGGTACACCCTGAGCCACGCACTGGTCGATGATGGCGTTCGACACCTCGGCCAGACGGTAAACGTTGGCCTCGCGGGCACGGTAGTCACCACCTTTGATCGTATCGTAGAAAAGACGAAATACCGAATCATTGTCGTTCTGGTAGTTCTTGGCGGCGTTGATACCGCCCTGTGCAGCGATCGAGTGGGCGCGACGCGGTGAGTCCTGAATGCAGAACACCTTCACGTTATAACCCAGTTCGCCCAGCGAAGCGGCAGCCGATGCACCACCTAAACCCGTACCGATCACGATGATGTCGAGTTTGCGTTTGTTGGCCGGGCTGACCACCTTGATATGTGCTTTGTGATTACTCCACTTTTCGGCCAACGGCCCTTCGGGAATCTTGGAATCTAATGTTGCCATATGTCACTTTGTATTTTTATTTTTCTACTCTTACCTCAGATCAGGCGCATAGCGGACAAGCCAGGCTCTGGACAAAAAAGACGATCACCACCGCTGCAAAGCAGAGGAAAACCAGGGTTGCCACAATGTTGGCAATGCATTTCAGACGAGGATACCACGTTGCATTGGCCCAGCCGGTGGTCTGGAACATGCTCCACACGCCGTGCGTAAGATGGAACCAGATGCCCACGAACCAGATCAGGTAGATCACCACATAGTACCACTGGCTGAACGTGTAGCGGATCAGTGCAGCACCATCCGTGGGAGCCACCACGCTGCCGTCGCACAGTACAGACTCGTGTCCGCCCAGGATCTCCACCAGTTGCATCTTCGCCCAGAAGTTGTAGAGGTGGATCAGAATGCCGCCCAGCACGATGAAGCCCAGCACGAGCATGTTTTTCGAAGCCCAGCTAACGCCACCCTCCTGTGCCGTCACCGCATAACGCTGTGCGCCGCGAGCCCGACGGTTCTGAATGGTGAGCCAGATGGCATAGATCACGTGGACCAGTACGCCGGCTGCCAGGATCAGCGTACCCACCAACGCATACCAGTTGGCCCCCAGGAAGGCGCAAATGGCATTGTAAGCGTCTCCGGAAAAGATCGCCACGATGTTCATCGACATGTGGAACAGGAGGAAAAGGACCAGAAAGCATCCCGAGATGCTCATAACCAGCTTTCTCCCGACTGAAGAAGTACAGAGAAAATTACCCATAGAAATAGTTGTTGTTTAATTTGGTTTTCTGTGTGACGTGACGGAAAAGAGCGTGTCACCGTTCCGCAACGGACTGCCGCAGAAGGGACAGAGCCCATTTTCCCGAGCCACAAAGTTATCCCATTGTTTTTTAAATAACAATCTTTTGGCCCAATATTTTGTCAAAAAACGTACCTTTCCCCGCTTGGTTTTTTAACTTTGTTCCGGACATTGCAACCATTATGACCCTTCAGGAAGAAAAAAAGGCGCTCCGTCGCGCCATCAAACAACAGACTGCAGCCCTCTCCACGGAAGAGATGGCCTGCCAGGCTGCAGAGGTTTTCGCTGCAATCGAACGCCTGCCGGAGTTCGCTGCAGCCTCTACCGTCGGGCTTTTCTGGTCCCTGCCCGACGAATTGCCTACGCACGATATTGTCCGCCGGTGGGCTGCCGCCGGAAAGCGTATTGCACTGCCCGTCACCGAGGGTGTCGAGATGATCTTTCGGGAGTTTCACCCCGAAGCCGGTCTGAAACCGGGGGCATTCGGCATTGCCGAGCCGGATACGGCGCAGATATTCGCACCGGAGGAGTTCGATCTGCTGATCGTTCCCGGGGTGGCTTTCACGGCCGACGGCTGCAGAATGGGCCGCGGCAAAGGGTTCTACGACCGTTACCTTCCCTGCTGCCGGGCCCTCACGATCGGCGTCTGCCTGCGTCATCAGTTGGTAGCAGGACTTCCCTGTGAGGCGCACGACTACCGCCTCGACCGAGTGGTCTGTGCCACCAATACAAAAGGATAACAGGAGGAGCCTTCCGACGATTCGGACACTGGCCGAATGTCATCTTGCACGTTACAGGAATAAAAGAGACCTTGTCCGTCCGATATGTTAAATGATCTGGCTCTTGGAGGAACTGTTCAGAATCTCGATCACCACCCGGTCGTAGGAGTCGCCGCTGCGGACCTCGAGCACATTCTCGCCATCGTCAAACAGTACGTTCTCCCACAGGAAGAGACCATTGGTGCCCGTATGACGCCCCTGCGAGATGCCGTTCACAAAGAGTTCGACTTCATCCTGATTCGAGTAAACCCGCACATTCTGGTTACGCTGACGTCGTTTGTCCCACCGTCGTTCGGAAATATAGACAAACGGATCGGTCGTGTTCCAGTTGGCTTTATAGAAGTAGTAGGCATCTTTGCAATACTTGCGGTCGAAGGTCACCATACCGTAGTCGTTGATGCCCTTCCCTTCACCCCAGGCGTGCCCGGCTGCACCGTAATCGAACATGTTGCTTACGAACAGCCCCCAGAACAGCGAATCTCCCTTCAGACTGTTGAAATAGACCTCGTGCAGATGGGTCTGCCATCGCTCCGGATGCCAGTTTCCGCGGAACGACGGCCGGTAGAGCGAATCCTCCTGGTGGAAGATCGAGCCGCCGGCTTCATAGGTCACCCCCGAGAGCATGTCTTTCCAGTTGGCACGGAACTGATTGCGCCAGATGTTGATATCCTCGGGCAAGCCCTCACGCCACCCGAAAAAATGACTCCATACCACCAGGTCTGTGATGAAATTAATATCGCCGTCCTCATTGCTCGTGGCTACGGTCAGGCGTGAAGGGTCTTCGCGCTTGGCCAGGCTGTTCAGTTCCACGATGTAGTCCGAGGGGTTGTCGCCCCGCATGCTCAGTTTGGAGAAGATGCCCCACATCACCACCGACGGATGGTTGTATTGTTGGCGGATAATCTCCAAAGCCTGCTGCTTGCCGTTGTCGCAAAAAGCCTGTGTATCGAGAAACCCCTTGTCCGTCAGATAGGCCGCCCCCACCAACGGAAAATCGCTCCACACCAGAATCCCATACTTATCACACAACTCATAAAATTCCGGATTGTGCACCACATCGGCCACTCGCACCATATTGACCCCCATACCCCGGATCAGGTCGAAATCCTCCTTCACCTGATACGGTACGATGGCCGTCCCCATCAACGCCCGGTCCTGATGCACCACCGCCCCTTTGATCGGATAGGGAATGCCATTGAGCATAAATCCCTGTTGCGGATCCACGGAAAAATAACGGAACCCGGTCTTTACCACCACGGAATCCGTCACCACATCATCCTTGAGGATCTTTACCCCCACATTATACAAAAACGGATTGTTCACCCCGTCCCACAACACCGGATTGCCGATCGAAAAGGGAATATGGGCCGTGGAGGGCATCCGCCCGTTGAGCTTCACCCGCGCATCGCCGTGCGCCACCGTATCCATCTCATCCGTAAAGACCGCCAGTTCGGCCATCACCACCTCGTCGCGAACGCCGACCACCTTGACCGAGGCTTCGGCCTCGACCTGGTCACGGCTTACGCGTTTCTGGGCCACATAAATCCCATCCGTAGCATAATCCGTCACGGAGACGATCTCCTCGCCGGTAACGATGAGTTCCACATCACGGAAAAGCCCTCCATAGGAGTTGGCGTCGCCGGCCGTGGGCAGTACATCGGACTGTGGCGAATTGTTGACGATGATCCAGAACAGGTTGTCCCGACCGAAATTCAGGTAATCCGTAATTTCATACGTAAAGGAAGTGTACCCACCGCGGTGTTCACCGGCATGTCTGGAATTGATCAGTACGGTGGCAACCGAATTGGCTCCGTAACACTTGAGAAATACGCGACGGCCCCGCCATTCTTCAGGTACTTTGATATGTTTCAGATAGTTGCCTATACCTCGGAAATAGTCCCGTTTGCCGCCCAATGCATCCCGATTCCAGGTATGGGGCAGGTTTACGGTCGTGGCGGCATCGCTGGTCACCTCGCTGTTCGAGAAAAATTTCCACCCTCGGTTGATATTGAAAACCTCCCGGCCACTGGCTTGGATACTCAGAAGCAACAGCCATAGAATCACCGAACGTTTCATAATCGCAGATTTTATCATTTACAAAGTTAATAAAGAACGAAAAAATAACTACTTTCGTACCAAAGATTCCATACGTTTTTTCATGAGCGCGCTCGACATCATCATCGCGGTACTACTTTTGTGGGCTGTTTACAAGGGCTTCACCGACGGGGTTATCGTCCAGTTGGGCGGCATCGTCGGCCTGCTGCTGGGGGTTTATCTGGCCTTCCGGTTCAGCGCAAAGGTAGGCGGCTGGCTCTGCTCGGACGATTCGTTCGCCCAGCCGGTGGGGTTCATCGTGATCGTAGTGGTGGTGCTGATCCTCATCGCTCTGCTGGGGCGGCTGCTCCGGGGGCTTTTCCGTATTGCCGGCCTGGGCATGCTCGACCGCATGGGCGGTTTGCTGCTGGGGGTGATCAAGATGTCGCTCATCATCGGCATCCTGCTCACGGGATTCCGGGCGCTGAACGAAAAAGAGGAATGGGTGAGCCGCAAGACGCTCTCAGAATCGATCCTTTATGAACCGATGCTGAGCGTAGCCTCGTTTACCTTCCCCTATTTGGATCTGGTGAAGGAGAAGCTGCTTTCGGCCGACCCTGCGTCCGAAAAGGCGGAACCTGAAACCACACGACAAACCGAATAATCATGGCGCAACAATCCACAGGCATCGTACTTCGCTCCACCGGGAGCAGTTACACGGTCCGCGACCGGGAGCAGGGCGGAACGGTGGAGTGTCGCATCCGGGGCCGCCTGCGGTTACGCGGAGCTCGTTCCACGAATCCGGTGGTCGTGGGTGACGAAGTGACTTACGAGATGGATGAACGCGGTGAGTTTTCGATCGTCGACATCCTGCCGCGCCGCAACTATGTAATCCGCCGTTCGCCCAATCTGTCGAAGGAGAGCCACATCATCGCCGCCAACGTCGACCAGGCTTTCCTGGTCGCTACGTTGTTCCACCCGGAGACCAACCTGGAGTTCATCGACCGTTTTCTGGTCACCTGCGAGGCATACAAGATCCCGGCGACCCTTGTGCTCAACAAGGTCGACCTAGCCCGGCAGCAACCCGAAGCCCTGGAGGCCTTCCACCATACCTATGCTCTGGCCGGATACCCGGTAGTGGAGGTGTGCGGGACCAGCGGCGAGGGGATCGACACGCTGCGAAAAAAAATACAGGGCCGTACCACGCTCTTTTCGGGCAACTCCGGCGTGGGGAAGTCGACCCTCATCCGGGCACTTGAGCCGACGGCCGAGGTCCGTACGGCCGAAATATCGGACTATCACCACAAAGGGCGGCATACCACCACTCTCTCGACGATGTATCCGCTTTCGGAGGGCGGATTCATCATCGATACGCCGGGGATCAAGGGGTTCGGGCTGATCGACATCGAGCCGGAGGAGCTGGCCCGATATTTTCCCGACCTGATGCATTACGCCCCACAGTGCCAATTCTACAACTGCACCCACACCCACGAACCGGGTTGCGCCGTGCAGCAAGCCATGTGCGAAGGACGGATCGCCGAGAGCCGCTACGTGAGTTACCTGAAAATACTGGAAGAAGATGACAAATACCGCAAATAGGCCGACGCAACACACCACGCAGTGGTATCTGGACCGGATCGCCTACCTGGCGGAGTTCATGCTTCCGGAACGGGCCCAAACCCTGCGCACGGTGCTGGAGCGGCGTACGCGGCGGATGACCATCCTGCTGGAAAATACGTTCCATTCGCAGAATGCCTCGGCACTGATCCGCCACTGCGATGCTTTCGGCATCCAGGATATTCACACCGTGGAGGATGTCTGCAAGTTCCGGCCCAACGTCAATATTGTCCGGGGCACGGACAAATGGATCGACCTGTGCCGCCATCGCTCTACGCCCGAGGCTATCGCGGCACTCCGCAGCGCCGGCTACCGCATTGTCGCCACCACACCCCATCGGGGAGACTGCCGGCCGGAGGACTTCGACGTCACGGCAGGGCCCTTTGCGCTGGTCTTCGGGACGGAGCACGCCGGAATCAGCCAGGAGGTGATCGCTGCGGCCGACCACTTCATCCGCATCCCCATGTGCGGCTTCGTGGAGAGCCTCAACGTCTCGGCCTCGGCCGCCATTATCCTCTACCAGCTCTCCGAACGGTTGCGCGAGACGACCGACGACTGGAGACTCACGGAGGATGAGAAGGCCGAAGTCCTCTTCCGGTGGATGCACGCCACAGTACGCGATGCCGACCGCATCCTTTCACGTTATCCAGATACTAA
>CALYBN010000013.1 GCA_944414825.1 uncultured Rikenellaceae bacterium
CTGGACGAGGAGCAGCACACCGTGGTATTCGACCTACCGGAAGGGCTTCTCGAACTGTACCTGGAGGAGTAATCCCTCGCATAGGAAGCGAAGGAGGGAATCTCCGCCATCGCGCACACAACAAGGGTCCAGCAGTGGACCTTTTAGCATTCTGAGGGGGGGGGTGAGGAAGTGGAGAAATGATAATGGGCAGAAGCAGGGGCAGAAGCAAACAGACAAAAAACGAGCGCACGAAAAGCAACAGACAAACAAAAAAAATCGAGGAACTTAAAGATGAAACGCGTAGTGGTAGGTCTTTCGGGCGGAGTGGACTCCTCCGTAGCGGCATATCTGCTCAAAGAGCAGGGATATGACGTGGTAGGCCTGTTCATGATCAACTGGCACGACACGACCGGGACACTCTCGGGCGACTGCCCGTGGTACGACGACCGGATGTTCGCCGAACTGGTAGCCAAACGGCTCGACATCCCGCTCCATGTGGTGGACCTGAGCGAAGCCTACCGCCACCGCGTGGTGGACTATATGTTCGCCGAGTACGAAAAGGGGCGTACACCCAACCCCGACGTTCTATGCAATCGCGAGATCAAATTCGACGTTTTCCTCCAGGAGGCTCTCAAACTGGGAGCCGACTATGTGGCCACAGGTCACTACTGCCGCAAGGAGGAGATCGCCGGCCCGGACGGAACCACCATCTACCGTCTGCTGGCAGGCAGCGACCCCAATAAGGACCAGAGCTACTTCCTCTGCCAACTGTCGCAGGAGCAGCTGGCCAAGGCGATGTTCCCCATCGGCGACCTGCTGAAACCCGAGGTACGACGCATCGCCGAGGAGCAGAAACTGGCCACGGCCAAGCGGAAGGATTCCCAGGGGATCTGCTTCGTCGGCAAGGTCGACCTGCCCGTCTTCCTGCAGCAGAAGCTCAAAGCCCGCACGGGCGACATCATCGAAATTCCGGCGCAATGGGCGAGATATACGCAAACAGCCCCCACCTCAGATACCGCCGATGCACTTGAACAACTCTCTCAGCCGTGGGTCTACACACCTCAGGATGGGACAAAGGTGGGAGAACACAACGGGGCCCAGTTCTACACCATCGGCCAGCGCAAGGGACTGAACGTGGGCGGTAAACCGGAACCCCTGTTCGTAATCGCCACCGACGTCGACCGCAACATCCTCTACGTCGGCCAGGGACAACACCATCCGGGCCTCTACCGCCGGGCACTGCACATCCGCCCCGAGGAGATGCACTGGATCCGCCCCGACTTGCAGATGGTTCCGGGCGAGAAACGCCGCTACAGCCTCCGCATCCGCTACCGACAACCCTTACAGACCGGAACGCTCTATGCAACCGACGCAGGAGGCTACCTGCGGTTTGACACTCCACAACGCGGCATTACTGCCGGACAATTCGCCTCCTGGTACGACGGCGAAGAGTTGGTAGGCTCCGGCGTCATCGACCGCTAACGCGTTACTGCTACGAACCATGAACTTCTCATTCACGATGTGTCTCCGCACGCTTTTCGCCTGCCTGCTGCTTACCGTGACTGCATACCCTATCGTCGCGCAACAGGCCCCGGAGGTAACAATCGGATTTTACAACGTGGAAAACCTATACGACACCATCCCCAGTCCGTTCGGCAACGACCGCGACTACACTCCACAGGGCCGCCTGCATTGGGACAGCACCCGTTACACGGCCAAACTGCACAACCTGGCCCGCGTGCTCGATGCCCTGTCGCTCGACGTAGCCGGCTTGGCCGAGGTGGAGAGCGAACAAGCCGTACGCGACCTGGTGATCACCCTCCACACAGATTACAATTACATCCATCGCACCACAAGCGATCGGCGGGGTATCGACATGGCGCTACTCTACAAAGGCGACAAATTCGTCCCGGAACGGATACGGCTGGTATCATCAGATGCCTCCCGGGAATTTCTTTACGTGCGGGGCGAACTGCTCGGCCGGCGGATCGACCTCATTGTCTGCCACCTGCCTTCGCAACTCAACACCCGGGCCTACCGCGACCGCACGCTGACCCGGCTCTACAACTTTGCGGACTCGTTGCAGAACTGCGACCCGGCTGCCTGCCCGGTCATCATGGGAGACTTTAACGCCGACCCGACAGACCGCATCATGCGCCGTCGGATGCTCACCGATATGCCAGCCTCGGGCCGGGCTTTTCTCTTCACGCCGATGCTGCGACTGGCTCGGGAAGGACTCGGCTCATACGCCTACGACGGACGCTGGCGGATGTACGACAACCTATTTTTGAGCAGCAAAATGCTGGGCGGCGCACAATTTCGGTACGTCGATTGCGGAGTCTTCATCCAGCCGTGGATGCTCGATTACGACAATCCCCGCCGGAGAGGCTATCCATTGCGGACCTTTGCCGAAGGGACATACCGCAACGGATACAGTGACCATCTGCCCGTATTCGTCCGCCTTGCCCTCCCAACCACCAAATGACCTTCCCGAAAGACCATAAAAAAAGTCAGAAAAACCAGATTTAAAGCCAATATACCAGGGTAACCTCTTGGAATTTAGAGAAAAAATAGTATCTTCGCCTCACAAAGAATAAAAACATAAAAAACCAAATATAAATCACATTTAAAAATGCCAAACGTAAAACGAGTTTACACTTTCGGCAACAAACAGGCCGAAGGTAATGGTAAAATGAGAGAACTACTCGGCGGTAAGGGCGCCAACCTGGCCGAGATGAACCTGATCGGAATCCCGGTGCCTCCGGGCTTCACCATCACCACCGAAGTCTGCACGGAATACTACAAACACGGTAAAGAGAAGGTGATCGAACTGATCCGCCCTGCAGTCGAGGAAGCTATCAAAGGGATTGAAAAGTTGACCGGCATGCAGTTCGGCAGCGAAACCAGCCCGCTGCTGGTATCGGTACGTTCGGGCGCACGCGCCTCGATGCCGGGCATGATGGACACCATTCTGAACCTGGGCATGAACGACACCGCCGTGGAGGCCGTCGCCAAACGGACCGGCAACCCTCGTTTCGCATGGGACTCCTACCGCCGTTTCGTACAGATGTACGGCGACGTAGTGCTGGGCATGAAACCCGCCAGCAAGGAGGATCACGACCCCTTTGAGGAGATCATCGACACGATCAAGGCCGAAAAAGGGGTGAAGAACGACACCGAACTGTCGACCGACGACCTGAAGGAGTTGGTAAAACGGTTCAAAGCCGCTGTAAAGAAACAAACCGGCGAGGAGTTCCCCACCTGCCCGTGGGAACAGTTGTGGGGAGCCATTTGCGCCGTGTTCAGCAGCTGGATGAACGAGCGCGCCATTCTCTACCGCAAGCTCAACAACATCCCCGCAGAATGGGGTACGGCCGTCACGGTACAGGCCATGGTATTCGGCAACATGGGTGAAAATTCAGCCACGGGTGTCGCCTTCTCGCGCGATGCCGCCACGGGAGAGAACATCTTCAACGGCGAATATCTGGTCAACGCCCAGGGTGAGGATGTGGTAGCCGGTATCCGCACGCCGCAGCAGATCACACTGGAAGGCTCGCGCCGTTGGGCCAAAGCTCAGAACATCTCCGAAGAGGAGCGTAAGGCAAAGTATCCTTCGCTGGAGGAGGTGATGCCGGATGTATATAAGGAACTGGACGACATCCAGCGCGGCCTGGAGAAATATTTCACCGACATGCAGGATATGGAGTTCACCATCCAGGACGGTAAGTTGTGGATGCTCCAGACGCGAAACGGCAAGCGAACCGGCGCCGCCATGGTGAAAATCGCCATGGACATGCTCGCCGAGGGATTGATCGACGAAAAGACCGCCGTACTGCGTTGCGAGCCCGCCAAGTTGGACGAACTGCTGCACCCTGTCTTCGACAAGACCGCCATCAAGAATGCCAAGGTGATCACCAAGGGTCTGCCCGCTTCGCCGGGTGCCGCTACCGGCAGCGTAGTCTTCTTCGCCGAAGACGCCGAGAAATGGGCTGCCGAAGGCAAGAAGGTGGTACTGGTGCGTATCGAGACTTCGCCTGAAGACCTCAAGGGTATGCACGTGGCCGAGGGTATTCTGACCGCTCGCGGAGGCATGACCTCACACGCTGCAGTGGTAGCACGTGGTATGGGCAAATGCTGCGTATCGGGTGCCGGTGAACTGGAAATCGACTACAAAGCCCGGACCCTCAAAGTCGGAGGCATAACGGTAAAAGAGGGCGACTGGATCTCGCTGAACGGTTCGACGGGCGAGGTTTACCTGGGCCAGGTAGCCACGAAAGCTGCCGAGGTAAGCGGTGACTTCGCTAAACTGATGGACCTCTCCTCGAAATATGCCGTGCTGAAGGTTCGTGCCAATGCCGACACGCCGAACGATGCCAAAGTAGCCTTTGCATTCGGCGCACAGGGTATCGGCCTCTGCCGCACGGAGCACATGTTCTTCGAGGGCGACCGGATCAAGGCCGTCCGCGAGATGATCCTGGCCGACGACGAGGCCGGACGCCGCATCGCACTGGCCAAACTGCTCCCAATGCAGCGCGGCGACTTCGAAGGGTTGTTTGAGGTGATGAACGGCTATCCTGTGACGGTCCGCCTGCTAGATCCGCCTCTGCATGAATTCGTGCCCCACTTCGAGAAGGAACAACGCGAAATGGCCGAGGAAATGAACGTACCCTATGAGAAGATCAAAGCCAAAGTGGAATCCCTGCACGAATTCAACCCGATGTTGGGCCACCGCGGTTGCCGCTTAGGCAATACCTATCCGGAGATCACTGAGATGCAGACGCGCGCCATCATCGAGGCTGCCATGAATATCCGCAAACGCGGTATCCCGGTACACGTCGAGATCATGGTGCCACTGGTAGGCAACCACAAAGAGTTGCGCTACCAGAAAAACATCATCGACAACGTAGCCAACGAAGTATTCGCCGAGCGGAACGACAAGATCGAATACATGGTCGGCACGATGATCGAGGTGCCGCGTGCAGCCGTAACGGCCAACCAGATCGCCGAAGTGGCACAGTTCTTCTCGTTCGGCACAAACGATCTGACGCAGATGACCCTCGGCTTTTCGCGCGACGACATCAGCAAGTTCCTGCCCATCTACCTGGAGAAAGGCATCCTGAAGAACGATCCGTTCCAGATCCTGGACAAAAACGGCGTAGGACAGTTAGTACGGGAAGCCGTCTTCAAAGGCCGCAGCACCCGTCCGGAACTCAAGTGCGGTATCTGCGGCGAACATGGTGGCGAACCCAGTTCGGTGGAATTCTGCCATTTCGCAGGGCTCAATTACGTGAGCTGCTCGCCGTTCCGCGTGCCCATCGCACGTCTGGCAGCTGCACACGCTGCCCTGAAAGAGTAAAAGCCCTCGGGCTTACACAAAAAAGAGAGCCTGCCGCGCATGCGCGGCAGGCTCTCTTTTGTATCAGTTGATGCGGAATTGATGGGGCCCCTCCTGTCCCCTACTCCACCTCCTTTTGCGGCGGCAAAGAGAACATCCCGGCCCTGCGACCCTGTTTCATCGGCAGAGCCTCTACGCCCAGCGCCGAGCCGGAGGCTGCTTTCGAAAAGGTCGAGGCGGCAGGCCAGCTACCGTTCTGGATATGCTCCATGGCCGCCGCATAGAGCGGATCGGCCGTCGTACCCAACTCACCCAGAATGAAGGGCCACCACTCGGCATACTCGTAATCGGGCGCGAAGCCATCGCTGTAATCGCTGAACCCCTTCGCATTGGCAGTATACACCGCAACCGGCCACAAAGCATAGCGATAATTACCGAACACTCCACCGCCCACATTCTCCTCATTGAGATTTATCATCCCCACATTCTTCCCGAGCGTCTGCTGTCCCACCAGGCAGACTTCCACGTCGACTCCACGCAGTCCATTGATAATCAACTCGCTGGATGATGCCGTAATATCACTCGTCAGAATATAGATCTTCGACAGTCCGATCCCGACTGCCACACCGTCACCAAAACGGTACTCGCTGGTCCCATCCGTATAATGATACTCCCGCGACAGGTCTGCATTGCTCAGAAACAGGTCTGAGGTATTATACCCGTCATATTTGGCCATGATCGTCTCGTTATAAAACTCCTGCTTGAACACCTTCCCGATCCTGTCTTCCGGCACCAACAGACTGGCCAACAGCAGTGCACAATCAGTCGAACCTCCCGTATTGTAGCGCAGATCAAGGATAAAATCGGTCACCTTGCCGCTGAACTCCTCGCGAAAGACACGCTTCAGTTCATTATCATAGTCATGATTCGTCCACTCCGGATAGCCACTGCTGAAATAGTTGTACATCAGATAACCCACCCTCCGCGTCTGTCCCTGGCGGTCGGTCACCGACGACACGTTATACTTGTAAACCGGATTATCGCGCACCTCCTCGGGGGTCAGTGTCGCATCGCCGCGCTGTGCAAAGGAGATCATCCCATCGACCACCGAAGGTTCATACCACGTCACCCGCACCGGACTCAACGGTTCATCCGAAGATGCATAAAACCGTTCCAACAATTGGCTCTGATTCCAACGCGAGAGTTCCGTCCCGTCAATCTTTCGGATACAGTCTCCGCGCCGCATACCAGCCCGTTCGGCCGGTGAATTTTCTGCTACATAGCCCACCAGCAGGCAGATGTTATCCGTATTGGAGAACCCGACCAGCGTACCGTGTACCCCGAACGAAGAACTTCCCTCTGCATAGGAGTATGCCGTGGGTGCCTTGCCGATCAGCTCCTGTTCATAATAGGAATAGAAATAGTCATTCCCGTTGCCATGGCTCCCATCCCGCAAGCCATTGGTCTCGCCCGTGAAGAGCAGCGACTCGAAAAACGCAGCCTCGTCCAAGGTATAATCTAACGATTTTGCCTCAAGTTCCTTGTTCCAAAGATACCACTCGGATAGCACCTTGTCCATCCAACTCTGCACGGTTTTGCCCGAATGATCGTGCTTCGAAGAGGCCGTACCGCCCCCGCCGGACGAGGTGTCGTCCACAAACTCCTTCTTACACCCCGGCAATAATAATAAAGATATAGCCAAACAAATGGCCCAAACAGCATGAAAAGACTTTCTCATCACAGGACAGATTTTTTCAAAATTAGAGAAAAAATCGTTCCTCCTGCATCCTCTCCCACAAAAAAATCCCGAACACCAGGGTTTAATGCTCTTTCTCGGTAGCGCTCTCCGCCTTCTGATGATACTTACACCAGGGAGCTATGCCACACTCTGCGCATTTGGGCGCACGGGCCGTACAGATATAGCGTCCGTGCAGAATCAGCCAATGGTGGGCGATCGGCAGCAGATGGGCCGGGATGTGACGCGTCAGCTGCTGCTCGGTCTGCAGCGGTGTCTTTGCCCCCACGCTCAATCCGATCCGAGCCGAGACCCGGAAGACGTGCGTATCGACCGGCATCACGAACTTGTTATAGATAACTGCAGCTACTACGTTGGCCGTCTTGCGCCCCACGCCCGGGAGCTGTTGCAGCCGGTCGACATCGTCGGGCACCACGCCTCCGAACTCCTCTGAGACGAGTTTTCGCGCCATGGCAGCCAGATTCTTGGCCTTATTATTGGGATAGGAGATGCTTTTAATGTAGGGATAGATCTCCTCGGCCGAGGCTTCAGCCATCGCCTGTGGGGTCGGGAAGCGTTCGAACAGCGCCGGGGTGGTTATGTTCACCCGCTTGTCGGTACACTGGGCCGAGAGGATCACGGCCACCAGTAATTGATAAGGATTCTCGTAGTGAAGCTCCGACTCCGCCACGGGCATGTGTTCCGAGAACCATGCAATGATTCCCCGGTATCGTTCCTCGATTCTCATAATATGGGCTTTGGTCTCTTTCCGCAAATATAAGATCTAAAACAAAATTTTCTCCACCAGTGGGATCACCAGTGCTGTCATGACGCCCATGATGGCAATCGCGGCACCACCTACAGCCCCCTCGATCGTTCCCATCTCCATGGCCCGGGCCGTTCCCACGGCATGTGATCCTGCCCCCAGGGCCAGTCCGCGAGCCACCGGATCGCTCACCCCGATCACCCGCAACATCTTCGGCCCCAGGATACTGCCCAGCAGCCCCACCACGATCACCGCCACCGACGTCAGGGCCGGGATTCCACCCGTCTGTCGGCTCAACTCGACGGCAATGGGCGTTGTCACCGACTTGGGTTCGAGCGATACCATCACGGCATGGTCCACCCGGAACAGCAGCGCCATACCCACCACACTCAGCACCCCGACCAGACTGCCGACGAAGACCGAAAAGAGGATCGACACCTCGTGACCACGGATATGTTCCAGATTTTCATACAACAGATAACCCAGCGCCACCACCGAGAGGCCCAGCATGAAGTTGATGATCCCATTGGCCTCGTAGTAGGTCGAATATTCGATTCCGGTCAGCTTCAGGAAGCCGATGATGACGGCCATCGACACGATCAGCGGATTGAGCAACCCGAACCGCGTGCGTACGTACAGCCAACGCGCTGCGGCATACACCCCCACCGTCATTGTGAGCAGGAACAGCTCCGAGCGACAGAATTCTCCCAATGCCTCATGCATGATCATGCCCTCCTGTTTTTTGTTGCAACCATCCCACTACGCCGATCACCAGCAGGGTCGTGACCACCAGCATGGCCACGATAACCAACATATTGGGTCCGATCACCTGGTACGTAGCGATCAGCCCCACGCCGATCGGTACAAAAAACAGGATCATATTATCGAGCAGGAAGGTCGCTACGCCGCGTATATCGGCCGCCTTCACCACGCCTGTTTTCAAAGCCGCAAAGAGCAGCACCATCCCCAGCACACTCCCCGGCATGAACCCACCCATCAGTCGGCTCAGAGCCTCTCCTACGAGGTAAGCTGCCAACAAGAAAAAAATACCTTTCATATCTTCTACGATTCATCTCTAAACTTTTCCAAACGCCCGCCCTGTCACTCTGCATCCCCGCCACACGAGCCAATCTCTCCGAGCCCCCTGCCGGCCTCAACGTCCCTCAAGGGAGACCAGCTTGGCGTACTTACTCAACAGGGTCTTGCGCCCCACGGCGTCGAACTCGACGGTGATCTTCCGATCACCAGCCAGCTGCTCGATCGCGAGGATCGTCCCCGCCCCGAAGGTCGCATGTGCCACCCGCTGACCTACGGCATATTCGCGGGTTCCACCAGCAGCACCTCCTGCAGAGGGATTCGCCACGCTCCGCCCCGGCAGACCGGCATCGGCACCACTTCCCGGCCCGACACCTCCGCGGCCCGTTGTGATTCCGGCCGGCTGGTTTCCCTCCGAGGTCTCCTGTTGCAATACCCGTCGCCCGACACTGCGAAAGCGGGTCCCGTCGCCCACACGGGGCTGTGGCACCTCCACCCGAACAGGCCGTCCTGTATCCGAAGCAGCCGACCGTCCTGCCGAACCGCTACCCGGGCTTCCGGCCGCCCGGAATCGCCGGGCCGCCTCCCCGCGGTATGTCTGCCCCGCACCATAGCCGTCATTGGCGCCCGAGCTACCAGCGGAACTGCCTCGACCATAAGCGGAATATCCGCCACGAGAATGTCCCGCAGCATTATGCTCCTCATAATTCCGTTTCAGCCGCTCAACGGAGGCCTCCTCCACCGGATCGCCCAGATCAAAAGCGACATCCAGATACTGCGGGTCTATTTCGGAAAGGAATCGGCTCGGTTTGCAGAAATCCATCGACCCCCATTTATAACGCGTTTCGGCGAACGACAGTACAGCCGCCTCCTTGGCCCGCGTCAGCGCCACATAGAACAGGCGCCGCTCCTCCTCCAGGCCCTC
Source organism: uncultured Rikenellaceae bacterium (assembly GCA_944414825.1). Taxonomy (GTDB): domain Bacteria; phylum Bacteroidota; class Bacteroidia; order Bacteroidales; family Rikenellaceae; genus CALYBN01. Next base: position 9,779 of record CALYBN010000013.1, read on the forward strand.
CGCTCCATCCAGGCTCATCAGACTGGGGAAGAGATTCTCCTCCAGCCCCACAATAAAAACAAACCGATACTCGAGGCCCTTGGCGGCATGCACGGTCATCAGGGTCACCTTATTCCGATCCGCCTCCGACTCATCATCCATATCCGTGAGCAGCGACACGCTCTGCAACCAGTCGGTCACCGACGGAGGTGCAGTTGGACTCTCCTCTAGCTCCTCGCCCGTCTCGGGGTCATAGTGCCGCTCGCGCTCGGCCTGTTCGGCAAAATGTTGCATGGAGTTGAGCAACTCTTCGATATTATCCAGTGCGCTCTGGGCCTCGGGCGTGTGCTCCATCTTATAGCTGCCGATGATGCCGGAACGGGTGGCAACCTCCAGTCCGAACTCATAGAGCCCGACGGTCTCATGCAACTCCCGCAGGCCCCGTATCAATTTTCGGAACTCCACCATCTTGTTCCCGGCCGCGCCTCTCAGTCCCATGGCTGCCGGATCGAGCGTATCGACCGCCTCCCAAAGGCTGAGCCCTGCCGCCGCAGCCGCATCTGCGATGCGCGCCACGGTCACGTCGCCAATTCCGCGTGAGGGATAGTTGACAATCCGCCGGAAAGCCTCGTCGTTATGCGGATTGACAATCAGATTCATGTACGCCAGCAGATCCTTCACCTCCTTGCGCTGATAGAAGGACATGCCGCCATAGATCTTATACGGAATCCCCCGCCGGCGGAACGCCTCCTCGAAGACGCGCGACTGCATGTTGGTGCGGTACAGCAACGCCACATCGGCCCAATCCGCTCCGGACATCCGCACCCGGTTCCGCAGCTCGTCGGCCACGATCGAAGCCTCCTCCTGGTCGGTATAGGCCTTCAGCACGCGGATCTTCTCCCCCACCTGACCGGCCGAAAAGGAGACCTTGTCCAGCCGGTTGCGATTCTTTTCGATCACGCTGTTGGCAGCATTGACGATGGTCTGCGTGGAGCGGTAGTTCTGTTCCAGTTTGAAGATCTGTGCCGAGGGGAAATCGTTTCGGAAACGCAAGATATTCTCGATCTTCGCCCCACGAAACGAATAGATGCTCTGCGCATCGTCGCCCACCACGCACACCTTCGCGTGGTGCTGTGCCAGGCGGCGGATGATGATATACTGTGCATAGTTCGTATCCTGATACTCGTCGACCAGGATATGCGAGAAATGCTCCTGGTATTTGGCCAGCACGTCCGGGAAATCACGAAACAGGATATTGATATTAAGCAGCATATCGTCGAAATCCATCGCAGCATTCTCCTTGCACCGGCGGGCATAGGCCTTGTATAGTTCCACAAACTCGGGCATCTTCCGCTGCCGGTCCTCGGCCACATACACCGCATTGGCCTCATAGGCGGCCGGGGTCACCAGGTTGTTCTTGGCCAGCGAGATGCGCGACAACACCGCATTGGGTTTATAAACATCATCGCTGAGATTCATCTCCTTCACCAGCGCCTTAATTACATTGCGGGTATCCGACGTATCGTAAATCGTGAAGGTCGACGGATAGCCCAGCCGGTCGCTCTCGGCGCGCAGGATGCGCAGGAAGATGCTATGGAACGTTCCCATCCAGAGACGGTCGCTCAACTCGGGCGACACCATCTTCGCGATACGCTCCCGCATCTCGGCCGCAGCCTTGTTGGTGAAGGTCAGGGCCAGGATACGCCACGGCTTCACCCCCTGCGAAAGCATGTAGGCAATGCGGCTGGTGAGCACCCGGGTCTTCCCCGATCCGGCCCCAGCCACGATGAGCGACGGGACATCGTAATTCAGGACGGCGGCACGCTGCGCCTCATTCAGATTCTCAAGCAATTCAGACACCATCAATCAAGCTTATTTCGGAAGGCAAAGGTAGCAACGAAAATCGGGAAATTTCTGCAAAATTTCTATTTTTTATAATATCTTTGCCTGTCAGATCGTTGAGAATAGACGATCATTTCGAAGACTGCCGAGAGTCTCGTCCACACAAAACTATAAAAGCAAACAAACAACCAGATATGAGCGAAGTAACAAACATCAAAGAGTTGAACGAACGGATCGAACGCGAAAGCGTCTTCGTCGATACGCTGAACATGGAGATGAGCAAAGTGATCGTAGGGCAGAAACACCTGATTGACACCCTGCTGATCGGCCTGTTGTCGAACGGCCACATCCTGCTGGAGGGTGTTCCGGGCCTGGCCAAGACCCTCGCCATCACAACCCTGGCACAGGCCGTCGACGCCAAGTTCAGCCGCATCCAGTTCACCCCCGACCTACTGCCGGCCGACCTGATCGGTACGCTGATCTACTCGCAGAAGAACGAGGAGTTTACGGTCAAGAAAGGCCCCGTATTTGCCAACTTCGTCCTGGCGGACGAAATCAACCGTTCCCCGGCCAAGGTACAGAGCGCCTTGCTCGAGGCCATGCAGGAGCGTCAGGTGACCATCGGCGACAGCACGTTCAAACTGCCCGAGCCGTTCCTGGTCCTGGCTACGCAGAACCCGCTGGAGCAGGAAGGCACCTATCCGCTGCCCGAGGCCCAGGTCGACCGTTTCATGCTCAAGGCCAAGATCACCTATCCCAAGAAACAGGAGGAGCGCGACATCGTACGGCTCAACCTTGAGGGAGGCGGTTTCCCGAAACCGAACCGGGTCATCTCGCCGGAGGATATCGTGAAGGCCCGCACGGTAGTGAGCGACGTCTACATGGACGAGAAGATCGAGAAATACATCGTCGACATCATCTTCGCCACGCGCGAACCGCAGGAGTACAACCTGCCCGACCTCGTGCCGCTGATCAGCTACGGCGGTTCACCCCGTGCCAGCATCTCACTGGCCAAGGCTGCCAAGGCCTACGCTTTCATCAAACGGCGCGGTTATGTGATTCCGGAAGACGTGCGGGCTGTCTGCCACGATGTGCTTCGCCACCGGATCGGGCTCACCTACGAGGCCGAAGCCGAGAACGTCACGACGGAGGAGATCATCACCAATATCCTCAACAACGTCGAAGTGCCCTAGTCAAGAGGGAGGGGGGGGGTGAAAGAGATAGATTTTCCTCGTATTTGACAACCAGAACAAGAAAAGGAAGATGAAAAAAAGTTGGCTATACAATTTGGCGGGAACGGTGTTGCTGGCAGTCCTGTTCCTGACGGTCAACTACACGGTGGGCATATCAGGCCGGGAAGGCAGCCTATTCTGCTGGCTCGTGATCGGGGTCACAGCTCTACTGCTGCTCTCCGGAGTGATTGCCGGTGTGGCCCGTCTGAAGCGGCAGGGATTCCGCTGCTTCCTGCCGGAAGCAGGCGCGATGCTCGTCTCGGCAGTCTTTCTGTTGTATCTTTGGAATTACACCGTTTTATCGTGTTAAACCGACATTTGTGGAAAACAGCAACGACATACTGAAACAGGTCCGCAAGATCGAGATCAAAACCCGGGGGCTGAGTAACGACATCTTCGCGGGACACTACCACAGCGCTTTCAAAGGACGTGGAATGGCCTTCAGCGAAGTGCGCGAATACCGCGTGGGGGACGACGTACGCGACATCGACTGGAATGTCACGGCCCGCACGCTCAAACCGCAGGTAAAGACCTACGAGGAGGAGCGCGAGTTGACCATGATGTTGTTGGTGGACGTGAGCGGCTCGCGCATGTTTGGTACGACGGACAAACTCAAGAAGAACATGATCACGGAGATCGCTGCCGTACTGGCCTTCTCCGCAGCACAGAATAACGACAAAGTGGGCTGCCTTTTCTTCAGCGACAAGGTGGAAAAGTTTATCCCGCCCAAGAAGGGACGTTCACACATTCTGATGATCATCCGCGAATTAATCGAGTTCCGGCCACAGGACACGGCGACCTCACTCTCGGAGGCCCTGCGCTACATCACCAACATTCAGAAGAAGCGCTGTACGGTCTTCCTGCTCTCCGACTTCATGGACCTGCAGGGCGATGCGACAGCCTATGATGATGCCCTGCAAATCGCCTCCGGCAAGCACGACATCGTGGGGATCCGCATCTACGACCGCCGCGAGACGGAGCTTCCGGACGTAGGGATCGTCGAGTTGAAAGACGCCGAGAGCGGCAAAAAGATGTGGGTCGACACCTCGTCGGCTGTCGTCCGCCGCCATTATGCCGAGAGTTGGCAGCAACGCTCGGCGATCATCGACACCTCGTTGCGTCGTTGCAAGGTGGACAACGTGATGGTGGCTACGGGCGAAGACTACGTGAAATCACTGATCAAACTTTTCCGGAAACGATAATGCTATGAGAAACCGAGCCACAACCTATGCAATCCTTCTGCTGGCGACACTTTTGAGCTGGACGGGGACACGCGCCCAGAATACGCCGCCGCAGGTGGAAGCACACTTCGAACCGGACAGCATCGCCATCGGCGACCAGTTCAAACTGGAGGTAACCGTCCAGAAGGATGTCATGCAACTGGTGGGCTTTCCGGAGTTTCCGGAGCACAAGATCGGAGAGATCATCGAGATTCTGGAGGAGGGCCCGGTTGACACCCTCGCTCACGAGGGCCGCAACGTCACCCTGCACAAAAGTTACCGTCTGACCACCTTCGATGCGGGCGGCTACAGCCTCGGGCGCTATCCGATGCTCTACGTCGACAAGAACATCACCGACACCATCTGGTCACGCGATTCGCTGGTGCTGCGCGTAGGGACGTTCGAGATCGACACCACGAAACAGACCATCTACGATATCAAACGTCCGCTCGACTTGCCGCTCCGTTTCGGGGAGTTCAGCGGTTATCTGCTGTGGGGGCTGCTGGGACTGGCCGCACTCGGCGCGCTGATCTGGTATCTGATCAAGCGGCGCAAGAGCCTGCCTCTGTTCGGCAAGCCCAAACCCGTCGACCCGCCCCACGTGGCGGCCATCAAAGCCCTGGAGGTACTTCATAACCAAAAGGTATGGCAGAATAACAAGCACAAACTCTACTATACGCGTCTGACCGACATCATCCGCGAATACCTCGAAGGACGGTTCGGCGTACACGCCATGGAGATGACTTCCGACGAGATCATGGAGGCTCTGAGCGGGCTGGAACTCTCGGAGAAGAGCCGCACGGAACTACGCGACCTGCTGCAAAGCGCCGATCTGGTAAAATTCGCCAAGCACGTCCCCGATGCAGAGTACAACGAAAACGCCTACACGTGTGCCTACTACTTCGTCGAAGATACCAAGCCAACCGAAGTGGAGGAGAAACCGGCAGAAGTGGAGGAGGAGAAATAGAAAATGAAACGAAGCAAACACATATGGTTACTCGTAGGGGTTGCTCTGTTTACAGCAACGTCACTCTACGGGCAGCGCTATCCGGAACGCCGTCTGGTGCGGGCCGGGAACCAGCAGTACGAACGTCAGAACTACGTCGAGAGCGAGGTAACCTATCGCCGCGCCCTGGAGAAAGCTCCCGAATCATACGAAGCCAACTTCAACCTGGGCAACGCTCTCTACAAACAGGAGCGCTACGACGAAGCATTCAGTCTGTTCGTCCAACTGGGAGCGGACACTACACGCACTAAGACGGAAATGGCCCAAAGTTTTTACAACGCCGGCAACGCGCTTTTCAAACAACGCAAACTGGAACAGGCGTTGGAGGCCTACAAGAACTCCCTGCGGCTGAATCCGAACGACCGGGAGGCCAAATTCAACCTAGCCTACACGCAGAAGTTGTTGCAAAAGGATCAGAACAACAATGGCGGCGGAGGCAATAACCAAAACCAAAACAACCAGAACAACAATCAGGGCCAGAACCAAAATAATCCGAATAACCAGAACCAGAACGATCAGAACAACCAGAACAACCAGAACAACCAGAACCAGAACGACCCCAACCAGGATCAGAACAACCCCAACCAGGATCAGAACAACAATCAACAGCAGAATCAAAACCAGAATCCCGATTCGCAACAGGGAGAGAATCCTCAACCGCAGGGGATGAGCAAGGAAGAGGCTGACCGTATGCTGGAGGCAGTACAAATGAGCGAAGACAAGACCCGCGAAAAGAAAGACGCGAAGAAGGTTCCAGTCGTGGGGCGCTCACAGAAAAACTGGTAGAAGACTGGTAAGAGAGAGGAGGGAGGGGGCTGTTGCTCACAACCTTAGAAAAGTCTGGGAGTGGGACATAGACACCGTCACTGATCCCGCCAACGATATTAAGAAAGAAAGAGAAAGTAACAATGGATATCACACGTTTTGCAAATCCGCACCTGCTATGGCTACTCCTGTTGCTGCCGCTGATGGTGGCCTATTATGTCTACCGCAGCATGCAGGGCGGCGCCTCGATCCGGATCTCAACGTTGGCTGGCGTCGAAGGAGTCCGCACGATCAAGTATTACCTGCGGCATCTGCCATTCGTACTGCGCTGTCTGGCCGTAGGCCTGCTGATCATAGCCCTGGCACGGCCCCAGACCTCGGAATACGGCAGCAGCACGACGACTAAAGGCATCGACCTGATGCTGGCTATCGACGTCTCGGGCAGTATGTTGGCCCGGGATTTTCAACCGGACCGGATCTCGGCGGCACGCGACGTGGCTTCGAAATTCATCGTCGATCGCCCCAACGACCGCATCGGGCTGGTGGTCTTCGCCGGCGAGAGCTTCACGCAGTGCCCGCTGACCACCGACAAGGCTACGCTGCTCAACCTGATGGGCGAAGTACGGACCGGTATTCTGGAAGACGGTACGGCCATCGGTAACGGCCTGGCTACGGCTATCAACCGTCTGCGCGACAGCGACGCCACGAGCAAAGTCATCATCCTGCTCACGGACGGTATCAACAACATGGGGCAGATCACCCCGGTCACGGCAGCCGAAATTGCCAAAACCTATGGCATCCGTGTCTACACGATCGGAGTCGGTACGAAAGGAATGGCCCCTTCGCCGGCAGTCGACATCTGGGGAAACCTTTCGTTCATCCCGGCCAAGGTGGAAATCGACGAGGAGATGCTGACCCGCATCGCCCAAATGACCGGCGGCGAATACTTCAGGGCCACGGACAACAACACGCTGAAGGCTGTCTACGACAAGATCAACGAACTGGAAAAAAGCAAAATAGAGACCAATGACTTTACCCGTTACTACGAACTCTTCCGCAATTTCGTCCTGCTGGCCCTGGGGCTGCTGACCATCGAGTTCCTGCTGCGCCACTTCTGGCTGCGGCGCATCCCGTAACGGATCGAAAAGAAAAACAAGGATTGAGCCATGTTCAGATTCGCATCTCCCCATATGTTATATCTGCTGCTGCTGATCCCGGCCATGATGGCCGTGTTCGCACTGGCAGTCCGCACCCGTCAACGTCGTCTGGAGCGATTCGGCGATCCGGCTACCGTACGCCAGCTCATGCCCGACGCCTCGCCTCGACGAATACGCAATAAATTCATCCTGTGGCTGTGTGCCCTCACCTGCATTGTACTGGCGCTGGCTCGACCGCAGTTCGGGTCGAAACTCAAGGAGGTCAGCCGCAAGGGCATCGAGTTGATGTTTGCCGTCGACGTTTCGAACAGCATGCTGGCGGAGGATTTCGAACCGACGCGGCTGGATCGCACCAAATATGCCATCAATCGTCTGCTCGAAGGGGTAAAGGAGGATAAGATCGGATTGATTGTCTTTGCAGGCGACGCCTATGTGCAATTGCCGATCACGTCGGATTATGTCGCTGCGCGAAACTTCGTCAAGCAGATCTCTCCCAACATGGTTTCGCGTCAGGGTACGGCAATCGGAGCCGCCATCCAGCGTGCTGCCGAGTCGTACTCCTCGGAGAGCGAAGGCAGCCGCGTGCTGATCATCATCTCCGACGGAGAGAACCACGAGGACGACGCCGTAGCTGCAGCAAAAGCTGCTGCCGAGAAGGGCATCACGATCTACACTATCGGAATCGGGACACCGGAAGGAGCCCCGATCTCGATCGGGGGCGATTTCCTGAAAGACGAGAACGGCCAGATGGTCGTGAGCAAACTCGACGAACAGACCCTCGAACAGATTGCTCTGGTAACGGGCGGATCCTATATCCGTTCCACCAACAAAAGCATGGGACTGGACGAGATCGTCCAAAAGATCAATGAAACCGAAAAGAAGGAGTTCTCCTCACAAATTTTCGAAGAGTTCAACGAGCAGTATCAGTACCTGTTGGGGGCGGCCCTGTTGTTCCTGCTGCTCGAGGGGTTGATGATGAGCCGCAAGAACCACATTCTGGCCCGTTTCAGTATCTTCAAAAGCCGGGAGAACTAAGAGGGGGGGGGCTCGTTCCCGCAACTACGAAGAGGAGGGAAGGGCCTGGCTACAGCAAAAACTAGTTATTCCGCTTCACGCCCAAGCGGGGACAGCGCTTAAATTCCTTGGTCCGGTCGAACAAGTAACGATAAGTGGTGTGCATCTTATGCTTCTGCGCACAGCAGTAGTTCTCTACCATACGCATCATCACCGGGTTGAAATCCCCCATCCAGGCCAGTTCCAACGTTTTGTAATCCACCTCACCACGGGAAATCGTCTGCTCGAAGGCATACATCATGCCGGATTCGATTCCTTTGCCGTGGAACTCCGGGGCCACGCCGAAAATGATAGCAAAGACCCGATCGGCCTTTTTCGTAAACTTCAACATCAAGATCAGCCGGATCTTGTTGATCAAGTTTAACTTGCCATTGAAACGGCCGATGATGCGGTTTAAGTCGGGCACCATGATAAAGAACCCGATCGGCTCATCATTGAAATAGGCGAAATAGATCAGTTTCCGGTCGATGATCGGCTTGATCGTCTGCATCAGGCGCTGTGCATGGTCTCGGTCAATGGGTTTCACCCCGGGGAACATCGCCCACGCCTTATTATAGATCAGTCGGAAATCATCAGCCACCTGTTCCAGATCGCGGTCCCCGATGTATTCAAACCGATAGCCGGGTGTCTCTTCCAACCGTTTGACGCGGTCATAGACCGACTGGCTGAACTCCCCGGCCCGCAGATTACGCAGATAGGTGTGCTGATTGAAATAGTTCTTAAATCCGTAATTTTCGAACAGCTCCTTATAGTAAGGCGGATTATAGGGATTGGCGTAGAGCGGCTGCAGCTCGTAGCCCTCTACCAGCAGCCCCCACCACTGGTCGCGGTCGCCAAAATTGACCGGGCCGTCCATCGCCTCCATGCCACGGTCGGCGAGCCACTGCCGTGCCGCATCGAACAGGCGGTTAGCCAACGCCTGATCGTCGATACACTCGAAGAAACCGCAACCACCCGTAGGCTGTTCGTTCAGCACGGCCAGTTCGCGATTATAGAAAGCAGCGATACGCCCCACCACACGTCCCGTCTGATCGCGGGCAATCCAACGAATAGCCTCGCCGTCGGCAAACAGTTCATTCTTCGAAGGATCGAAACGCGATTCGATATCGACGTCGAGCGGGCAGACCCAATGGCGGTTGCCGGCATAGATGCGTTTGGGCAGATCGAGGAATTCCCGAACCTGGTGCGGGGTAGATACCACCTCTAGTGTATAGTCGTTCATGTGATGATTCATTTTGGACAGGGCAAAGATACGAAATTATATCAATCCGCCGCTGCAAACCAAAAAAATAAGCACGCGGTCCAGAATGCCCCCAAGCCATGTACGACATAAAACAGATTGCACATAGGTATGACCGCCCTAACATTTTCTCCCATACACCCCGAATTTTCGTGCAGAGGCTCGTTTTTCTGAAAATTGGTTATTTTTGTACACAGTTAAGAATCCAATCCGATGAAACAGGAACTCACCGCCCCGGACGCCCTGCTCACAGGGACCAATTACCACCGCCTCATGGAGCGCCGCATCCGCAAAATCCTGCTCATATGCAGCAGCTACGACGCCTACATCCTCGAGGAGGACGGCCACATCGAGCCGCAGATCAACCAGGAATACATCGACCTCAACCTGAGCAATCCGCCCTCCTTCACGCGCGTGGCCACCACGGCCGAAGGGCTGGCCAAACTGGATGAGGATCCCCATTTTGACGTGGTGATCAGCATGTACAATGTGGGAGAGCCCGACGTTTTCACCTTCTCGAAAGCCGTCAAGGAGAAGTTCCCGGACCTGCCGGTGATCCTGCTCACCAACTTCACGAAGGAGATCGCCCGCCGCATCGACCGCGAAGACCGTTCGGCCATCGACTACATCTTCAGCTGGCACGGCAACACCGATCTGATCATCGCCATCATCAAGACGATCGAGGACCGCATGAACGCCGACAACGACATTCTGGGCAACGGCGTGCAGTCGATCCTGCTGGTGGAGGATTCGATCCGCTACTATTCGACCTACCTGCCGGAGGTTTATAAACTGGTACTCAAACAGAGCAGCGAATTCCTCAAGGAGGCCCTCAACGAGCAGCAACAGACCCTGCGCAAGCGCGCCCGGCCCAAGATCCTGCTGGCCACGAACTACACCGAGGCCGTCTGGCTCTACGAACGCTACAAGGAGAACCTGCTGGGTGTCATCTCCGACGTGGGTTTCGTCCTCCACAAGAACGACCCCTCGGAGACCGAGAAACTCGATGCCGGCATCGATCTCTGCCGTCTGATCAAAAAGGATAACCCACTGATGCCCTTCCTGTTGCAATCCTCCCAGGAGAGCATGCGCAGCGTAGCACAGGAGTTGGGCGTAGGCTTCATCGTGAAGTACTCCAAAACGCTGCTGCTCGAGCTGAGCGAATACATCAGCCAGGAGTTCGCCTTCGGAGATTTTGTCTTCAAGAATCTCCACACGGGTGAAATCATCGGCCGCGCCAAAGACCTGCGGGAGATGCAGCAACTGGTCATGGAGATCCCCGAAGAGGTGCTGCTCTACCACGCCTCGCAGAACCACCTCTCCAAGTGGATGTACTCGCGGGGTCTGTTCTCCATAGCTGCCGCCATGAAGAGGATGCAGAGCAGCAACTTCAATTCGGCAAACGAGATGCGGGCCTACATCGCCAACACGATCCGCGACTACCGCATCCTGCTCGGACAGGGCGTCGTGGCACGCTTCAATCCCAATACCTACAACGAATCGATCGGGTTCGCCCGCATCGGGGACGGCTCGCTGGGCGGCAAAGCCCGCGGCCTGGCCTTCTTCAACAGCATGCTGTTGAAGCACCATTTTTACGACAAATATCCCGATGTGCGGATCCTGCTGCCGCGTACGGTGGCCATCGGTACGGACTACTTCGACCAGTTCATTCTGGAGAACGGGCTGCAATACGTCATCAACTCCGACATCTCGGACGAGGAGATCCTCTCCGAATTTGTCAGCTCACGCCTGCCCGAGTCGCTGGTCGAGGACCTGCGCACCTTCATCGAATATGCCAAAGGCCCGCTGGCCATCCGCTCCAGTTCCAAACTCGAGGACTCGCACTACCAACCCTTTGCCGGTATCTATTCGACCTACATGATCCCGCTGACGGCCAACCGCGACCAGATGCTGCGGCTGTTGGGCAAGGCCATCAAGAGTGTCTACGCCTCGGTCTACTTCGCCGCCAGTCGTGCCTACATCACCGCCACGGGGAATCTGCTGAGCGAAGAGAAGATGGGCATCGTCATCCAGGAGGTGTGCGGCACGGAAGACAACGGCTACTTCTTCCCCACGTTGTCAGGTGTGGCCCGCTCGCTCAACTTCTATCCCATCGGCGACGAACAGCCGGAGGACGGCATCGTAAACCTTGCTTTCGGATTGGGCAAACTGGTGGTCGACGGTGAACAAACCCTGCGTTTCTCGCCGCACTACCCCAAAAACATCCTGCAGCTCTCAACCCCGGAACTGGCCCTGCGCGACACGCAACGCGTGATGTATGCCCTGAGCCTCAAACCGGAAGAGTTCAAAACATCGATCGACGATGCTGTCAACCTGGCCCGTTTCGAGATCAACTCCCCGACAGCCAAGGCGTTCCGCAACATGCGGTACGTAGCCTCGACCTGGGATATGCAGAATCAGACCATCTCGGACAGCAACTACGAAGATGGCCGCAAAATCATCTCCTTTGCCCACATTCTCAAATACGACACCTTCCCGCTGGCCGAGATCATCCGCGACCTGCTCGAGATGGGACAACGCGAGATGCGCTGTCCGGTAGAGATGGAGTTTGCCGTCAATCTGGATGTACCCTACGGTCAACAGAAGGTCTTTAATTTCCTGCAGATCCGCCCCATCGTCGACACCGAAGGCAGCACCTCGCTCGACTGGTCAAAGATCGACACCTCCGATGCCCTGATCTACGCCAAGAGTGCCCTCGGGGTGGGCGCCATCGAGGGTGTAAGGAATATCATCTACGTCAAAGAATCCCGGTTCGACACGCGCTACACGGAAAAGATCGCCACCGAGGTCCGGCAACTCAACAGCCGCATGCGGGAACAGGGCGAGGGATATGTGCTGGTGGGCCCGGGACGCTGGGGATCGGCCGATCCGTGGCTGGGCATCCCGGTCAAATGGCCCGACATCTCGGAGGCGAAGGTGATCGTAGAGTGCGGGCTGGAGAACTTCCGCGTGGAACCGAGCCAGGGAACGCACTTCTTCCAAAACCTCACCTCGTTCGGCGTGGGATATCTGACCATCAACCCCTTCATGGGTGACGGACGTTTCGATATCGCGGCGCTCGATGCACTTCCGGCAGCCGAAGAGACCGAATTCGTCCGCCGTGTGGAGCTCCCGCAACCACTTTACATCTTCATCGACGGCCGCAACGACCAGGGAATCATCCGGCTTTGAGGTGCCACCTGCCCGACCGCCGAGGCGAAACCACCGGAGTAAAACCGCTGGGACCTGTCCTATTCCCTGCAATATGCTTGGAGTAGCACCATAAAAAAAGAGGGGCGATTTTTGCCTGCCCCTCTTTTATTCATCGTCCCTCGGTCAGAACAGTTGTGCCAACTCGCCGATCTGCCGATGATCGGTCAGGTCGACTTGTATAGGGACAACCGAAATGTAACCATGCGCCAATGCCCACTCATCGGTATCGGTGCTGTCAGGTTCAACATTATAGAAATCTCCCGTCAGCCAGTAGTAATTCTTCCCGCGCGGATCCTGCCGGCAGACGAAGGTCTCCTTCCAATAGCCCCGGTTTTGTCGGCAAACACGGATGCCCCGGATCTCATCGCGTTTCAGGTTCGGGATGTTGACATTCAGGCAGAGCGGCAGGGCAATATCCGAAGCCAGCACCTTGCGGATGATCTGCTCCGAGAACTCGGCCGCCGCCGTAAAATCGGCATCCAGATCGTGATCCAGCAACGACAATCCGATCGACGGGCTTCCATAGAAACTGGCCTCGATAGCCGCTCCCATCGTTCCGGAATAAAGCACACTGATAGCCGAATTGGAGCCGTGGTTAATACCCGATATGGTCAGATCCGGCAAGTCGTCAGCCAGCAGGTGATCGAAGGCCATCTTCACGCAGTCGACCGGCGTACCGGAGCAGGAGTAAACGGCCAGGTCCCCCTCCTTCTTGATCTCATTCAAGTAAAGCGGCGAGAACATTGTGATGGAATGCGCCTTCCCCGACTGCGGAGTCTCAGGTGCGATCACCACTACCCGTCCGATCCGGCGGGCAACCTCTACGATGCTCTGCAGCCCCTTGGCCCAGACACCGTCGTCGTTGGTTATGAATATGAGCGGTTTTTTCATCTTCTATTTTCGTTTTCGGGGGCAAAGATACGAAAAATCCCCCGGCCGGCATCCGACAAAAAAGATGCAGGAAGGGTTATTTCACAAAAAATTTGTTTTTTACATAATTCAGCCTTAACTTTGCACTCCCGTGTCAGGAATCTCTTACGCGAACACAGGAGTCCGTAATATTCCGCACTTAATTTAAACATTTGAAAAACAATGGATAATTTAATCAAACTCGTACAAGAGTCCATGTGGGAGGACAAAGGAGTTCCTTCCTTCAAAAGCGGTGACACGATCACTGTTACCTATCGCATCATCGAGGGGAACAAGGAGCGCCTCCAGAGTTTCCGTGGCGTCGTGATCCAGATCAAAGGAAGCGGCATGACCAAAATGTTCACCATCCGCAAAATCTCCAACGGCGTAGGCGTTGAGCGTATCTTTCCGCTCTACTCGCCCCATATCGACCACATCGAGGTCAACAAAGTGGGCGTAGTCCGTCGCGCACGTATCTACTACCTGCGCAATCTCACTGGTAAAAAAGCTCGTATCCGCGAAAAACGGATGACCGTTTCGAACGAGAAATAATCCCTCCGAACAAAAGGGAATCAAAACAGAGAGATGCCCCCAGCAATTGGGGACATCTCTTTTTTTACGGACCACATCCATTCATCGCATGTTTACCATCCTCACGATCATGTTCGCCGGGATACTCTGCGGACGTTTAACACGCCGCTACCCAGATATCCGCAGAACTGCCGGACGCCTTCTCCTGCCCGTGATCTGCCTGCTACTGCTGGCGATGGGCGTCGGCATCGGAGCCAACACCCAAGTGATGCACCACCTCTCGACACTCGGCCTGCAGGCACTGATCATCACGGTCGGAGCCGTAGCAGGTACCATTCTCTGTGCCTGGATCGTCTATACCCGATTTTTCCGTGCCCATCATGAAAAATAGCCTGATCATCCTGACTTTTTTCGCTATCGGCGTAATACTAGGACAACTGGGCGACAATACCCTGCTCCCCGCCGCAGACCGGGTATCGATATGGGTACTCGGCCTGCTGATGTTCCTGGTCGGGATCACCCTCGGAGGCGACAGCGACACCCTGCGACAACTGCGCAGCATCCATCCGCGCCTGCTGCTCGTACCAGCAGCCACGATCGTCGGTACACTAGGCGGAGCTGCCCTCACGACACTACTTCCCGGCAGCCCGTCACTGACGGAATGCCTGGCCGTAGGCTCCGGATTCGGATATTACTCCCTGTCGAGCGTACTTCTGAATCAAAGCCACGGAGCAACCCTGGGAACTGTAGCCCTGGTCTCGAACATCCTGCGCGAACTCTTCACCCTGCTGTTCGCTCCGTTGCTGGTGCGACTGGCCGGCCCATTGGCTCCGATCTGTTGCGGAGGAGCTACCACGATCGATACAACTTTACCCGTCATTGCTCGTTTTTCGGGAAAAGATTTTATCTTTGTATCAATCATCCACGGTATCATTATTGATTTTTCGGTACCGGTGCTGGTAACGCTCTTCTCAACCCTTTGAACCTATGGTACTACAGATTCTACTCATCATCTCCATCATCCTCCAGTTGCTGGCCGCCGTGATCGCCATCCGGCTGACACGCGTCACAAAGTACAATTTCTCGTGGATTCTCTTTACAGTCGCCCTCACGGTGATGGCCATCATGCGCTTCGGAGAATATATCCAGGTGGTGGGAGATAAAGAGCTACGACTTCCACCCGACTTCTTCGTATGGCTGGGTGTCACCACTTCGCTTTGCTTCGCAGTGGGCGTGTTCTACGTACAGAAAATCTTCAAATACATCGGCCGCTCGGAGGCTCAGCGCCGTCTGACGGAAAAGCGGCTGCTGAACACCGTACTGCGCACCGAAGAGAAGGAACGGATGCGTTTCTCAAAAGAGTTGCACGACGGCCTGGGTCCCCTGCTCTCCTCGGCCAAGATGTCGTTATCGGCCCTGAAACGTGACGATATTCTTCCGGCCAACCGCGAAATCATCGACAACACGACCTATGTGATCGAAGAAGCCATCCGATCACTGCGGGAGATATCGAACAACCTGAGCCCTCACATTCTGAACGATTTCGGACTGGCCCGCGGCGTGAACAACTTCATAACCAAACTGCCCTCGAAAGGTCGCATAAAGATCAACTTCACGACCAACTTGAAAACCGAACGGTTCGACACCGACGTGGAGGTGATCCTCTATCGGGTCATCTGCGAATTGATCAACAACAGCATCAAACACTCCGAAGGCACCCGGATCGACCTCACGCTCACCTATGAAGGCAACACCCTCGGGTTGGATTACAGCGACAACGGCAAAGGATTCAACCCATCGGCCATGCTGGACGTCGGGATGGGACTTTCGAATATCGCCTCACGCATCTCATCGCTCAAGGGGAGCTGCGAGATCACCAGCTCAAAAGGAAACGGCATGCGAGCCCGGATCAGCGTAAATCTAAAACCGGAAGATGGAAAACGAAAGTTATAGCATCTTTCTGGTCGACGACCACACCCTGTTTCGCAACGGTCTGAAGGGACTGCTGGAACATGTGGCCCATCATCGTGTAGTGGCAGAAGCAGCCGATGGCATCGAATTTCTGGAGAAACTGCCCGGCTGCCCGGCTGACGTGATTTTACTCGACATCGACATGCCCCGCATGAACGGCATCGAAGCTGCTACGCAAGCCCTGGAGCGCTATCCCGATCTGAAGATCATTACACTGTCGATGCACGGCGATGAGGACTATTATTTCAAAATGGTATCATTGGGCGTTAAGGGTTTCCTGCTCAAGAGCTCCGAGATCGACGAAGTGACAACCGCCATCACAACTGTAGCCCGAGGGGGCAGCTATTTCTCTCAGGAGTTGCTTCGCACACTGGTCGGCAGTCTGAAAACCACATCGACCGGAAGCGAAAACTCAACAGAAAGCCTCTCTGACCGGGAGCGGGAAATTCTGCTATTGATCTGCAAAGGGATGTCCAACCAAGAGATCGCCGACACACTGTTCATCTCGAAACGTACAGTCGACAAGCATCGGGCCAACATCCTGGCCAAAACCAACTGCCGCAACACGGCCAACCTGGTGGTATATGCCATCAAACACTCGCTGGTAGAGATCTAATAAAGAGATACTCCACCACCCGCACGACAATCTTCTCCGACGTAGCGTTCCAATTCGAACCTGCTAGAAATTCGACAGAAGAGCCTCCTGCTCCATTTCATGCTGCAGTTTCTCATCTGGCGACAACACCACGATCTCCGATCCGGCCGGGAAGAGAATATCGGTATCCTTCCATTGCCACTGTTCCGGAGCCCCGGACTCCCCGCTTCCCTCTGACGAGTTGTCCGCCGAGATCTCTGACAGGCTCTCCGCCGGTGCGATTTTCCCGCCATAAAGATCACACAGCAGGCTGCCATCCTCCAGAATTGCTTTCACCTCCGCCTCCTCATAGGGCGGGAAATTGATTGTTTTTCTCATTGCTTTGTTGTTTTTAGAATCCGATCCATTTACAAAATACCTTGACGCGCATGCCCCCGGCGGACGTGTTACCCGTAGCATTCACGACGATTGTATTCCCCGTACTCTTATAGGCTTGCCCCGTGGTCGGCACCACCCACAGAGGTGCATCTGCCGTCACACTCTGGTCGGCGAACAACGATCCTCCGTTCAGTGTCGCAGCCACACCGGTCAGCGTCCCGGAATTTCCGTTCCAAACCGACATGCGGGTAATGGCATAACCATTCGGAAGCGCAATGCTTTTACTGGAAGTTCCCGCAGCGATATTGGTATAGAATACCCCCGTGTCAAGAATCACTTCTCCCTGCGACGGGATTTCTTCATACGAAAGGACCGGAGCTCCGGAAGCAGTCAGGTCAAGCCCCTCCCCCGAAGTATCCCTCCACCGGTCTGACAGAAGGCCACAAGGCAAGTATTCGGCGACGCAACCCGTGCGCAAAGCAGCTGAATTCGGCAGCATGTAACCCGCCGGATTCCCATTATTCCATAAAATCGCCACATCTTCCGCAGAGAGGGCGTAGTCGAACAAGCGGCATGAATGGATAACACCTGTAAATACGGTATTGATATTGTTGCCATATCCTAGTTTTAGTCCAGTTGGAGCTGTATATGGATTTGGTGTTATTACGCCATAATCGACTCCATTCAGATAAACCGAAGCTACATGGGCATCCTCCGATATGACTACAAAATAAGTCGTTGAAGGGGAAGTTTTCCCTAAATTTTTGGTAGTATATCCATCTGCCGCGAACAAAGTTCCTCCATTGACCATATACAGGCTGCGCCCATCTCGAATTAAAGCATCTGTAAAAATGTATGTGTTGTCATTTGTGACAAGATTGTCTGGAGTAGTGAATAATATGGCAATCGATCTGTCCCCAGTAAACTGCAACTCCGGAGCTGTCGAATTGAAATAACCATTCGAGGTGTTTACTCCCGTCTGTCTGCCCTGCAACGGAGAAATCTGGGACGGAAGAATTTCTTCATCACCAT
>CALYBN010000014.1 GCA_944414825.1 uncultured Rikenellaceae bacterium
GTCTCGCAAGCTACCTTGGAGTTGGGGTCATGACGCAGAAACTCGTCGAGAATAGCGTCTGAAATCTGATCTGAAACTTTATCGGGGTGTCCTTCCGACACCGACTCCGATGTAAACAAAAATCCCATTTAAAAAAAGGTTTACTTTGGTTAAACTTTTTAAAAGGGAAGGATTTTGGCGAATGAAAATACGAAATAAAGAAATGCTTCTTTAGCGATTTTTTTACGTGGTTGCAATCGGCCAAATCTTTCCACAGGTATTAAACGGCTGCAAAGATAACGTTTTTTTCAATTCTTTCGTACATTCGGAATGTTTTTCGCATCTTTATGCCTATCTTTGCGGCCCTCTTATGAAAGCACCAAGCAGATATACCTCCCGCCAGATCTGGACCATAGCCTATCCGATCCTCATCAGTCTGATCATGGAACACCTGATCGGGATGACCGATACGGCTTTTCTGGGGCGTGTAGGCGAAGTGGAACTGGGAGCCTCGGCGCTGGCCGGCGTCTACTACATGGCCATTTTCATGATGGCATTCGGATTCGGCATCGGGGCCCAGATTATCATGGCCCGCCGCAACGGGGAGGGGCGTTACGCAGAGATCGGACCTATTTTCTATCAGGGTTGCTTCTTTCTGTTGGCCTTGGCAGCCGTTCTGTTCGGGCTGTCGCGCTACTTCTCGTCCGGACTTCTGCACCACGTGATCGACTCGGAGGCCGTGTACGTCGCCACGGACAGCTATATCCGATGGCGGGTGTTCGGATTCTTCTTCTCGTTCGTAGCGGTGATGTTCCGGGCCTTCTTCATCGGCACGACCCACACGAAGACTCTGACACTCAACTCGGTGGTAATGGTTCTGTCGAACGTGGTGTTCAACTGGGTGCTGATATTCGGTAAATTTGGCATACCGGCATTGGGCATTGCCGGCGCAGCCATCGGGTCCTCGCTGGCCGAACTGGTATCGGTGATCTTCTTCATCGTCTACACCTGGAAACGGGTCGATATCCGCAAGTACGGACTGAATCGTTTCGGACGATTCGAATTTCCGCTGCTTCGGAGAATCCTCCGGGTTTCGATCTGGACCATGATCCAGAACTTCGTCGCCCTGTCGACCTGGTTCTTCTTTTTCCTGGCCGTGGAACACCTGGGCGAACGACCGCTGGCCATCACCAACATCATCCGCAGCCTCTCGGCCCTGCCCTTTGTGATGGTATCGGCATTCGCCTCGACGAGCAGCGCTCTTGTAAGCAATCTGATCGGAGCCGGCGACACGCGCTACGTGTGGAGGACGATCCGGCAGTGCATACGAATGTCCTACGGGTTCACGCTGGCCGTACTGCTGATCTTCGTGCTCGCCCCCAGTACCATCCTGCGCATCTATACCGACTCGGCGGAGTTGATCGCCGCCTCGGTACCGTCGCTCTTGGTCCTGGCCTCCTCCTACTTGATCTCCGTGCCGGCCTATATCTGCTTCCAGACCGTTTCGGGGACAGGCAATACCCGCACAGCCCTGTTGCTGGAACTGGCATCGCTAACCATCTACGTATTCTACATATATTATATAGTACTATCCCTGCGAGCCGACGTGGCCGTCTGCTGGACTTCGGAACACATCTATTCGACGTGTATCCTTCTGTTCTCCTATCTCTATCTGCGCAAGGGGAACTGGCAACAAAATCGGATCTAGCCCCTCTCCGTGCGAGAAAAGCCAGATCCGAAACACATCAGGAGCAGACGCAGCCACTCCCTATATACCTTGTTTTTATTTATGCCGTTTGGCCAATTCCTTCTCCAGATCGGCAATCGAGCAGCCATTCGCCTCGAGCAGGACCAGCAGGTGATAGATCAGGTCCGAAGCCTCGTAGATGAAATCCTCACGGTGTTGTGCTACAGCTTCGATCACGGTCTCCACGGCCTCCTCGCCCACCTTCTGGGCAATCTTGTTCACCCCTTTAGTAAAGAGGCGAGTCGTGTAGGAGCCCTCCGGCATGTCGCGATGGCGGCCCTGGATGACGCTTTGCAGGTAGCGGATAAAGCCCTCCGTTTCGTTCTCGGGAGCCGTACCGGCAAAGCAGGTCTTCGTACCGTTGTGGCAGGTCGGTCCGTGCGGGATGACGCGCACCAGCAACGTATCCCGGTCACAATCGGCCGCCATGGAGACCAGCTCCAGATAGTGTCCACTGGTTTCGCCCTTGGTCCAGAGGCGCCCCTTGGTCCGGCTGTAGAAAGTGACCCGGCCTTCGGCCACGGTTTTCTCAAAAGCCTCGCGGTCCATGTACCCGAGCATCAGCACCTGCAAGGTGCGGTCGTCCTGAATGATGGCCGGGATCAGTCCATCGCTGTTCTTGGCAGCGTCCAATTCATTGAAATCGATCATAATCTTCCTTATTATTTTACATTCTTACATTGATATTCATTTGATGCAACTCCCGCTTGAGCACCGGGATCGGGATCTCCCCGTAGTGGAATATACTGGCAGCCAGTGCCGCATCGGCTTTGCCGACTGTCAGCACATCGGCGATATCCTGCACTGAACCGGCCCCTCCCGAAGCTATGATCGGGATCGAAAGCCGTTCGGAAAGCCGGGCAAAAGTCTCGCACGGATAACCGTTCTTCGTGCCGTCGTGATCCATCGACGTGAAGAGAATCTCTCCGGCTCCCCGCTCCTGTGCCTCGTAGGCCCACGAAAAGAGTTCCCGTTCCGAAGGGCGTTTCCCTCCATTGGTGGTCACCACCCACCGTCCATCGATCATCTTGGCATCGATCGCCACAACCACAAACTGACTGCCGTATTTGGCCGCAATCTCGTCGATCAACTCCGGACGACGCACGGCCGCACTGTTGACCGTCACCTTGTCGGCCCCGGCCCGCAGCAGTACCCCCGCATCCTCCAGCGAGGAGAGGCCACCACCGACGGTAAAGGGAATATTGAGATTCTCCGCAATCCGTGTCACCAACTCGGCGAAGGTCTTACGCCCCTCGTTCGTGGCACTGATGTCCAGGTAGACCAACTCGTCGGCCCCCTCTTCGGCATACTTCCGGCCCAGTTCGACCGGATCGCCCACATTCTTCAGGCCGAGAAAATTGATTCCCTTGACAGTCGTTCCGTCCTTGATATCGAGACAGGGGATTATGCGTTTTGCAAGCATTGTTCGATCTGTTTTAAAGTGATACGTCCTTCATAGAGGGCCTTGCCCACGATTACGCTCCGCAGGCCCATGGCATCGAGTCGCAGAATATCTTCCAGCGAGCTGACCCCGCCACTTACTGTAATATTTATTACAGGATACTGCCTCTGCAGTTCCTCATACAGCGTAAAAGAGGGGCCCTGCAACATGCCGTCTTTCGAGATATCGGTACAGATGACCTGGGTCAATCCATCGCCGGCAAACTGCCCGATCAACTCACCGGCCGTGACCTGCGATCCACGTAACCAGCCGTGCGTTGCCACAAAACCGTCGCGAACATCTGCACCCAGAATAATTCTTCCCGGACCGAACTCCCGCAGCCAACCTCGGAAAGCCTCGGGTTCCGCCACGGCAATACTGCCGCAGATGGCACGGCTCGCTCCACTGTCGAACACCGATCGTAGGGCCGCAGCACTCTTAATGCCCCCACCATACTGAATATCCATGCCGGTCCGCGCAGCGATGCGCTCCAGCACGGCCAGGTTGACCGGTTCGGCCGCCTTGGCACCATCCAGATCGACCAGATGCAGTCGACGGATCCCGGCATCGCGATAACGCATGGCAACCTCGACCGGATCCTTGAAATAGGTAGTCTTCTGAGCATAATCACCCTTGATGAGGCGCACACACTCGCCGCCGATCACGTCAATGGCTGGAATAATCTCAATCATAATCTGAGGAAATTTTGAAGAATCCGTTCACCTGTTGCCCCACTTTTCTCGGGGTGGAACTGCGTTCCAAAAAAGTTATCCCGTTGCAGCGCAGCGCTGAACGGCACCCCGTAATCGGTCACCGCCACCGTACTCTCACACAGAGTCGGCGCAAACGAATGAACATAATAGACATAACACACAACCGGAAGGTCCTTCAGCAATGGCGACACTTTCTGCAATGCTGCACACACCTGTTGCGGCTTATCGGCCTGCGGGACATTCGGTTCCGTCACAGCCTCGGGCCCCCACAGCACGGTATCCCATCCCATGTGAGGGACTTTCAGCCCCATATCGGAAGGCAGTTTCCGGACATCGGCGTCGAAAATCGCCAGACACCGGGCATCGCCCTCTTCACTGTGGCGACACATCAACTGCATGCCGATGCAGATGCCGAGTACCGGCTGCGTCAGTGAACAGATCACCTCATCCAGCCCACGTTCCCGCAACTTTGCCATGGCCGACGACGCCTCGCCCACACCGGGCAGCAGCACATGATCCGCTCTCCGGATCAGATCGGCCCGGTCCGTGACAACATACTCGCCGCCCAGTCGCCGCAAAGCATTCTCTACCGAGCGGAGATTTCCCGTATCGTAATCAATCACCGCAATCATAACACCCCCTTGCTGCTCGGCAGCTCATACGAAAAGACATCGCGCCGGATGGCACAACGCAGCGCCCGGGCAAAAGCCTTGAATACGCCCTCGATCTTATGGTGTTCGTTCTCGCCTCGGGCCGAGATGTGCAGGTTGCACCGCGCCGCCTCGGCCAGGCTTTTGAAGAAATGGCGGAACATCTCCGTGGGGACATCCCCCACCCGTTCGCGCCGGAACTTCACATCCCACTCAAAATCGATGCGTCCTCCGAAATCGAGCAACACCAAAGCCTGGCTCTCATCCATCGGCAGGGCAAAACCATAGCGTTCGATACCCCGCTTCGAACCCAGCGCCCGCAGGATCGCTTCGCCCAGCACGATTGCCACATCCTCCATGGTGTGATGTTCGTCGACCTCCAAGTCGCCGCGTGCCTCCAACGTAAGGCTCACTCCAGCATGGTGTATGATCTGATCCAGCATGTGATCCAGAAATTTCAAACCCGTATCAATACGGCTTTCGCCACGTCCGTCCAGATCGATCACGGCACGGATCTGCGTCTCACGTGTATTGCGCTCGACCGTCGCACAACGATCGTCAGCCCGCAGGAACTCGGCCACACGATGCCAGTCGTCGGTCTCCAATGCGCACACCTCTTGCAACCCTTCCTGTTGTAACTCTTCAGCCACTTCAGCCTCGCGCCGCAGCAGGATCGCCTGAGCTCCAAGATTTCGGGCCAGGCGCACATCGGTAATCCGGTCACCGACGACGAACGACCGAGCCAAGTCGTACTCTCCACTCAGATATTTGCCGAACATGGCCGTTCCCGGCTTACGGGTCGGAGCCTGTTCATGCTCAAAGGTGCGGTCAATCAACTGGTCGGCAAACACGATCCCTTCGCCGGCCAACGTCTGCAACATCTTCTGATGCGCCGGCCAGAAGGTCTCCTCCGGGAAACTCTCCGTACCCAGTCCGTCTTGGTTCGTCGCCATCACCAACTCGAAATCGAGCTGCGACAGCGAAGCCAAAGCCGAAATAGCGCCCGGTACAAACTCCAGCTTCTCCAGGCTGTCCACCTGATAATCCGTCGGCGGCTCAACGATGATCGTGCCGTCACGATCTATGAATAGGACCCGTTTCATTGTTCCATATTTTTTAAGGTTTCGATCATCCGGCGATTCTCTTCCGGCGTTCCGATCGTGATGCGCAGACATCCCGCACAGCCACGAACCCGCGAACGGTCACGGACAATGATCCCTGCCTCGATCAGACGTGTATATACTTCGCGAGGATCGTCCACCCGCACCAGCAGAAAGTTGGCATCCGACGGATAGACCTGTCGGACCACGCGGCATTCAGCCAATTTCTGTGCTACCACAGCACGCTGAGCCACAATTTCGCGCACCTGCGGCTTGATATCCTCCGCCAGACGATCGTAGACGATCTTCTGCGTCACAACATTGATATTATAAGGGTACTTCACCTGAGAGAAAGCCCTCACCACCTCCTCGCAGGCAAAAGCCAGGCCCAGTCGCAGTCCGGCCATTCCCCACGCCTTGCTGAGGGTTTGCAGAATCAGCAGATTGGGATACTGCGGCAGTTGCGCTAGCAGGCTTCTCCGCGTCGAGAAGTCGATATAAGCCTCATCGAGCACCACCATTCCGGGAAATTCGCGAAGCAGACGTACGATCTCCTCCTCCGGAAAACTGTTACCCGAGGGATTATTGGGAGAGCAAAGGAACAGCAACTTGGTGTGTTCGTCCGCAGCAGCGAGCAGCCCCTCCACATCCAGTCCGAAGTCGGCAGTCAGAGACACCTCGCGGAACTCCACGTCGTTGATCTCGGCCGCCACCTTATACATTCCATAGGTCGGAGTAATCGAAATGGCGTTATCCTGTTGCGGCTCGCAGAAGACCCGGAAAGCCAGGTCGATCGGTTCATCGCTGCCATTGCCGATGAAGAGCTTGCCCACCGGTACGCCTTTAATTTGGGCAATGCGCTCCTTCAGCCGTTTCTGGTGCGGATCGGGATAACGATTATAACCATTTTCGTAAGGATTTTCATTGGCATCCAAATAGATACCCAGTCCGCCACTATACTCGTCACGCGCCGTGGAATAGGGCGCCAGGGAGCGGATATTTTTTCGGATAAGTTTAACGGGATCGACCATCTTACAACGATTTTAAACGCACTTTCACAGCATTTTCATGAGCAGTCAGCCCTTCAGCCCGAGCCATTGTCATGATCGTATCGCCCAAGGTCTGAAGCCCGGCAGGCGATAGCTCTTGAATTGTAACTTTTCTTACAAAACTATCTATATTTACACCACTAAACGATTGGGCCCAGCCCGAAGTCGGCAGCGTATGATTGGTCCCCGAAGCATAGTCCCCCGCACTCTCCGGCGAGTAGTTCCCGATAAAAATACTACCGGCCGCCGTGATCTGCGGTACCACACTCCACGGATCCTCCAGCGAGATGATCAGGTGCTCGGCGGCATATTCGTTAGCAAAGTCGATCATCTCCTCCTTGCTGTCCAGCACCACAATCCGGCCATTCTCAAGTGCCCGCCGGGCAATCTCCGCACGCGACAAAACAGCCAGCTGCTCATCAATGCAACGGTTGACACGTTCGGCAAAGGCGCGTGACAACGTAAGCAACAGCACCTGGCTATCCGGACCGTGCTCCGCCTGCGACAACAGATCTGCCGCCACGAATTCCGGCCGGGCCGAATCGTCAGCCAGCACCATCACCTCCGATGGCCCGGCCGGCATGTCTATGGCCACCTGCGACAGCGAGACCAATTGTTTGGCCTTGGTCACATAACGATTTCCGGGGCCGAAGATCTTATCGACCCGCGGAATGCTCTGCGTCCCGTAAGCCATCGCAGCAATTGCCTGTGCGCCGCCCGCCTTGAAAATACGCGTTACGCCACACAGCGAAGCTGCATACAGAATCTCCGGAGCCACACTCCCCTGTTTATTAGGTGGCGTACACAGAAACACATTACTGCACCCCGCCACCTGAGCCGGAACGGCCAGCATCAGCACTGTCGAGAAGAGCGGTGCCGATCCACCCGGAATATATAATCCCACCCGGCGAATGGGTACAGCCCGCTGGAAGCACCGCACACCTGGTACGGTCTCCACCTCCACCGGCCGCGGCAACTCTGCTTCGTGAAACTTTCGAATA
Source organism: uncultured Rikenellaceae bacterium (assembly GCA_944414825.1). Classification (GTDB taxonomy): domain Bacteria; phylum Bacteroidota; class Bacteroidia; order Bacteroidales; family Rikenellaceae; genus CALYBN01. Next base: position 7,681 of record CALYBN010000014.1, read on the forward strand.
TTGGCCACAGCCACCGCCAGGGCCTCTTTCAATTTATCATCCACGCGCTGCGAAGCCTCTGCGATCTCCGCGTCGGACACCGCCAGTGACTCCAGCTCCACTCCGTCGATCTCCCGGGCCAGACGCCGCAGCGCCTCATCGCCCTCCGTTCGCACCTGTTCCACGATGCGTTCCACCCGTTCCGCAATGAGGCGGTCGTCGAACACGGCCCGCCGCATGAGCGCCGGCCACTCCCGGCGTTCGGGATTCACCACTACATCCATTACAGTATCATTTTTTCAAGACTCAATACCAAAATATCCTCGGCGCCGATCGCTTTCAACCGCTCAATCTTATGCCACAACTCATTCTCGTTGATCACCACATGCAACGAGCACCACCCTTCCTGTGCCAACGGCAGTATCGTCGGGCTCTTCATCCCGGGCAGGATCTTCACCGCCTCGTCCAGCACCTCGCGCGGCAGGTTCATCAGTACGTATTTCATGCCACGGCTCCGCTCGACCGCCTCGAAACGGAACAACAGTTGGTCGATCACCTGCTGCTTCTCGGCCGGCATACCCGGCGTAGCGATCAGCACGGCCTCCGAGAAAAAGACTTTCTCCACCTCTTTCAGCCCGTTGGTCACCAACGTACCGCCCGAGCTGACGATATCAAAGATCGCATCGGCCATTCCCACCGAAGGAGCGATCTCGACCGACCCGGCGATTTCGTGAATCTCGGCCCGAATGCTATTCTCCTCGAAATACTTCGCCAAAATACGCGGATAGGAGGTCGCCACCCGCTTGCCGTCGAACCACTGCGGCGAGGTATACTCTACAGCCTTGGGTACGGCCAACGAAATGCGACACTTGCCGAATCCCAACTTATGGATCACCTCTACCGGGAACTGTTTCTCCTCCACCTCGTTCAGGCCCACGATACCGATGTCGGCCACGCCCATGGCTACAGCCTGGGGAATATCGTCGTCACGCAGGTACAGTACCTCGATGGGGAAATCGCCCGACCGGGCCAACAGTTTCCGTTTGCTCTCGTCGACCGAAATACCGGCCTCGGCCAGCAGTTCGATGCTCTCTTCATTCAGGCGTCCTTTTGCCTGGATCGCTATCCTTATCATAATCTCGCAAATATTAAAATTTCATCTCCTAGTATAAAAAAAGGACCTAC
>CALYBN010000015.1 GCA_944414825.1 uncultured Rikenellaceae bacterium
CTGTTTGAATTCGATAAATAGAGAGCAAATGGGTATATTTTTTAAACGTGCGAAACCGCGCCAGTTTGAGTACAAACCACGCTATTACGATCCCGAGAAGGAGGCTCGTGAACAGCGTCGCAGGGAGCTATGCGGTGAGGATCCCGAGGAGGGAAAGAACGGGGAGTACAAGCCAGGACAATATATCCGTCGCGATATGCTGGCCCGTCGCGGGATCGGACAGCGGGGCCGCCGTACGAAGAGCACGATGAATGTTACGCGGACAGTGTTGGCCTTGCTTTGTCTTGGAGCTATCGTATTGTGGATCTTGTTAACTTAATTTCCGTACGATGGCCGACAGAATTAAACTGCTGCCCGATGCCGTAGCCAACCAGATCGCTGCGGGTGAGGTGGTCAATCGCCCCGCCTCGGTGGTCAAGGAGATGATGGAAAATGCGGTCGACGCCGGTGCACGTAATGTTACGGTTAATTTTCGCGAGGGTGGCCGTACGTTGATCCAAATCGTGGACGACGGTTGCGGCATGTCGCCGGTCGATGCCCGATTGGCTTTCGATAAGCATGCTACCAGTAAGATTCGGGAGGTGGAGGATATCTACCACTTGGCTACGTTCGGTTTTCGGGGCGAGGCATTGGCTTCGATCGCTTCGGTGGCCGAGGTGGAGTTACGTACGCGGCAGGAGGATGAAGAACTGGGAACGAAAGTGGAGATCAGCGGAGGGAAGTTTGTGGGGCAGATCCCGGTCAGTACGGCTGTCGGATCGCAATTCATCGTACGCAACCTGTTCTATAATGTTCCGGCCCGGCGGCGGTTTCTCGAGAAGAGTGCCTCCGAGTCGCGGCATATCCAGACCGAATATCAGCGCGTGGCACTGTGCCATCCGGAGATCGCCTTCAGCCTGTATGAGAATGATCGTCTGCTGTCGAAACTGCCGGCTTCGGGGCTTCGTCAGCGTGTGGTGGGCGTCATCGGCAAGAGCATCGCCAAGCAGTTGCTGGAGGTGGGAGCCGATACGTCGATCGTGCGGATCGAAGGGTTCGTAGGGCGTCCGGCAGCTGCCAAGCAGAACAATACGCGTGAGCAGTTTCTGTTTGTGAATGGCCGTTATTTCAAGAGCTCCTATTTTCAGAAAGCCATTGTTGCAGCCTACGAGAAGTTGATCCCGGCCAATACGCAGCCGGCTTATTTTCTTTACCTGACGATCGATCCGGAACGCATTGACGTGAATGTGCATCCGCAGAAGACCGAGGTGAAGTTTTCGGACGGGCTGGAGATCTGGCAGATTCTCAACGCTGCGGTGCGGGAGACGTTGGCCAAATCGGGGGCAACGCCTCCGATGGATTTCGATATGGATACTTCGATCGAGATACCGGTGTTTCGCGAGACGACGACCTATAAAGTGCCGGAAATCAAGGCGAACCCCGATTTCAACCCGTTCGAACGCTATGATACGCTCTCTGAGGAGGGCCATAACGGTATGGGCCGGGCGGCGGTTCCGGATCGGACCCCTCTGGGCGGAGGAGTGGGGAGTGATCGTAGCAGGGTATTGAACCGCCGTACGGGCGATATTGATGCGATTGCAGAGGATCGTTTTGAATCTGAAATGCCGGATTTTGGGAATGAGGATACTTTTCTTCCCGAGGGTGAGGACTATGAAAGTTCCGTATTGGAATTCATTAGCGGAGAAGAGGCGTCGCAAGGTGTGTTTACGTTTGACGGAACGACGGAGTTCCGGGATGTTTTGCCCTGGGGAAATCGTTATGTGGTCACGGTAGTCGAGGGGGCACTGGTGGTGGTGGATGTGCGTCGTGCTTCGGAAGCTGTGCTCTATGAGAAGTATCTGCTGATGCTGGGAAATGGTAATTCGGTGAGCCAGCAGTTGCTTTTCCCGGAGACGATCACCTTGTCGATCGATGACTATACCCTGTTGCAGGAGCATTTGTCTGAATTTGCCTCTTATGGTTTTGATCTGATTCTGCGAGATGAGCATACGGTCGAGGTGCGGGGAGTCCCGGCCGATTGTGGAACGGCACCGGTCGAGTCTTCGATCTATGAATTGCTGGATGTGCTGCGCGACGAGACCGGCTCGACGGACGAACTGCGTCGCAGTCGGGTTGCAGCCGTTCTGGCTCGGAACGGAGCGTTCTCGGGTCAACGTGCATTGAGCCGGGAGGAACAGGTAGCTTTACTCAAGGAGCTGGCTACGTGCAGTAATGTTAGTTATACTCCTTCGGGACTGCCTATCATGACGGCGTTCTCGGAGGAGGAGATTAAGAAACGATTAAAATAGAACCTTCACTATGTTCGGAAACGGATATTTTACGACTCCACCGGTAGTCAAGAACCTGATTATCATAAATGTGCTGTTCTATATGGCGGAGACCATTCTGCCTGCGGGAGTGAGCAATAGTCTTATCTCTCATTTGGCGCTTTTTCCGTGGGGCAGTGGCCATTTTGAGGTGTATCAGGTGGTGACCTACATGTTCCTGCACGACTGGAACTCCTTTTCGCACATCTTTTTCAATATGTTCGCGCTGTGGATGTTCGGCCGGCAACTGGAGTACGATCTGGGCAGCAAGCGTTTCCTGACTTTCTATATGGTTTCCGGCGTGGGGGCGGCCCTGATCCAACTGCTGGTCAACTGGGGCGAACTGCAATACCTGACTGCACAACTGAATGCCAATCCTATGAACGGGGAGTTGTTTGCCCGGATTTCGGCCATTGCACAGTCTCCGTCGGTGGGAGCCTCGGGAGCCATTTTCGGCTTGTTGCTCGGGTTCGGGATGTTGCACCCCAATAGTGTTATCATGCTGTTGTTCCCGCCGATTCCGCTCAAGGCGAAGTATTTTGTGATTATTTACGGTTTGATCGAATTGTTCCTGGGTATCTCCGGGCGGATGACCGGTGTGGCACACTTTGCCCATGTGGGAGGTATGCTGTGGGGCTTCCTGCTGCTGTGGTGGTGGAAACGGAAGGGAACGCTCTATTATTGATCGATTATGGGCGGCGAACAGGAGATATATTTGTATGAGAGTCGGCGTGCGACCCGGAAACGCAGTTTAGGGGGGCACTTGCTTGATATGATCATGTTCGTCGTGACACTGATCCTGGCCCTGCTGTTGATCTGCTCTTACCTAGCCTGTCGGGTGAATCCCAACGATGTATGGATCTTCTCATTTGCAGGATTGATTGCTCCGGTACTCTATGTGCTGAATATTGCGATGATCCTCTATTGGGTGATCCGGTGGCGCTATTGGGTTTTTATCCCGTTGGCGGTTGTGCTGCTGGGGGCGGGCAAATTGTCGCTGTTTTTCCGGCCTACAATCAGCCGCCATTATGCGGAGGCGCCACTTTTCGATCCGCTGAAGATGATCAGTTACAATGTACACGGTTTCTATGCGACTGATGAGTCGGGTAAAACCTATTCCACACGAGACAGCGTAATGGCATTTGTTGCGGCGGAGCAACCCGACCTGGTCTGCTTTCAGGAGTTCGAATGCTCATCGTCCGATGCCAAATATCGGATCGACAGCTTGTTGGGTGGGGAGCTTCCTTATAATGTTTACAATTTCAAGAAACCCAATAGCCGAGGAGGAGGTTGGGGTGTGGCAATCTACAGTCGGTTTCCGGTGCTGAAGTGGGGAGTGGTCGATTTTCCGGAGTCGAGTAACTCGTCGATCTGGGCTGATCTGCTTTTCTATGAGGATACGTTGCGGGTATTCAATAACCACATGCAGACTACGAAGGTGAGCTCTTCCGATCGGGAGTATATCGATCGTCAGGAATTTCTGCAGAATGACGTGGAACACAATAAACGACGCGTGCGGAGTATAGTCTCTAAACTTCGAGAGAACTATAAGATTCGGGCCGAACAGGCCGATTCTCTGGCGCCGATGATTGCAGCGTCGCCCTACGAGGTGATCGTATGCGGCGATTTTAACGATACTCCGATGTCTTATACCTATCGTAAGATGCGCGGAGATCTTCGTGACGCTTTTGTGGAGAAGGGACACGGTAGGCCCAGTACGTTTCGGGGGCTGTTCAATTTGTTCCGGATTGACTATGTTCTCCATTCCGATCGTCTGAAGACGGTCAGTTACGTTACCTTGCCTTACGAATATTCAGACCATAAGCCGGTGATTGTAAATTTTGATTTGCAGGAGTGATGAGACTGGGGGCGAGGAGAAGAAGAGCCCTTTCAAGGGGGGGGAGGAGCTTGTTTTGCCACACCTGCGGATGTTTGAGAAACCTATTTGTACAAAAAATGATATTGGATTCCATAGATCGTTTTGCCATTTATGCAGGCATGAATGGCCGGTTTGAAAAGGTGTTGGATTTCTTCCGGCACAATGACCTCGCCATCATGCCCGATGGCCGTTACCAGATTGAGGGTAATTCCATTTATATGGTTTTGGGTGAGAATACCTTAAAGAATGAATCAGAGGCCATGTTAGAGGTGCATGATCGTTATATCGACATTCAGTATGTTCTTCGAGGGCAGGAGAGCTTTGGATGGCGTAACCGGGCGGAATGCTCCTCTCCGCAGGGAAAGATGGATCCGGAGCGAGATATTTTGTTCTTCAACGATCGACCCTCAACTCTTCTTTCTGTAACAGCCGGGCAGTTTGTGATATTTTTCCCACATGATGCTCATGCACCCTTGATCGGCGAGGGGCGTGATCGGAAATGTATCATAAAAGTGCAGACCGAATAAGAATCGCTAGGGGTGGAATGTGGCGTGAGGGATGCTGCTCTTTACGGCAATGTCATAAGCCTGCCCTTCAATAACGGCCTCTGTCTGTGGAAATAAGAGTCGCGCCTCCTCTGTTAGTGGCGTGATATCTTTGTATCTTCCCGAAAAATGTCCGATTAGTAGCCGTTTGGCTTCGGCTGCGATGGCCGCCTTGGCGGCTTGTTGTGCTGTGCTGTGCCCGGTCTGTCGGGCTAGCGCCCGGTCTGTATGGGCGAAGGTGGCTTCGTGGTAGAGCAGGTCTACGCCGCGGACTAATCCGGCTGCTTTGGCCGAATAGAGCGTGTCGCTCAGGTAAGCATAACTGCGGGGCTCGTAAGGACGGTAGGTCAACTCCTCCGGGGCGAGTTCCGTACCATCATCCAGAAGAATCCGTTCACCCCGCTTGGCGGCGACAATCTGTGCAATGCTCAAGCCGTAGCGGACGATGGCCTCTTTATGTACGTTCAAGGGCGGGGTCTTCTCCCGGAACAGATACCCGCTGGTCGGTATCCGATGACGCAGGGGAACGGACCAAACCTCCATGACTTTATTTTCATACAGAAGCTGATGCTTCCGCGTATCGACCGGATGGTATTGCACCTCGAACTCCAGCCCGCAATCGAAATAGCGGAAGTGTTGTTCCGTGATCTCGTCGAACGGCCGCGGTGCGAAGACCTCCAGAGGGGTTTTCCGCCCCATCAGTCCCAGGGTCGAGATCAGCGGAAACAGGCCGTATACGTGGTCACCGTGCAGATGGCTGATGAATACTGCATTAATCTTCAACGGATTGATCCCCGCTTCAAGCAGCCGTGATTGGGTTCCTTCTCCGCAGTCTACCAAATAAAACTGCTCATGCACATTGAGTGCATGAGCAGCATGATGACGTTTTACTGAAGGCTGGGCAGCGCTGCTGCCTAATATGGTAATCCGGAAAGTCATACCGATGCAGCCTTCGCGGCGGGATTATTCTGCTTTTTCCTCTGCGCTTTCGGCTTTAGCAGCAGCTTCAGCTTTCTTGGCGTTTTTTTGTTCGGCAGCGGCGCTTTCCATCTGAGCTTTCAGCTCTGCCAGACCGGTGATATCACCCAGCGTAGTCTTCTCAACCGAAGCGTTGATCTTCTTCACGGTCGACTGCGTTGCGTTGGCAGCAGCTTTCTTTTCGGCTTTGGCAGCATTCTCTTCGTTGCGACGAGCTTCTTCGTAGGTGCGCAGGTGCGAGAGCAGGATACGTTTGGTAGCCTTCGAGAACTCTACAACTTTGAAGTCGAGTTTGTCACCTACTTTCGGCATGCTGCCGTCCTCTTTGGTCAGTTGACGGGCCGGTGCGAAACCTTCCACATTCTCGCCCAGCGATACGACAGCACCCTTGTCGTTCATCTCGGTGATTGTACCTTCATGAACGCTGTCGACAGCGAATTGTGCTTCGAACTCGTTCCATGGGTTCTCTTCGAGTTGTTTGTGACCGAGGCTCAGACGGCGGTTCTCCTTGTCGATTTCCAGTACGATTACTTCGATATCGGCTCCGATCTGGGTGAATTCGGCCGGGTGTTTGATCTTCTTGGTCCAGCTCAGATCCGAGATGTGGATCAGACCGTCGATACCCTCTTCGATCTCTACGAATACGCCGAAGTTGGTGAAATTACGCACTTTTGCGGTGTGACGCGAACCAACCGGATATTTGGTTTCGATATTTTCCCAAGGATCGGGCGTAAGCTGTTTGATACCGAGGCTCATCTTTCTCTCCTCGCGGTCGAGGGTCAGGATCACAGCCTCTACTTCGTCGCCCACCTTCATGAACTCCTGAGCCGAACGCAAGTGCTGGCTCCACGACATCTCCGATACGTGGATCAGACCCTCGACGCCGGGGGCGATCTCTACGAATGCACCGTAGTCGGCCATTACGACCACTTTGCCCTTCACCTTGTCGCCTACCTTGAGGTCTGCGCTCAGAGCATCCCACGGGTGTGGGGTAAGTTGTTTCAGACCCAGTGCGATCCGTTTCTTCTGGTCGTCGAAATCCAGGATCACGACATTGAGCTTCTGATCGAGTTGTACGATCTCTTCCGGATGGTTGACACGGCCCCAGCTCAGGTCAGTGATGTGGATCAGACCGTCTACGCCGCCCAGGTCGATGAATACACCGTAAGAGGTGATGTTCTTGACCGTACCTTCGAGGATCTGCCCTTTTTCGAGCTTGGACAT
>CALYBN010000016.1 GCA_944414825.1 uncultured Rikenellaceae bacterium
ACCGTAATAAATGCTAAGTTTCATGCTCGTGCCTCGGGCACCGGTATGAAGTATTGGATGCTGGAGTACTACGATGGTGGCGAATGGAAAGTCGGGGCACCGATCTTGACAGCCGAGGTAGAGGGAGAGATGGTTTCCTATACGCACGAAATGGTTAATATAACCCATCATCTGATTGACCAGAACATGACCTTTGAGCATGCGATCAACAATGGCGAGATTCAGATTCGCTTCCGTTGTATGGCCAACTGGCAGGCCAGTGGAGCCGGTGCTTTGGCGGCTCCTAATGGAGGAACTCACCGTATCTCCAAGCAGAATGATATAGATCCTACCATTTCTATTGTTACAGAGTAGAAGATTTGGTTTTATTAGTTAGTTGAGGACGGAAACGGCCGCTTCGAGTCTTGAGGCGGCCGTTCTGTTTTTTTTGCAGGAGAAGATGTCCGACAGTATGCGGCTTGGTCGGCCCTTTTCCGCGTATGGATTAAAGACGTGTTTACATCTCCTCGAAGGCGTACTCCACGGCACGGTTCAATTGATTAATAAACGGGATCGTGCGGTGAAAATCCTCCAGTGTCCGCTCCAGAAGATGGCCTGCCAAAAGCTGTTTGTTGTCGAACGATTTCTCCAGCAGGACATCCTTTAGTTTCAGATACTCGGCATAGGGATGATCGGCCGGGAAGCCGGCCGGTACCCGCTTGAGAGCGTTGTCGCGGCAGAGCGTGAACCCTGTTGCGGCGCAGATGGCGGCTTCGAGTTCTGCCCCGTGATCGTCGATCTCTTCTCGGACACTCTTCACCACTTTCGGCTCGGCACAGTAGAGCCCGGCCGAGAGGAGATTCCCGCCCAGCATTCCGCGGCCCGAGGGCTCGACGTGGAAATAGTAGCCGGCGTAACCAGATTTTTTGCCGCCCCGGCAGACGTAGGCTCCCATGTGGCTTTTGTAAGGTGTTTTGTCGGGGCTGAACCGGGTGTCGCGGTAGATGCGGTAGGTGCAATCCTTCACCGTCAGCCCGGCCACCGTGGGGTCGAATCGGGCGATGCCTTCGATCAGTTGTTCGACGAAGGTGTGGAATTCGGCTTGAGCCTCCTGATATTGAGACCGGTGGGCATCGAACCACGTTTTGTTGTTATTCTGCTGCAACTGAAGCAGAAAATCGACGACATTTTTCATGATGACAGTGTTTATGACTTTATGGCTTGGCATCCTATGCACGATTGTCCTTCTTTGTCTCGGCGCCGGCCATGGTCTCGCGCTTCGTTCGGACGGTTTCGGCCGGGGCTACTTTTCGACCAGATGCCCCATGAGCGTGGCCGACGAGCAGTCGGTCACCTCTACGGTCACGTATTCGCCCGGTGTATGGTCTCCCCGGTCGAAAACGACTACTTTGTTCTGCGACGTACGGCCGAAAAGCTGCTGTTCGCTGCGTTTCGATACCCCCTCGATCAACACCTCGAACCGCTTGCCCACGTCGCGACGATTGCTTTCCAGCGACAGTTCATTCTGCAGGTTGATAATCTGCGTCAGGCGGGCCGTCTTAACCTCGTCCGGCACGTCGTCCTCCATTGTGCGGGCTGCCTTGGTGTCGGGTCGTACGGAGTATTTGAACATGTAGGCGAAGTCGTATCCCACCTCCCGCATGAGCGATAGCGTGGCTTGATGGTCCTCCTCCGTCTCGGTGCAGAAACCGGCGATCAGGTCGGTCGTGATGGCACAGTCGGGCAAATAGCGGCGGATGGCGGCAATACGGTCCAGATACCATTCGCGCGTGTATTTGCGGTTCATCAGTGCCAGCATGCGCGTGCTGCCGCTTTGGGCTGGCAGATGGATGCTACGGCAGAGGTTGGGCATCGCTGCCATTACTTCCAGCAACTTGTCGCTGAGGTCTTTGGGATGCGACGTGGCAAACCGTACCCGTAACCGGGGATCGATCTCCGCCACGAGCCGCAGCAGGGTGGGGAAGTCGACTCGGGAACCGTCTTCGCACTCCCAAGCATAGGAGTTGACGTTCTGACCCAGCAGTGTGACTTCGCGGTAACCGGCTTCGAATAGCTCCCGGGCCTCATGCAGAATGGTCTTCGGGTCGCGACTGCGCTCCCGGCCGCGGGTGTAGGGCACCACGCAGTAGGCGCACATGTTGTTGCACCCGCGCATGATGGCGATGAAGGCACTGACGCCGTTCTGGTCGAGCCGCACGGGAGAGATCTCGGCATAGGTCTCTTCGCGTGATAACTGTACATTTACGCCGTGACCGCCGCTGGTCGCCGTGCGGACCAGGTTGGGCAGGTCGCGGTAAGCATCAGGTCCGGCCACGATGTCGACACTCCGCTCTTTCTCGAGTAACTGCTCGCGGAGTCGTTCGGCCATGCAGCCGAGTACGCCGATGAGCAGGCCCGGTTTCCGTTTCTTGTATTGTTTGAACTCTTGCAGACGACCCCAGATGCGTTGTTCGGCGTTGTCGCGCACTGAGCAGGTATTGACCAGGATGATGTCGGCTTCGTCGATCCGAGCCGTGTAGACATATCCTTCGTCCTGCAGAATGGAAAGGACGATCTCGCTGTCGCCCACGTTCATCTGGCAGCCGTAGGTTTCGATATAAACTTTACGTCCGTCGCCCGTGCGGGGACGCAGATCCTTGATATTCATAGTTTTCGTGTGCTTGTATTCGTGCCGTCTGCCGCAGAGAGCCGACGATCCCGGCTGTAAAGATACGGTGAAATTCCGCGATCTGCAACCGGCTTGTTCTTGGGATGAATTGCTGAGACACGTTTCCCGGACAGTGACCTTGTCGCCGGCCGCAATTTTCCTTCTACCTTTTTTTCGCCAGGAGGCAGAGTGAGGGGCCTCGGGACGCTTAAAACGGAAACCTTATGGTTTTTCGGGGAACGATTTGAATCCGTCGCCGTAGGTGTCACGGGCGTCGACTACCACCACGAAAGCGTTGGAGTCGATCTCCTTGATTTTGCTCTGTACGGCCGAGATTTCGCGCCGGCTCACCACCAGGAAGATCATCTCCTTCTGGTGATGGGTGTACATACCCGAGGATTTGATGTAGGTAGCACCCCGTTCCATGTCGTTCAGGATGAAATCTTTGAGCTGCTCGTGTTTGTCGGAGATGATGAATAGCAGCTTGTCATAACTGCCGCCGTCGATCACATAGTCGATTACGCGCGACGAGACGAAGATTGTTACCAGTGAGTAGAGTGGCAATCGCCAGTCTCCCAGTACGATCATGCCGGTGATGACCACCAGCGAGTCTCCGATCAGAACGCCGCGGGCAATGGGCAGATGGGCGAATCGGTTGATTAACATGGCGACGATGTCGGTTCCGCCGGTTGTTGCACCGTTTTTGATGACCAGGCCGACCCCTGCACCCAGCAATACGCCCCCGAAGATGCAGGCGATGATCATATCGTTACTCAGATCAGCCTTGCCGCCCAGCATCAGCGTCGGGTCGTCACCCACCAGGAAGGTCAGCAGGTTCATGAACGTTGGGGTCAGGATGGCTGCGATGATGGTTCGCGCACCGAACATACCTCCGAAGACCCTTATACCGATGAGCAGCAGCGGAATATCGAACATAAAGCCGAACGTACCCACTTGTATGCTGGGGAATAGATAGTGCAGGACGACACCCATTCCATAAACGCCTCCTGGTACGATGTTGTAGGGCGTAGCAAAGAATACGAACCCTGTTGCTACCAGAGCACATCCTATGATGATGCTGATCCAGGATAACCACCATTTCTTTGAATAGAGTTGTTCTTTGAATGCTGCGTATGTCATATCATAACTCTTTTTGATGGATCGACCCGCATTGTTATGTGATATAAATAACAAATTACGGGAAATTTGTTGTATTTTTTAATGCAACAAGCAAAAGTAGCAATTCTATCTGTGATAACCAAAAAAATCTGTATCCTCCCCTGAGGCTTATTTTTGAGAGCTAATTAGCTTGTCGGAGTCGCCCGAGAGGAGAACTCCTTCGGCGATGATTGTCTATTGTCTGTCCGGTGGATAAATTGGTTTATCTGGAGGGGAGAATTTTCGTTTTCGCGCATTTTCCCCTATCTTTATACCCGGATAATACAATCTTTCTGTATATGATTGCGAACATCTTTTTTGTCATATTGGCCTATTTGTTAGGTTCCATTCCCAGTGCCGTGTGGATCGGCAAGAAATATTACGGCATTGATATCCGTGAACACGGTAGTAAAAATGCCGGAGCAACCAATACACTCCGTGTGTTGGGACGCCGGGCAGCACTACCTGTTTTTGCCATCGACGTTTTGAAAGGATATGTTGCTGTGACACTTTCCCACCTGTCAATGTATAGCGATCCTGACTATTGTTTCTTTTACGGTGATGGCCCTCTGATCAATTTCAAGATCATACTGGTTGTGGCGGCCGTGTTGGGCCATATTTTCCCGATTTTCGCCGGTTTCCGCGGCGGGAAAGGGGTAGCTACATTGGCCGGAGCGGTGCTGGCGGTCTATTCGCCGGCGGTGCTGCTGTGCCTGGCTACCTTCGTGGTTGTGTTGATGGTGAGCCACTATGTGTCACTCAGTTCGATGACGGCCGGGGTGATGTTCCCTATCTATATGGTATTTGTCTATCGCCAGACTTATGTGCCGCTTATCGTGTTTGGCTGCGTGATTGCCCTGCTGCTGATCATCACCCATCGTAAGAATATCAAACGCCTGATCGCCGGAACCGAGTCGAAGATCTACCTTTGGCGTCCACGGAAACGGCATTGACATATGTTGGAGCGGAGCACGGAAATTGTCCTGCAATGCGAGAAATTGAGATATCGGTCGGAATTTGCTATTTTTGACGGACCGATACACCTAAAACGGATTCGATCATGCTTCAAACCAACCTGATCAAGATATACGAAGAGAGTTTCCGCAGCAATCTGGAGCTGCCGGCCCTGACCGACTATTTCAAACAGGAGACCTTTACCTATTACGAGATGGCGCGAGAAATTGCCCGTCTGCACCTTCTGTTTGCGGAGTGCGGGATCAAACCTGGGGATAAGATTGCCCTGATCGGCCGGAACAATCCCCGCTGGTGTATCTGCTATATCGCAACCATTACCTATGGCGCAGTGATCGTGCCCATTCTGCAGGATTTCAATCCCGGCGATGTAAACCATATTCTGATTCATTCCGAGGCAAAGATACTTTTCTGCGGCGATACCTACTGGGATGTAATCGACGAGGAGCAGGTGGAGAATATCCGGGCAGTCTTCTCGCTGACAGACTACCATTGTATCTACGAACGTCGGGGCGATTCGATCACCCGGTTTCAGAAAAATATCATACGCCATTACCGGAAACGCTATCCGCGCGGTTTCGCCCCGGAGAATATCTCCTACCGCGACGTGCCCAACGACCGGGTGATACTGCTCAACTATACGTCGGGGACGACCGGTTACAGCAAGGGCGTGATGCTTACCTGCAATAACCTCACGGGGAACGTCCAGTACGGTATCGACGAGAAGGTTCATTACAAACGCAGTCGGGTGTTGTCGTTCCTGCCGCTGGCTCATGCCTATGGCTGTGCGTTCGACATGCTGCTGCCGCTGGCCGTAGGGTCGCATATCACGCTGTTGGGAAAGATGCCTACACCCAAGGTGCTGCTTGAGGCGATGGCCGAGGTGAAGCCCAATCTGATCTGCTGCGTGCCGCTGATTCTGGAAAAGATTTGCCGCAAACAGATCTTCCCGTTGCTGGGACAGGGCTTTGTGCGTATTGCTCTGAAGTTGCCGCTGATCGACACGAAAATCTATTCTTCGATTCGTAAGAAACTGCTCGATGCCTTCGGCGGTGAGGTGGAACAGTTTATCATCGGCGGTGCTCCGCTCAATAAGGAGGTGGAGGAGTTTCTGCTGAAGATCAAGTTCCCGCTTACGGTGGGGTATGGCATGACCGAGTGCGCCCCGTTGATCAGCTATTCGCACTGGACCGAGTATAAGGCAACATCGGTGGGTCGGTTGTTGGTGCGGCATCTGGAGGCGCGCATCGAGTCGTCGGATCCGCAGACCGTCCCGGGAGAGTTATTGGTCCGGGGCGAACATGTGATGAAGGGTTATTACAAGAACCCGAAAGCAACCGAAGAGGTGCTCGATGCGGATGGATGGCTCCATACGGGCGACGTGGGGACGATAGATCCCGATGGTACGATCTACCTGCGGGGCCGCAGTAAGACCATGCTGCTCGGACCCAGCGGACAGAATATCTATCCAGAGGAGATCGAGGCCAAACTCAACAATCTTTATTGCGTTTCGGAGTCGTTGATCGTCGAGCGTGACGGCCGCCTGGTGGCACTGGTCTACCCCGATATGGAGCAGGCCGATGCCGATGGTGTCCGCGACGAGGAGCTGCAGGAGGTGATGAATAAGAACCTGGCGGAGCTCAATACGCTGGTTGCCTCCTATGAACGTGTTTCGGCTATCGTGATCTATCCCAACGAATTCGAGAAGACTCCTAAACGGAGTATCAAACGTTACTTGTATAATTTGTAGCGATAAGCTGGGCGTGTTGTTCGGGAGGTTGCTGACCTTTTGTCTTTTTGCTTTTTCGGTTGTCGCAGGGATGCTGTTCCATCCTCCCTGCCGCTTGCTCCTTTGTCGGGTAAGGTGACATAACACAACGTCCGACCATCATTCTCAGATGGCCGGACGTGTCATATTATAAGAAGCAGGTACGAATTACCGTGCTGCGCGTTTGCGTTCGTTCTCGTCGAGCAGGATCTTGCGCAGACGCATCGCCTTGGGTGTTACCTCCACATACTCATCCTCTTTGATATACTCGAGAGCCTCCTCCAGTGAGAAGATCACCGGCGGAGCGATGTTCACCTTGTCGTCCGAGCCGCTGGCACGCATGTTGGTCAGCTTCTTGCTCTTGGTGACGTTGATCGGAATATCCTCCGAGCGGGTACTTTCGCCCACGACCTGCCCGCAGTAGACCTCGTCGCCCGGCGAGATGAAGAACCTGCCGCGGTCCTGCAGTTTGTTGATGGCATAAGCATAGGCCGTACCTGTCTCCATGGCGATCAACGAGCCGTTGGTACGCATTTCGATTTCGCCCTTGTAGGGTTCGAACCCCTTCAGCCGATGCGACATTACTGCCTCGCCTGCCGTTGCCGTGAGCAGGTTGCTTCGTAGTCCGATGATGCCGCGCGAAGGGATCTCGAAGATCAGTTTTACGCGTTCCCCGTCCGATTCCATATTGAGCAGTGTCCCTTTTCGTTTGGTAGCCATCTCGATCGCCTTGCCGGAGTGCTCTTCCGGGAGGTCGATCTCAAGCTCTTCGACCGGTTCACATTTCTGTCCGTCGATCTCCTTGATCACCACCTTCGGCTGTCCGACCTGCAATTCGTAGCCTTCGCGACGCATCGTTTCGATCAGTACGGAGAGGTGCAGTACGCCGCGTCCGTAGACGATGAAGCTGTCGGACGTCAGACCCGGCTCCACCCGCAGGGCCAGATTCTTTTCCAACTCCCGATCGAGCCGTTCTTTCAGGTGGCGTGAGGTGACATATTTTCCATCGCGGCCGTAGAAGGGCGAGTCGTTGATCGTGAAGAGCATGCTCATTGTGGGTTCGTCGATGGCAATCGGGGGCAGCGGATCGGGATTCTCGTAGTCGCAGATAGTATCGCCGATCTCGAATCCTTCAATGCCCACCAGCGCACAAATCTCGCCGCACTGCACTTCGTCCACCTTTTTCTTGCCCAGACCATCGAAAACCATCAACTCCTTGATGCGGGTCTTGATCATTGTCTTGCCGTCGCGCTTGGCCAGTGTGACCGGCATGCCGGCCTTGAGTGTTCCCCGCGTGAGTTTGCCCACGGCGATCCGACCCACATAGGAGGAGTATTCCAGCGACGTGATCAGCAGTTGAGGCGTTCCTTCCACGACCTCCGGCTCCGGGATATCGTCAATGATGGCATCCAGCAGCGGGGTGATGCTGTTGGTGGGTTCGTTCCACTTGTGCGACATCCATCCCTGCTTGGCACTGCCGTAAATGGTCCGGAAGTCGAGCTGCTCCTCGGTGGCGTTGAGCGAGAACATCAGGTCGAACACCTGCTCGTGGACATATTCCGGACGGCAGTTCGGCTTGTCGACCTTGTTGATCACCACGATCGGTTTCTTGCCCAGGGCCAGCGCCTTCTGCAGTACGAAGCGCGTCTGGGGCATCGTCCCCTCGAAGGCATCCACCAGCAGTAAGACGCCGTCGCACATGTTCAGCACGCGTTCCACCTCGCCTCCGAAATCGGAGTGTCCCGGGGTGTCTATAATGTTGATTTTATAGCCGTTGTAGTTTACCGATACGTTCTTCGAGAGGATCGTGATACCGCGTTCACGCTCCAGGTCGTTGTTGTCCATGATCAGCTCGCCGGCGGCGGAGGGTTCGCGGAAGAGGTGCCCCTGCAAGATCATTTTGTCTACGATCGTCGTTTTCCCATGATCGACGTGGGCGATGATCGCAATGTTGCGTAATTTCTGCATACTTTTTATGGCTTACTTCTTTTTTCGGCGCAAAGGTACGAATAAAATCTTATCTTTGCTGCACTATTCTTGAGAGTTTGTTTGTATGAAAGAGATCATCGAAGTTCGACGCAGTGACGGTTCGTTTTCACAGGTGGTGGTGGGTGACGTGCTGGGTGAACTGCGCACCATGCTGCCCGACCGACGGGTCATTGTTATCACGGATGCCAACGTGCATCGGCGTTATATGAATCTTATCAACAGTTTCGAGCATATTATCATCGGAATGGGCGAGACTAACAAGACGCTGCTGACGATGGATAAGATTTATCATGAGCTGATCGCCATGAACGTCGATCGCGAGTGCTTTATTCTGGGATTCGGTGGCGGAATCGTGACCGACGTGACGGGATTTGCCGCTTCGACCTATATGCGGGGGCTTCGTTTTGGTTTTGTGGCCTCGACGCTGCTGGCGCAGGTCGATGCCAGTGTGGGCGGCAAGAACGGCGTCAACGTGGAGGGATACAAGAATATGGTGGGGACGTTCAATCAGCCCGATTTCGTGCTGTGTGACACCTCGTTGCTTGCTACGCTGCCTGATCGGGAGTTCCGGGCCGGGATGGCGGAGATGATCAAGGCCGGGGTGATTGCCGATCCGGCACTGTTTGCTCTATTTGAGCAACATACGATGGAGGAGTTCCGTACCGATGCCGCCCTGTTGGCACAGGCCGTGACGGCAGCTATCCGGGTGAAGGCAGCGATCGTGGCGGCTGACGAACGGGAACACGGCGATCGCCGGAAACTCAACTTGGGACATACCTTCGCGCATGCCATCGAGAAATCCTCCTCGTCCTTCCTGCATGGCGAAGCGGTGGGGATCGGGCTTTGCATGATGGCCGATTTGGCCGTAAAACTGGGTGCACTGTCGGAAGCGGAGTCTCATCGGATCGTGTCGACGGTCGAGAAAGCCGGACTGCCGTGTGATTCGGGGCTCGATACCAAACGATTGCTCAAAGCCTTGCGCCTCGACAAGAAACGCGATACGGAAAGCATCAACCTGGTGGTTCCTACGCGGATCGGTGCCTGTGAAATCCGCCGCATGACCTTCGAAGCGCTGGATGTTGCGATGGCCTGACGGAGGTCGGGTCGGGGAGATCGGTTTTGCCCGTCTGAGAGTGGGGCGCGGTAGGTCTGAGGTTGAAAATAAAAAAGGGTTGCGCAGGTGCAACCCTTTTTCTGTATGAGGATAGATTGTCGGAATATTTTCTCGCTTTTGCCGTCCACGGGAGCACCCTTTCCCCTCTTCTCTTTCCTTTCTTCTCCCACTCTCTTCTCTCCCCCCCCCGAAATGCTAGATGTCGTCTGAATTGAACTTGTATCCCAGCCGCTTGCCGGTCTGCATTTTGGAGTTTTCGATCTTGGTGTTGAGCTGGTCGACCGTAGCTACCTTCACCACGTCGTAGGGCGGAACCAGTAGGTCGAACTCCAGGGCGTAGTTCACGGCCGTCTCCACGATGTTGACGATAGCCTCCTTGCTGATCACGGCCTGCCCGAAACTGTTGTGCCGCAGGCTCATCTGCCGCTTGCCCTCCACGAAGTAGTGCATGTCGCGGTTGATGAAGATACGTCCCACCAGATATCCCTCGTCGGCATTGCGGTTGTACTTGAACGAGTCGGCCAGGAAGTTGTATATGTTGATGATGCCGCAGTAGGAGTTGCTCTTGTCGGCCTGCACGTAGCTGTTCTGCCAGATAATGTGCTCGCGGTTGAACTCAAAGACGTTGGTGTGCATGCTGAAGATCAGAATGTCGCCTGCTACCTGGAGCTGGGCTTCGAATTTTCCGCGGTCGCGGTATTCGATCCTCACGCGCTTGTCGAGCTGCTCTTCCAGTGTGTCGTTCAACTCCGACGACATCTCGTGGAGGATCTCTTTCAGTTCGTTGAAAACAGAGAAGGTGTTGTCGTAAATCTTTTGTTGCAAGTTGGCCTTGTGGGTCAGGTTTTCCATGATTTTTGCCCTGAGGCCCGGGTCATTATCCATATATTCTTTAGGGTATTGGTTAGACTTTTTTTGGTAAGGTGATTGCTGCCTATTCTCTACATGAGGCGGATCTGCTGCCCGGCACTGAGTTTCGAGTCCGGTTCCCGACGGTTCATCGACGAGAGCTTCTTGAGCTGGATGCCGTAGGTCTGCGAAATGGAGTGCAACGTTTCGCCCTCCTTGACCACGTGGATCAGTTTGCCGTTGTTGGCGCGTTTGCCCTTTTTGCGGATGTAGACCGGTTCTCCGGCCGCCGGTTGTGAATCCTCGGGCATGTCGTTGAACTTGCGCAGCCGTTTGGCCGAAACTCCTGCCTGTTTTGAGAGACTTTCGTAGGTGTCACCCTGACGGGCCACAATGAACTCCGAGCCGTTGTTGGCATAGACTGCCCGGTCGCCGACCGTGTTGAGCGAGATGACGTAGTTGTCCACGTCGATCTTCTCTGCTTCGATCTCCGGGATGAGCGGTTCGACCGGTTTGGCGGCGATCTCCTCGGCCAGCAGTTTGTCCTGACCGCTGTCGAGCAGGTAGAGTTTGTTCTCCTCGATGATCTTGATCAGCTGGTCGGCATAACGGGGGTTGGTGGCATACCCGGCGGCTTTCAGCCCGCGGGCCCACCCCTTGTAGTCGTAGATGTCGAGTGCGAAGAGACTTTGGTAGCGCGGCGACTTGTCGAGAAACTCCGAGTGGTCGCGAAACGACTCCTCCACCGAGCCGTATTTCCGGAAACATTCATTCTCAGCGTCGTCGTCGTGCAGGATCGTCTCTCCGGTCCAGTCGCTTTTGCATTTGATGCCGAAATGGTTGTTGGCTTCGCGGGCCAGGCGGCTGTTGCCGCAGTCGGATTCCAGCAGGGCCTGTGCCATGGTGATGCTGGCCGGAATACCGTATATCTCCTGGTCTTCGATGGCCAGAGCCTTGTACTTTTCAATATATTCGCCATAGGTCATCCGCCGCTGCGCCGAGGCAGTACAGGTCAGGAACAACAATACCCCCAGCAGGAGCCTGTATGGTTTACCAGATTTCATGCTTCTTCTTTTCGCTTTTGTGAACCTTACAAAGGTAATATTTTATTGGAATTTGCACAAAAAATCGTAGCTTTGTAAATAATCTAAACCCAACAGAGATGTTTACTGATAAAGCGAACCAGATTTTCGGGCAGGTGATTACGGATTATCACCGCCATGACAATGTCGACCACCCGATTGCCAATCCCTTCCCGGCCGGGAGCCTCGAGTACCTGCTCTATGCCAAGAACTGGATCGATACCGTTCAGTGGCATCTGGAGGATATTATCCGCGATCCGGAGATTGATCCCGTGGAGGCGTTGAAGATCAAACGGCGCATCGATGCCTCGAATCAGGAGCGGACCGATATGGTGGAGTATATCGACAGCTACCTGCTCGATAAATATAAGGATGTGACGCCGCTGCCCGATGCCCGGATCAATACCGAGACGCCTGCGTGGGCCATCGACCGGCTGTCGATCCTGGCCCTGAAGATCTACCACATGGGACAGGAGGTGCTGCGTACCGATACGGATGAGGCGCACCGCGCTGCCTGCCGCAAGAAACTCGACGTGCTGCTCGTGCAGCGGACCGATCTTTCGACGGCCATCGAGGAGTTGATCGCCGACATTGAAGCGGGTCGGAAATATATGAAGACCTACAAGCAGATGAAGATGTATAACGATCCGTCGTTGAATCCGGTTTTGTATTCTGCGAAGAAATAGATTACCGTTTGTTCAGAAATGGCACTGTTTGAAAAGAAAGAACCTCATTTACTGATCATTCGCTTTTCGGCGATGGGAGACGTGGCCATGATGGTCCCGGTAGTCAAGGCGTTGCGGGCGGATAATCCGCAGTTGAAAATCACGATCCTGACCCGGGCATTCTTCCAGCCTTTTTTTCGGGATATCGAGAATATCGGTTTTCTGACACCGGACTTCAAGGGACGTCACAAGGGCATTGCCGGCATGATCCGGCTTTATCGTGATATCTGTGCCTGCGGTGTTACGCATGTGGCCGATCTGCATGATGTGATCCGGACCAAGGAGCTGCGACTGCTGCTGCGGCTTTTCGGCAAACGCGTATCGGTGATCGACAAGGGAAGAGCCGACAAGCGGGCTCTGACGCGGAAGTTCCGTAAATTCATGGTGCAGTTGAAACCCACCGTACAGCGGTATCGAGAGGCGATTTTACGCCTTCGGTTTCGATTCCGGGAACCGATCCCGGTGCAGCGGATGGAGTTGCCTATTCCTCAAGCCATGTTGTCTGCAGCCGGTGAGAAAAAAGGCCGGTGGATCGGTGTAGCACCCTTTGCCCAACATAAGGGGAAGATCTATCCTACGCAACTATCGGATGAGTTGATCAGCTTGCTAGCGGCTGAATATGAGCGAGTTTTTGTTTTTGGAGGAGGCCCTTATGAACGGGAGTTTGCCGAATGTATGGAGGAGCGCCATTCGGGCGTGATCTCGGTGATCGGCAAGATCCGTTTGAGTGAGGAGCTCGACCTGATCGCCAATCTCGATCTGATGGTGTCGATGGATTCGTCGGCCATGCACATGGCCTCGTTGGTCGGAACGCCGGTGGTCTCGGTCTGGGGTGCTACGCATCCTTATGCCGGATTTTATGGTTTCGGACAGGACCCCGAGGGAGCCGTGCAGTTGGATATGAGTTGCCGTCCTTGCTCGGTTTACGGCAATAAGCAGTGTCTTTATGGCGATTACCGTTGCCTGTCGCAGATCCCGCCGCAGATGATTGTTGACCGTGTGCGCATGATGCTCGATCGGAAGGGCTGATCTGCGGCCAGAGGGGGGGGGAGGGTGATAAAATGTGAAAAAAATGAAACCGGGGGCTTTCCTATTGTGAAAAAATTCACAGTAACCCTTTGAAGCTACCGAAATAAGCATTACCTTTGAGAGAGATTTCAAGAAATATTGTAAAACCCATTAAATAACAACGACATGAATATTCCTTCTGAACTCAAATACTCGAATGACCACGAGTGGGTCCGGGTAGAGGGTGATACGGCCATTGTAGGCATTACCGATTTCGCACAGAGCCAATTGGGCGACATCGTTTTTGTGGACGTAACAACGGTAGGCGAGACGCTTGCTGCGGGCGATGTCTTCGGAACGATTGAGGCGGTGAAAACGGTGTCGGACGCTTTTCTGCCTGTCGGCGGCGAGGTGGTCGAATTCAACGAGGCACTGAATGATGCTCCGGAAACGGTCAACAAGGATCCCTACGGCGAGGGCTGGATGGTGAAGGTGAAGATGAGCAACCCGGCCGATCTGGATGTGCTGCTGAGTGCTGAGGATTATGCTAAGATCATTGGATAGGAGACGTTATAACAAAACTATAGACCATGAGTAAAGTAACAGTTGTGGGCGCAGGTAACGTGGGTGCTACGTGCGCAAATGTACTGGCCCTCAAGGAGACGGCCAGCGAAGTGGTTCTGATTGACATTAAAGAGGGTCTGGCAGAGGGTAAGGTGCTGGATATGTACCAGACCGAGACGCTGCTCGACATTGACACCCGCTTGGTGGGCGTAACCAACGACTATTCGAAGACGGCCGACAGCGACGTGGTGGTGATTACGTCGGGGCTCCCGCGTAAGCCGGGCATGACGCGCGAGGAGTTGATCGGCGTGAATGCCGGTATCGTGAAGAGCGTTGTGGAGAGTGTGCTCAAATATTCGCCCAATGCCATCCTGGTGATCATCAGCAACCCGATGGATACGATGACCTACCTGGCCAGCAAGATTAGTGGATTGCCCAAGGGCCGTGTGTTCGGTATGGGCGGTGCGTTGGACAGTGCCCGGTTCAAATGCTACCTGGCCAAGGCGTTGAATGCCAATATTAACGACATCGACGGCATGGTGATCGGCGGTCATGGCGATACGACGATGATTCCGTTGGTAAGCAAAGCCGCTTACAAGGGCGTTCCCGTTACCGATTTCCTCGATGCCGAGGTGTTGCAGAAGGTAGTGGCCGACACGATGGTAGGCGGTGCTACGCTGACCAAACTGCTGGGTACCTCTGCATGGTACGCTCCCGGTGCAGCCGGAGCCTATGTCGTGGAGTCGATCCTGCGTGACCAGAAGAAGGTGATTCCTTCCTGCGTAGCCCTTGATGGGGAATATGGTCAGAGCGATATCTGCATCGGTGTCCCGGCCGTGATCGGACGTAACGGTGTGGAGAAGGTCGTGGAGGTGAAACTGACGGCCGAAGAGAAAGAATTGTTCGAGAAGAGCGCCGCTGCCGTTCACAAGACCAATGCCGTGCTCAAAGAACTCAAGGCTCTGTAGGAAGATAAGCCGTCCCGGAGCGGGTTAGGCACGGAACTTCCCGCTCGAGAGGATCATGTATAGAAAATGCCCGGAGAAGTTCATCGCTTTTCCGGGCATTTTTTGTCTTGACAGCTTATGCGAAACCTTTCAGCAAAGAGGATCAGAAGAAGAATCCGGCGTGGAACGACCAGTAGTCATTGCGGGTGACGGTGAATTTGTGGTTGACGCCGCTGATCCGGACGGTGTTTTTCGTGTCGCGGAAGTAGGAGGTGTAGCGGGCATCCAGGAAGAATTTGCGAATGTCTACTCCGATGCCCATCTGCCAGGCGATGTCGGAGTCATTGTACCGCATCTTGAATCGGGGATTGTCTTCATTGCTGTCCACGCTTGAAGTAAGGGTGAAGAGCGGGCCGCCGAAGAATCGCAGAGCCCGGATGTTGAACCCGACCATCACGGGGAGCTGCAACTGTTTGTAGCTCATCTTAACTTTGTCTGAGGAGAGCTCCGAGGTGACACGGTAGTTGAAATTCTGCACGGCGTAGAGCAACTCGGGCTGGATCTGCAGAAACTTCGGGATCGATAGCCGCAGGGCCATACCCAGTTGATACCCGATCCCGTCATTCGTACTGGGCGAGAAGCGGAGTCCATCCACAGAGAATGATTTGAAAGAGTAGTTTCCGGTGGTGATACCGCCCAGAATCCCCACTTTCAGCGGTTGGGCGAGAAGTGGACCTGCCGCCAATAGGGCGACAGCCAGAAGAAGTAGATGTTTTTTCATAATTAATTACATTGAATGTTAGATAAATAAGGATATATTGCGGTGGTGACCACCTTGGTAGCGGAAACTATGGATTGTGTTGGGCGGCAGTGGAAAGAGTGGAAGGTATGGTCCCTCTTCCTGACGTGGTACAAGCCGAAACGCAAACAGCCCACCCAGGCATTGGGGTCGGCTGTTGGATCGTTGGGTGATCGGGGGATTTTGCTCAGCGTTAGAGCAGCGGGCTGAATAGGCGGGCCAGTGATTCGTAGATCGAGTGGAGATTCGACCGTCGTTCCCACATCTCGGGCGTGACTTGTACACTCCGTTCCAGATCGTGCAGGAAATAGCCTTCCAACTCTTTGGCGATCTTTCGGTCGTAGATGATGGCCGATACCTCGAAATTGTCTTCGAAACTGCGTATGTCCATATTGGCCGTGCCCACCGAGCAGAAACTGCTGTCGATCATGATCAGTTTCGAGTGGTTGAATCCCCGTTTGTAGAGGTAAACCTTGATGCCGGCTTCGATTAATTCGGAAATGTAAGAACGTGTGGCCCAGTAGACAATCTTCGTATCCGACCGGCTGGGAATCATCACCCGGACGTCGATACCGCTCAGCGCCGCCACTTTCAGCGCCGTCAGAATGGCCTGATTCGGCAGGAAGTAGGGCGATGAGATGTAGATATGGTGCTGGGCTCGTGTGATAGCCGCGAAGAAAGCCTGCATGATGGAGGCCCAGTCTGAATCGGGGCCCGAAGAGGCGATCTGTACGGCAGTTTCTTCCGTTACTTTATTGCCGGGGAAGTATTTTGAATCGGTAGGGAGTTGTTTGTTGCTTACGAAGTACCAGTCGGTGACGAATACGGCCTGCAACATGTTCACGGCATCGCCTTCGAGTTTGAGGTGTGTGTCGCGCCAAATGCCGTATCGGCCTCGTTTGACATATCTCTCTGCAATATTGATGCCGCCGGTGTAGGCAACGGTTCCGTCGACGACAATTATTTTACGGTGGTTGCGATAGTTCACCTTGCTGGTCAGCCACGGGAAGACCACCGGCATGAAGCATCGCACGTCGACACCCGCTTTGCGCATCTGGCGGATGAACTTCAGGCTGAGGCCCCAACTGCCCACGTCGTCATAGATCAAGCGTACCTCGACACCACTCTGGGCCTTCTCCATCAGAATGTTGGCGATGCGGCGGCCGATGCGGTCGTCCTCGAAGATGTAGTATTCCAGATGGATGAATTTGCGGGCTGAGCGCAGGGCTTCGAAGATTGAGGCGAAGGTCTGCTTGCCGTTGTTGAGAACCGTGATGCGGTTTTTCATCGTGAGCAGCGCCTTGTTGTTGTTCAGCAGCAGGGTGATGATGTCGCGGTTATCGGCGATATTTCGACGCACAAGCAGATCGGGATCGGCGATAGCCTTCAGTTGGGCCCGGTACATGGCCTCGTATTGTTCATTGTCTTTCAGCTCTTTGCGGTTGAATATCTTCTCCTTGCGGTGGTTGCGGCCGAAGACGATGTAGAGAATCATGCCGACGATGGGGATCAGGGCAATTACCGTGATCCAGGCCAGAGCCTTGACCGGTTCGCGTTTGTCGTGGATGATGAACCCGATGGTAATCAGTACGAAAGCTCCGTAGATGATGTACACCAGGGTTTTCAGGTCAGCATAAGCTATTAAGGGTAGAGCTGTCGTCATGCAGTAACCGTTTTTAGTAGGTCTTCGCAGTGTAAATATACAAAAGAATCTAGATAAATACGTTACCAAAGAGCATAATATATGCCAAAAACGACACATTGGTTTCTGGGACAAGGGAGCTCGGCATTTGGGGCGGTACGGGAATATAACCGCTTTATGTTGAAAGATTTATACTATTTTTGAGGTAGGATTTGTAATTTCCGAAAATCTTTTCTATCTTTGTCTAAGTAAGGGGAGAGTTCCGGCTGAAGGGCCGGGATTTTCTGTTTTTTGCTTTTATAAATAGACAACAATTATGGCATCGAAAATTATCTACTTAACCGAAAGCGGTTATCAAAAATTGAAAGAGGAGCTGGAACACCTTCGTTCCGTGGAGCGTCCGGCCATCTCCGCCCAGATCGCTGAGGCGCGGGATAAAGGTGACCTGTCTGAGAATGCCGAGTACGATGCAGCCAAGGAGGCGCAGGGTATGCTTGAGATGCGGATTGCGCGTCTTGAGGCCGAGATGGCAAATGCCCGTATTCTGGACGAATCGAAGATCGATACGAGCAAGGTACAGATTCTGAGCAAGGTGACTCTGATGAATCATAATACCAAGAAGACGGTGGTTTATACGCTTGTTTCCGAGAGCGAGGCGAACCTGAAAGAGGGAAAACTTTCGATCGGGACGCCTATTGCCAAAGCGCTTTTGGGAAAGAAAAAAGGCGAATGTGTGGATGTTACGGTTCCGGCTGGAGTGATCCATTTCGAAATTCTGGACATTTCGTTGTAGGGGCGGGGTTCAAAGCTGCAAGACAAGACCGGTCCGCAGGAGTCATAATGATTCCGCGGGCCGGTTTCTTATGCGGAGGCCTGCCGAAACAGAACGCTCGGTGAGTTCTAGAGTGCCTCGAGGGCGTCGTAGAGTTTCTGGAGATAGGCCTTGGCGGGTTCGAGGTTCTGCCCGGGTTGGGCCCCCTTGTCGAGCATGATGCGTCCGGATCCGTTGTCGTAGATCAGAACATTCTCAGGCGTGGCCATGCCGAATCCGTCGGGGAAGGTGAAGTAGCCGAAATGGGGGACCGACGGGTCGAGAATGTTTTTGCTGAACCGGTACTCATCATACGGTAACCCGAGTTGGTCGAGCAAGGTAGCCGCCAAGTCGATCTGTGAAGCATAGGTGTCTACGCGCATGGGACCGTTGACGGCACCTCCCACGATCAGCATCGGAATGCGGAAACGCTCCTCCTGGAAATACCCCAGCGAATCCGGATAACGACCGGCATGATCGGCCACCAGTATGACCGCCGTGCGTTCCCACTGAGGCGAACGGCGGAGTTCTTCCACCAGCGCGAAGATGCAACTGTCGGCATAGTAGACCGAATTGGGATAGGGCTCCTCGAAGTGTTGGGTCGGGACATCGAACGGTTCGTGGCTGCTTGACGTCTGCACGATGCGCAACCACGGTTCGGGCTGCGACTGTGCGATCTCGCGTCCGGCCCGTTCCGTCAACAGGTGATCCGGAACTCCCCATTTCGACAGTCGGGCACTCATCGGGAAATCCTGATCCGAGACCAGCCGTTCGATCCCCTGTGAGAGCAGGTAGGAGCGCATGTTGGTGAAATCGGCGTCTCCGCCGTAGTAGTAGGCCGTGTTGTAGCCTGCCTCCCGGAGCGAGCGGGGCAGCGAGGGCAACGATTGGCTTTTCTTGGGGTATTTCATTACCGAGGTGGTCGGCTGCGCGGGGAATCCGCTCAGAATGGCTACCAGTCCGCGATCGGTGCGGAAACTGTTGCCGTATAGGTTGGTGAAGAGCACACCTTCCCGGCTCAAACTGTCCAGTCCTGGTGTCGCATCGGGGTTTCCTCCCAACACTCCCGTTACCGAAGACATGAAGCTCTCCATGATGATCAGGACGATATTGGGCCGGTCGATGCGGAAAAGCCGTGGGATCATTGTCGTATCGGCCGGTGTTTCCGTGTCGGCAGAGACGTCAGGAAGGGGCGATTGCGCAGTGTGGGATTCCACCATCTGGGCGAAGAGCCGGTCGGCCTCGGCCGGATCCATGAAGCGGTATTGCCGCCCGAAGTTGGACTGCTTGGCAAACGAGTCGAGCAGGCTGAATACCGGGTTGATGGCGGCATGGTTCAATTCGGTCTTGTCGCTGAAGTAGACCTTGCCGACGTTCATCGTGGAAACGGTCAATCCGCCCCGGATCGGGAGGATCAGGGCAGCTGTCAGCAATAGTAAGACCATTACGGCAACCCGGCGTCTGCGGGGCGGCCGAGCGCGGCGCAGCGGGCGGACGATCAGCAGCGAGAAGAGCTTATAGTAGAACCATCCGCACAGGGCGACGCACAGAAGCCCGAGCACGACAAACCATCCGGAAACGCTGGCCATGGCATCGCCCGGATTGCGCAGGTAGAAGAGCGGTGTGGTGTCGAGCCGGAATCCCCAGAAACCGTACAGCACCAGGTCGCCGATGAACACCAGTGCCAGGAAGATCGACACGACGATGTAGTATATTTTCAGGATTCGCGCCACGATCTCCCTCCGTACGATCACTGACGAGAGCAACAGCAATCCCGGTAACAGCGTGAAATACCCGGCAACGGCCAGATCCAACTGCAGGCCGTGTCCCATTACCGCCAGCCAGGCACCGATGCCGTCGCCCCGGTAGAAATGGTGATAGTAGCCCATGAAGATGGGTTTCTGCAGCAGGAAGATCGCCACCAGCAGCAGGTAGTTTGTCAGGAAGAGTTTGATACGGTCTTTCATCGTGTTGAGATTTCAGGTGCGTGCCCGGTTCTGGGTGCAAATGTATAAAAATCGCGCGAAAACCGACTCCTCCGTAAAGTAAAAGCGCCGCAAAGATCACTTTTGCGGCGCTTTTGCAGATTGGTGCCGGGATCCGGCAATAGCGGACTATTGCTCGATTCCGATCTTTTTCAGCAGTGCTTTGACTTCGGGCTTGTGGCCGCGGAAACGGACATAGAGGGTCATCGGATGCTCCGTACCACCTTTCGAGAGAACGTTCTCGCGGAACGAATCGGCCACCTCGCGGCTGAAGATTCCCTTCTCCTTGAACAGCGAGAAGGCATCGGCCTCCAGCACCTCGGCCCATTTGTAGCTGTAATAGCCGGCGGCGTATCCGCCCGAGAAGATGTGAGTGAACGACGACGAGAAGCAGGTGCCTGGCACGACGGGCGAGATCTGAGCCTGCGCTACGGCGTCCATTTCGAACTGTGCGACATCTTCCGTTACTGGAGCCGTGATGCTGTGCCAAGCCATGTCGCCGATGCCGTAGATCAGTTGCCCGTTGTTGCCATAGGCGGCCAGGTAGTTTTTGGCGGCGATGATCTTGTCGATCAATTCGGCGGGCATCTTTTCGCCGGTCTGGTAGTGGACGGCCCACAGATCGAGGAACTCTTTCTCGGTGGTCCAGTTCTCCATCAGCTGCGAGGGCAGCTCCACGAAGTCACGGTAGACGTTCGTGCCGGTGAGCGAAGCGTAGCGTCCTTCGGCGAACATGCCGTGCAGGCCGTGGCCGAACTCATGCAGGAAGGTGCTGAACTCGTCGAACGTCAGCAGCGAGGGGGCATCTTCGGTCGGTTTAGTGAAGTTGAAGTTGAGCGTAACCACCGGACGGACCTCTTCGCCTTCGGGCGTGGTGTACATCTCGCTGAAGTTGGTCATCCATGCGCCGCCGCGTTTGCTCTCGCGCGGGAAGAAGTCCATGTAGAGCACGGCCAGGAAGCTGCTGTCACGGTCATAGACCTCGTAGGCCTTCACCTCGGGATGATAGACCTGTATGTCGGGATTTTCGCGGAAGGTGATGCCGTACAGTTTCTCGGCCAGCAGGAAGACGCCTTTCTGTACATTCTCCAGTTTCAGATAGGGTTTCACCAACTCCTCGTCGAAGGCATACTTCTCGGCCTTGTACTTTTCGCTGTAATAGGCGAAATCCCAGGGCATGAATTCCGAGGGTGCATCGGGTTGTGAGGCGGCATACTCCTTGATGGTCTGGTAGTCCTTCAGGGCATACTCTCGCGTATCCCGCAGCAGTTCGTCCAGGAACTGGTCTACATTCTGACGGCTTTCGGCCATGCGCTCCTCCAGTACGTAGTCGGCATAGGTGGGGTATCCCAGCAGGTTGGCCATCTGCAGGCGCAGTTCGGTGATCCGGCGGATGTTGTCGTCGTTGCTGTTCTCACCCTGACCGTAGGAGCGGGATTTGTAGGCTTTCCAGAGCTGCTCCTTCAGGTCACGCTCCTTGGAGTAGGTGAGGAAGGGCCCGAAGCTGGGATATTGCAGCGTCACGGTCCATCCTTCCTGTCCGCGGGCTTTGGCTTCGGCGGCCATGCCGGCTTTGACGAAATCGGGCATGTAGTTCACTTTAGCCGAATCCGCCGCCGGGATGTTGATCGAGAAGGCATTGGTGGAAGCCAGTACGTTCTGCCCGAATTTGAGTGTCAGGGCAGCCAGCTCCGAGGTGATCTTGCGATAGGCCTCCTTGTCAGCCTCGCTCAGTCCGGCGCCGTTGCGCGTGAAGCTTTTATAGGTCTTTTCCAGCAGGGCCATCTGCTCGGTATCCAGTCCGAGCGAATCTTTCTGTTTGTAGACCGCCTTGACCCGCTCGAAAAGCTGGGGATTGAGCGAAATATCGTTCGACAGCTCGGTCAACATCGGTTGTACGGCATTGGCGATGCTGTCCATTTCGGGACAACTCATGCATTCGTTCAGGGCGAAGAAGATCATCGCCGTGCGGTTGAGCAGCGAGCCCTGTTGTTCCAGCGCTTCGATCGTATTGGCGAAGGTCGGAGCCTCCGGGTTGTTCACAATGGAGTCTATTTCGGCCCGCGATTGGGCGATGCCGGCCTCGAAGGCAGGCATGTAGTGTTCGAGGCGGATCTGCTCGAAGGGAGGTGTGACGTGCGGGGTATTGAAGTCGCCCAGCAGCGGATTTTCGGCCGGCTTGGTGCCGCAGCCGCTCAGAATGGCTAATGTCATAGCAGCTAGAATTACTTTTTTCATATTCGCGAATCTTCGTTTAAGTTTGTTTCGAGAGGTTAGTCGTACAGGTTGTCGTAGTAGGAACTGCGCTTGTCCCACTTGATATCTTGCAGCATCGACGACTTGACGGCGATGTTGAAGCTCCAGCTTTTGCGGAAACCGACCGGCACCCACGAGAAGTTCATCTGCCAGCAGTGCAGGTCGCGGTTGATGGTGATCACGCCCGGGGTGATCTTTTTCTGCTCGAAGTCGTAACCGCCGTTGAACGTGACACCCCACTTGGGCGTTAGGTTCAGACTGCCGTTGAAACCGAGCGTCTGGGTGACGTTCTTGGTGATTCCCGTATTGGTGTAACTGAACGAATAGTTGAAACTCAGGTTCCACGGCAGGTCGAAATCGTAATACTGCGAGGTCATCAGCGCTCGTCGTGTATTGGGGTCGAGTTGTTGTCCCTGTGTATCGAAAAAGTTGGTGTAGGCTGTCGGGGTTGGCCCCATGCCGCTGTTGATATCGTTAATGGCCGCTCGTCCCGATTTGCTTGAGTTGAACGAGTACCCGAACGAGGTAGAGGCGCTGGTGATACGACCCAGTTTTCCCTTGCGGATCATGAATTGATTGATCCGCTGCCCTCGCTCGTTGACCTGATAGGGGTCGAGTGTTGCCGAGACGTTGAGCCCGAAGTTGCCATAGATGGTCGTTCGCAGGTTGATGCTGAATGTGCTGAGGTTCAGCGAGTCGGCCAGAAAGTTGTAGGATCCGTTTATGCTCAGGTTGTCGATTAGTTTAATCTTCTTGGTGCCGGAGGTATCGCTTTTGCTGCGGACCTTCATCTCCAGCGTATTGGTGAGCCCGAAACTGAGCGAGGCCGATTGCCCGCGACTTGGAACGCCATAGTAGTTCTCGGCAAAGGGGGAATAGTAGCCGATCGTGCCCGTGGAGTCGGTCTGGTAGGC
Source organism: uncultured Rikenellaceae bacterium (assembly GCA_944414825.1). GTDB lineage: Bacteria > Bacteroidota > Bacteroidia > Bacteroidales > Rikenellaceae > CALYBN01. The sequence goes on from CALYBN010000016.1 coordinate 23,231, forward strand.
TTGCCAGTATCCATACTTCGGGTCGCCGAAGTTGGGCGTATAGGAGAGACTGATCGACGGGGTCATGACGTGGCGGATGGCCCTTATGATAGGGTCTTTCCCCTTGAATTGGAACAGTCCGTAGATTTTCGTCGTGGCCGAAACGGATAGATTATAGTTATAGAGCCGGTAGAATCCGTAGGTTGTATCGGCATTCTCCACGCTGTTCGTTTCGGGATTCCACTCCCGGTTGATTTTCCGGAAGTACCAGCGTTCCGTGTAGTTGGCGCTGGGGCTGATGTTGATGTAATTGAACAGGTTCATTGTGGTCGAAATGGGAATCGTGTGCTGGATACCATTCCGCATGTCTTTGAACATCTTTTCCGTGAAGAGGTCTTTCTCCTTGACTGTTACGTTGTTGGCCATGTTGGCCGTATATTGCAGCGAGATCTTCTCGTACCACCGCTGTTTGCCGACAGCCTTGTCGCCCCTTCGCCGGAAAGGGTAGATACGCGAGATGTTGAACACAATGTTGGGCAGACTCAGCGATACGGTCGTATCCTGAGAGTTCTGCGAATGCTGGAAGTTGGTCGAGAACGAGAAGGGTTTTCCGGCCCACGTCTTCGAGTAGGAGATCGAGGAGTTGGTCTGCGTGTTGAGGTATTGGTCCATGGTCTGCGATCCGTACTTCGCATAGCCGCTGGTCGAGAAGTTCACCTGTGCCGAGAAGGTGGAGTTGGGGCGGAACTTCGGGTCCTGCTGGTGGGACCATGTGACGTTGAAGTTGCCCATGTTGACGTAATCGGCGTCGGTCTTCTCGCCGATGATGTCCTTCGAGTAGCGGAAGTTGAACGAACCGCTGTATTTGTAGCGCTTGATGTATCGCGAAGCCAGGGCTGCTTCCCACGATCCGAGGGTGTAGATGCCGGCCGTGGCCGCCACGTCGATGTAGTCGTTGAACGCGAAGTAGTAACCGCCGTTCCGGATGAAGAACCCCTTCACGTATTCCTCGCCGTATTCCGGCATGATGAATCCCGACTGCCGCCCCTTGTTCATGGGAAAGAATCCGAACGGCACCCCGAGGAAGTAGATCGGTACGTCTTCCATGACAAAATACGAGGGGGCTACGATCACCTTTTTGCCGGGAATCACCTTGGCGCGCGTCATGGCCAGATAGAAGTGCGGATGGTCCACGTTGTCGCAGGTGGTATATTTTCCGTTGGCGATGTTGATCGTGTTGTCGCTCATCTTCTTGATGTCCTTTCCGATCAGGTAGCCTTCACCTTCCTGTGTGGCGACACCTTTGATTTTGGCCTTTTTCGACGAGATGTTGTAGGTGATGGTGTCCATGGTGTAGCTGCTGCCGCCTTGGATGAATTCCGGCCGTGTCTGCTTGATCGAGTCGTCCGGGATTCGGTTGCCGCTGGCGTCTACCGAGTCGGCGATACCGTAGGCATAGATGTTCTTGGTGTCCATGTTCACCTGCATGTAATCGGCCTTCAGGTTCATGTCCTGGTAGGTGACATCGCCTTCACGGTAGATGTAGACCATTTTCTGGCGTACGTCGTACACCAGCGAGTCTTTGTTGCGTCCGGTGATGATGTCGTCCAGGAAGCTCTTTTTCTCCCGCTTGGCCGTGTCGAGCATTGTGAGCGAGTCGGCCGGCAGAGAGTCCATCTGCAGGGAGTCGACGAGGAGAGAATCGGTTGTCAGAGCGGGTATTGCAGGGGCAACGGCTGTCGAATCGGTTGGACTATTTTCTGTTTGCACCGTATCTGTCGTTGCCCTATAGAGATCGAATTCCACGTGATTTCCACGGGAAGTGGTACTGAAGACCATCTCTCCCCACAGGGCGAGGACCGACAGAGCAACCAGGTATTTTCGTGTGCGTTTGTCCAAATTCTGAAAAAATTTTATTATCTTTGCCGACAAGTCGGCAAAAACGCCGAAAACAGCAGCGGAACGTACGTTCAGGCCCGTTTTGCGCCCTCAAAAGTAGTTAAAAATTTAGAGATACTTAACTTTTGCGCCCATGAAAGTTACCCGAAGCAGTTTTTTCATTTTCACAACGAGCCTGTGGGCACTTTTGTTGTGTTGGCCCGTGATTTCTTCCGCAGAGGTCAAACAACTGGGCGTAAAGACTGTGGTGATTGACGCCGGGCACGGAGGAAAGGATCCCGGAACGTGTTATAAAACCTATCGGGAGAAGGACATCAACCTGAATGTGGCTTTGCTTTTCGGGTCGATGATCCGGGAGAACCTGCCCGACGTGAAGGTGATCTATACACGCAACACCGATGTGTTCGTTCCGCTGAGTACGCGGGGTGAGATTGCCAACAAGGCCAATGCCGACCTCTTTATTTCGATCCATGTCAATGCGGTGAATCCCGGGCAGACTTCTCCTTCGGGGGCTCTGACACTGGTGATGGGAACCAAGGATGCCGACCGTAACCTGGAGGAGGCCATGCGCGAGAATGACGTGATCACCTACGAGGAAGATTATAATACGAAGTATGAAGGTTATATTCCGGGGTCGACCGAGAGTTTCATCATCTTCTCGCTGATGCAGTATGCCAACATCGACCAGAGTATGACCTTTGCCAATATCCTCCAGCGACACTACAAGGTGGGGTCACCGATGCCCGACAAGGGAGTGCGGCAACAGCCTATCCTGGTGTTGTGGAAAACGGCAATGCCCAGTGTCCTCACCGAGTTGGGCTTTCTGTCCAATGCCAAGGACCGCGAGACGCTGACCACCAGTTCCGGACAGAAGAAACTGGCGCGTACGCTTTTCAATGCCTTCAGCGAATATAAGAGCAAGATGGAGGGGAGCAGCCATCCGATCCAGCTGGACGATGAGGCACTGAGTGGAGAGACGAC
>CALYBN010000017.1 GCA_944414825.1 uncultured Rikenellaceae bacterium
GCGCGATCCACGGCGTGGCGCTGGCCGTACACAAAATGGTGATGAACGTTTTCCCCAGTTTCAAGGCCACCGGTGCCGAGATGCGCAATCCGTTGCGGCGTGTGTTGGGCGTGGTGGTAACGTTCCACGTGGTGTGCTTCGCCTGGATCTTCTTCCGTGCGCAGGACATGTCGACGGCCCGTGAGGTTTTGAGTCAGATTTTTACTAACTTTAACCTCGCGATCGCTCCGAGCGTGGTGCGTGGGTATACGACTGTCTGCATGCTGATGCTGCTGGGATATGTGATCCATTTCCTGCCGACGGCATGGAAAGAGGGCGTTTGCGGCGTGACGGTGCGGATGCCGCTGCTGATGAAGGCACTGGCCATCGTGGCGGTCATCTGGTGCGTGATGCAGATCAAATCGGCCGATATACAGCCGTTTATATATTTTCAATTCTGATACATGGAACAACTGTTGCAACTCGATCGGGAACTCCTCCTGGCTCTGAATTTCGATGGCGGAGCCTTTGCCGACGGCCTCTTCTGGATCGCCAGCGGCAAACTGACGTGGATTCCGCTCTATATCCTGATTCTCGTGCTGCTGTGGCGGCGCTACGGATGGAAGCAGACGCTGATCGCTGCGCTTTTTATCGGATTGCTGGTGGGAGCTGCCGACCAGATTGCCAACCTGTTCAAACACAATCTGCCGAAGCTCCGTCCTACGCATACCCCGGAGATCGAGGCGATGGTCCACACGGTGCGGGGTTACCGTGGCGGACTTTACGGTACGGTTTCGGCCCATGCCGCCACGACGTTCGGCATCGCGATTTTCTCGATGGCGCTGGTGCGGGCCCGATGGTTCACGGTGCTGATGCTGGTATGGACGCTGCTGGTGTGCTACAGCCGGATCTACCTGGGGGTACACTATCCGCTCGACATCTTGTTGGGCGTAATCGATGGTCTGCTGGTGGCAATCGTGGCGGTGAAGTTGTTCCGATATACAATTAATCGTTTGGAAAAATGATGATCTCGACCAAAGTCCTGCGCAGTGGCCGCATTCTGGGACGGTTTCGGAAAATGTTGCCTTTCTTGTTCTTTGTGGTGCTGGTGGCGGCACTCTTCTGTACCACACCTTTTTCGCTGTGGCGCAGCGGGGTGGTGCTGACGACGGTTTCGTTGCTGGTGGCATTGTGTGGTTTTGCGGTCCGATGGTCCGCCTCGAAATGCGACTCCCGGAACCCCATGGAGATGGCTGCCTGTGGTGGGATCTATTCAATGGTGCGGTTTCCCTATTTTCTGGCCGATCTGCTGTTGGTATATGCCGTGTCGATCTATGCCGGAATGGCGTGGTTCCTGTTTTTCATTGTGCCGGTGAGTTATATGGTGGTGGAGCGTATCATCGCTTCGGAGGAGCACCGGTTGGCGACCCGCTACGGAGAGGAGTACCTCCATTATTGTCGGGAGACGAACGCGCTGGTACCGCCACTGTTCAGTTGGCGGCGGACCAAGAGTCGTGTGAGCTTTCTTCAATTACTATCCCGTCAGCGGATGGCGTTTTGTGTTACGATGGGCGCTTTCACCGTGGTGGATATCGTGAAACACCTGCGGATCGATTTTACGTTCCGGGTCAATTTCCTCTGGCTCGGACTGTTCTGCGGTGCGGTGGTGCTCTATTTCCTGCCGCTTGAGAAGCGGAAACACTAACCTCTCCCCTCCGCGCTTATGTGCGACGGGGAAAATCTTTGGCGTACGGAAACCGTTGTGCGGAAGCGATCCGCCTGGAAGCGGAGTTGTGAAGCAGCTGTCGCAAATAGCCCTCTGTGACTACTCCTCGAAGTATCCGGTCGGATGGCAGAGCATGGGTGTTTGCGTGCCGGTCAGTTTCAAGGCGTTGCGCAGAGCCGCCTTATCCATCGAGGCGCGCGGATAGGTGGCCAGTCCTGTCCCGGCGCAGAAAATCGAGATGTTTTGCGATACGATGCCGGCATCCATGGCGGCCCATTGTTGGTCGGTATCGGTCACCAGCACGATGACCACCGGTGCTGCGGCCGGCCGAACATCGCCTGCGGTCAGCAGTTCCAGCGTATTGCGATCGGGGTGATAGAGGTAGCTTCCCTGAGGCAGGCAGACGTAGACCTTCACGTCTTGCCGGTTCATGGCCGACGGAGCGGTCCTTTTGCCCGATTCGGGACGGTTGATGCCGTTGGCCGCCCAGAGCAGATCGGAAAGGTCTTGTAGCGAGAGCTCTTGCGGGGAGCAGGATTTGGTCGAACGCCGTTGGGCGAGTGCCTGCATGACGGAGGAACCTCGTGTGAGATTCGGCAGGTTCAGTTGGATGGTTTGCATAGGGTTGTTTTTTTCGTGTTTGGCCGGGGTCTCTGCTCGGGAAACGGCAGCAATACCGAACAATGTCAGTAATGTGAGGACGATTCTTTTTATCATGGGGTTCGATTTAATGGGTTTCGTTGCAAGATACTATTTTTTGCGGGATACGGAAACGATAAGAGGCTTATTTCTCAAGGGTGAGGATCGGAGTGTGGTTTCGGAAGCCATAGCTTTTGGATAAAAAATGCAGATTTTTGGTCGGGAATTTTTGCTGCCCCCGATTGCGGATTTTTATATTTGTATAATTGGAACGAACTTCTAACCTTAAAACTATTCTCTAAATATGAAACGGACCCTATTGTTGTTGACGGCCCTGGCATTTGCCTGTTCGGGCTGTGCCGAGAAGAACGACAAGCAGCAGATGCTGCAAGCAATCGAAAACCATGACCGGGCAGTTCATATCAAGGCCGACGGTTGGATTCGCGACCCTTATATCACACTCGGACCCGACAGCCTCTACTACCTGACCGGTACGACCCCAAACCCGGGTGATCCCCGCGAGCAGAGTGAGCCTTACAACATCGGACTCGGTGCGGAGAGTGTTGTCGGGTCGACCATGCAGGTGTGGCGGAGCCCCGACTTGGTGACGTGGGAGTATCTGGGAGCTCCCTATACTTTGAAAGATGCGTATCAATATAAGGCCGGCGGCGAGAAGGCCCGCAAGCAGCACGTGCTTTGGGCGCCGGAACTCCACTGGGCCGGTGATTGCTGGGCAATGGTACACTGTCCGCAGGCCCTGAGCAACCTGGTGCTTTCATCCGGGGCCGAGGTAGCCGGACCGTGGGTGAACCCAATGCCGGAAGATTTTACCAAGAAACACGATCCGTCGCTCTTCCGCGATGACGACGGGACGTGGTACCTGACTTGGTCCAATGGCATGGTAGCGCCCATCAAGGAGAATTTTGCGGGGCTGGCTGCCGAGGGGACACGGATCGACCCGGCCAACCGGAAGATCGGCCACGAGGGGACCACGATTCTGAAAATCGGGGGAAAATATGTGTTTATTGGTACGGCATGGTCGACCGATCAAGGGCGCAAGGGCTCCTACAACTTGTATTACTGCACGTCGGATTCGATCTACGGGCCCTACTCCGATCGGCGTTTTCTGGGGCGTTTTCTGGGGCACGGTACGCCGTTCCAGGATCGGCAGGGGCGCTGGTGGTGCACGGCCTTCTTCAATGCCAACGTACCGCCGCTCGATAGCGAGGGGATCGAAACCCGCGATCTGAGCGCCAATGCCCAGACGATCAACGAGCAGGGTGTGACCATCGTGCCGCTGGAGGTGAAAATGCTTGAGGATGGCGATGTCTACATTCGGGCCATCGACAAACGTTATGCCACGCCCGGCCCCGACGAGGTGCAGAAATTCCAGTAACAGGGTGTAGCGAAGATGATGAGTTGTGAAAATTTAGTCGTCTGGTCAGCCCTGGGTCGGTCAGTACGCCTTCGCGCTATTCGCTGCTGACGGGACGATACAATTGGCGCTCCACGCTGAAACAGGGAGTCCCGGGCGATTATGCCGGACCGCTCATCGAAGCTGGCCGCACTACCCTGCTCGGTATGTTGCAGCAGCAGGGATGCCGTACCGCCTGCATCGGCAAGTGGCACCTGGGCTGGCATTGGAGCAATGTCGAGCATAAGTGTCGGCCTGAAAGGTTGGTCTGAGTGAGAGGCAGGGTGTGTGGCTTAACGCTCTCCGGTCAGGATGGCGTAGAGGGTCTCCATGTCGGTATGGCGGCGTACGTGATCCGCCAGTTTGTCGTATTGCTCCTCCTTGAAGGCGTGGTAATCGAACGGCGTCTCCTCCGACGTCCGATCGGCAAAGGGTGCCAGCAGAAAATCGACGAATGCAGGATTGTCGGCAATTCCGTGGAGATAGCTCCCCAGACAACGGGGTCGGGCAAGGAACCCATCCGTCGTGCCGTCTTCCAGTTGCAGCAGAGGCGTGAGGGTGCTCCCCGGAAGGGGTGTAGTCGTGCCCATGTGGATTTCGTAGCCTTCGCCGCACTGGGAGGGATCTGCCGCCAGGCGGAACCGGGTCTGGCGGGTCACCTTCTCTCCGGTGAGCGTCGTCTCGACAGGCAGCAGGCCGAGTCCGGGCAGTGAAGCCATGTCGCTCTCCACGCCGAGCGGGTCGTGGATCGTCTGTCCCATCATCTGGTAGCCGCCGCAGATACCCAGTACGGTTCGGTCGTTCTCGGCTGCGCGGACGATGCTCTGTGCCATGCCGTTGCGGCGCAGTTCGCACAGGTCGGCCATCGTGCTCTTGCTTCCGGGCAGGATGACGATATCGGCCTTTTCGACCTCCGCCGGATCGTTCGTATAGAAAAGATGTACCTTGGGGTGGCGTTCCAGCGAATTGAAGTCGGTGAAGTTTGACAGGTGGCGTAACAGAATCACTGCGATGTTGATCTTCCCTTGTGCGGCCTGACGGTGCTTGATGGCCAGCATGACGGAGTCCTCTTCCTCGATGCAGATGTCCCGATAGTAGGGGATCACCCCGAGCACCGGCACGCCGCACAGCTTCTCCAGCATTTTGCGCCCCGATTCGAAGAGGCTCAGATCGCCCCGGAACTTGTTGATCAGGATTCCTTTCAGCCGGGCGCGCTCCTCCTCCGTGAGCAGCATGACCGAACCATAGAGGCTGGCAAATACCCCGCCCCGGTCGATATCGCCCACCAGAATCACATCGGCCCCGGCGTGCAGGGCCATCGGCATGTTGACCAGATCCTGCTGCCGCAGATTGATCTCGCTGATGCTGCCTGCTCCCTCTAGTACGATCGGATTGTAGCGTCGGGCCAACCGGT
>CALYBN010000018.1 GCA_944414825.1 uncultured Rikenellaceae bacterium
ATGAGGCTGTAATCCGAAGGATTATAAGACCTGCTTCATTCCTTTTTAGGAATTTTAATATTATAGTTATATTATTAATTAGATTTCAAATTAATATGTATATTTGGTTTTATATTAAAAAATATAATCAAACCAAGAAATAGGACAGGGAATTATCTTCATATTTGAATAATAATAAGGATCAATACAAGGTAAAAATCTCTCAAAAAGAAGTATTTTTTCAACAAAAATTTTTATTATTGCAAAGAATATATATTGCTAAAATAGTGCATTAACTTTAATTCAAAACTTAATGAAGAAATTCTACACAAAAATCCTTTTTGCAATAGGACAAATACCATGCAAGGGAGGGGGAAATTGTAACATAAGGTTACTATTGATCCCGTTGTTGAGTTGTTTATTCACTCCGAATTTAATCTTTGCACAGAATCAGCAGAGACCTCAGACCTATGTGGTCCAGGGTGTTGTCTTGGACCAGATTGGGCAACCTTTTGCCGGAGTATCCGTAACCGTACCCAAGACGACAAACGGAACCACCACCGGAGTCAAAGGAGATTTCCGCATTATGGTGCCGCGCGGCCTTGACTCTCTTCGTTTCTCATTTATCGGTTATAAGACATTGACCATTCATGTACGCGATGCCGGGCTCGTGCGTATGCAGGAGGATATAGCTTCTGTAGGCGAGGTAGTCGTGACAGGTATTTACACTCGGAAAGCAGAAAGCTATACGGGATCTGCCACGACGATCTCCGGCAAGGATCTGATGCGTGTGGGTAACCAAAATGCCTTGGAAAGTTTGAAAGCATTGGATCCTACGATCTATATGCCGGCGAACCTGACCATGGGTTCCGACCCGAACACTTTGCCGTCACTCTCCATGCGAGGAACATCGAGTTTTCCGCTTGAGACTTCGTCTACATCTTTTAGAAGTAATTACCAGAACCAACCCAATCAGCCGCTCTTCATCCTCGACGGTTTCGAAACCACGCTCGAATCGGTCATGGATATGGACATGAACCGGATCGAAAGCATGACGATCCTGAAAGATGCCGCAGCCAAAGCGCTCTATGGCTCGAAAGCTGCCAACGGTGTGATCGTCATCGAGACAAAACGGCTGATGGGCAACGAGCAGCGGGTAACCTACAACGGAAGCGTCACTTTCGAAATGCCCGACTTGACCAGTTATGATCTCTGTAACGCCATGGAGAAGCTCGAAGCGGAGCGTCTGGCCGGGGTTTATACGGTCAGGGACAATATATCGGGCGCCGCTGAGAACCAAGTGGAGTTGTGGCAGCTCTATAACAGCCGCCGCAAGCTGGCTTTGGAAGGCCTGGACACCTACTGGCTCTCCAAACCGTTGCGGACAGCGGTAGGACACAAACACAACATCAATGTTGAGGTGGGCGACTCCCAGTCGCTGCGGGCCATTATGGATTTTACGTACAACAACGTTCCTGGTGTCATGAAAGGATCGGACCGTACGAACATCCAGGGTTCGGTCAATCTCTCGTATCGGACCAAGAAGGTTATTTTCCGCAATATCATGTCGGTGACCTCCAACAAGAGCTATGATTCACCCTACGGGACTTTCAGCGACTATGCCAAGATGAATCCGTTCTGGCAAGCTACCGACGAGAACGGTAACGTTTTGCGTTTCGCAGAGTTGAGTTCCAATATGTTTGCCGGATACGGCACCAGCCAAGACGTTCCCAACCCGATGTACGATGCGGAGATTGGCACGGAATTCGTATCGAGCTACTTGAACTTCACCAATAATTTCTATGCCGAATGGAATATTCTGCCGGAGTTGAAGGCGACCGGACGCGTCGGCATTTCCGCCCAGCGCAGTACGTCGGAGGATTTTTACCCCGCGCTGCACTCCAGATTCTCCACTGTTTTAGAGCAGAACAATCCGCTCCGGGGACAATATGACTATCAGTCCGGTAAGAGAAGTTCCATTTCCGGAGACCTGAACTTCAATTACAACAAAAGCTTCGGCAAACATAATCTCTTCGCTAATGTCGGCGGGACGCTCTCCGAAACAATCTATTCCGACACGCAGATGAGTGCGCGCGGCTTTCCGAACAGCACGGTTTCCGACATCTCGGCCGCCCGTGATTACGCGGAGGGAAAACCCGTAAGCATCGCCTCGACCAACCGCGAAGTTCGCGTCCTGCTCGCCGCTGCCTACGACTATGACGACCGTTATTTGCTCGATCTGACCTACAGTGCCAATGCCTCCTCGCTCTACGGTTCCGACAACCGCTGGGCATCGAACTGGTCGGTCGGCATCGGTTGGAATCTGCATAACGAAAGCTTCCTGGAGAATTACGATTTCATCAAGCAACTGAAACTGCGCGGCTCGATCGGACTGACCGGAAACCAGAATTTCTCGACCAGCGCCGCCATCGCGACCTATAATTATTATACAGACTACTCCTATCTCTACCAGTCGGGTGCCTACCTTGCACAGATGCCCAACTCCGCTCTGAAGTGGGAGCAGAAACTGGACTATAACATCGGTTTCGATTTCCGGGTCTCGAAGTTGAACCTCACGTTCGACTACTATTCGTCGGATACGAAGAACATGCTCACCAGCGTGTCGATCGCCCCGTCGACCGGTTTTGACAAAGTACAATCGAACCTCGGACTGGTGCGCAACCAGGGTGTCGAACTGCAGGCCAACTATACGGTTTGGCAGCATAAGGACGGCTTCGTAAACCTGTACGGCTCTTTCGTCACCAACAAGAACAAGATCATCCGGCTGTCGGAGAGCATGAGAACCTATAACGAACAGAACCGCAAACTGGCTGAGGAGAGCGGAACCACGGCTCCGGTAGCCATCTACGAAGACGGAAACTCGATGACGGCGATCTGGGCCGTACCGTCGGCCGGTATCGACCCCCAGACAGGGCAAGAGGTCTTCATCCAGAAAGACGGATCGCTTACCTACACCTACAATTCGGCGAATCTGGTGGTTGCCGGCGACAACACACCCAAGTACCGCGGCAACTTCGGTTTTTCGGCAGAATATAAGGGAGTGGGTTTGAGCGCACTCTTGAGCTATCAGACAGGTTACCAGATGTACAATACGACCCTGCTGGAGCGCGTGGAGAATGTCGACATCAATTACAACGTCGACCGGCGCGTGCTGCTGGGACGCTGGAATACCCCGGGCATGATTACCCAGTTCAAGGATGTGAGGGACCAGAGGCAGACGCGGGCCACGACCCGTTTCGTGCAGGATGCCTCGGAGTTGACCTTCTCTTCGCTGTCTATGTATTATGAGTTCCCCACGAAGATGATCTCCAAGATCGGCATGCAGCGCCTGCGCCTGTCGTTCTACATGAACGATCTTGCCACATGGTCTTCGATCAAGATCGAACGCGGAACGACCTATCCTTTCGCACGCACGATGTCATTCTCTTTAACCGCAACGTTTTAACCGAAAAGACTTATGAAAATCACAAGATACATTTCTCTGGCACTCCTGCTGCTTCCTGCGACCCTTTTCGTGTCGTGCGAGAACTGGCTGGACGTGACCGCAAGCAATGAGATTCGCAAAGAGGATCACTACAGTTCGGAGTTGGGCTTCCAGCAGACTCTGATCGGGTGTTACATTGCCATGGCCACTCCGGAACTTTACGGAAGAGCCTTGGTGTGGAATGAAATCGAACGCATGGCGAGACAATACACTGCCATGCCTTTGGCTACGAGTGAGTATCCGGGCCTGTATGAACTCGAGGCGCATGACTACGACGATGCCGACAGCGAGAGTATCATTAATGGCATCTGGCAAAAACTCTATAACGTCATCGCCAATGCCAACGACGCCCTGAGCATGATCGATGAAAAGAAAAACGAACTGAGCACCATCGGCTACAACATCATCAAGGGCGAGTTGCTGGCCGTGCGGGCTTATGTTCACTTCGACCTATTGCGGCTGTTCGGATACGGCGACTGGGCCAGCCGGGCCAACGAGATGAACGCAAAGCTCACGGTACCCTATGTGACCACTCTCTCGCCGTCCACACCGCCGCAGACAACAGGGGCGGACTACCTCCAGCATGTCATCGACGACCTGCAGGAGGCCGCGCGCCTGATGGAAAACGACGATCCGGTCGTGGGCAAACGTCCGGAGAGCGACTATGCCTCGATCAACTACGACGGATTCTACGACTACCGGGAAGGACACCTGAACTATTATGCCGTGCAGGCCCTGCTGGCGCGGGTGTGCATGTGGAGCGGCAGCGATGCCCACCGGACTCTGGCTCTGGAGGCTGCCCAAAAGGTGATCAGCCGGATTGAAAACCAGCCGGAATATGTGATGCCGTCCAAGATGTTCAATCTTCAGCTACAGAATACCCTGACCACTGCAAACCGTTCGATGTATCCCGAATATCTTTTCAGCCTGGAGGTATACGACATGAACGCGTCACAACAAAGTCTGCTGACAATGGGGACGACCCAAGACAGTGAAGCTATCTATCTGTCGGAATCTACGGTACAGGAGATTTCCGAGGGAGCCTTGTCGGACATCCGCTTCAATACGGCAGCCCTGCTGACGATTGAGAATGGATTCATTCCCCTGAAACTGCTGGATAATGCAAACGTGAGCGGAACCTCCGAGCAAACAATGCGCTCCAGAAACCGTGTTCCGCTGATCCGGATTCCGGAGGTTTACTATATCGCTTCGGAGTGCTATGCCATGCAGCAGGATCTGGACAAGGCGGCTGACATGCTGGACGTCATCCGGACAAACCGAGGAATCGCTGCATTGGACCGTTCAACGGTCAATACGCAGGAGGCCATGATTGACGAAATCACCAAGGAGTACCGCCGCGAGTTCATTTCGGAGGGCGTGATGTTCTTCTACTACAAACGGACGGGAGCCACGGAGATGCCGAACGTGCTGGAATGTACGGACGCGACCTACGTGCTGCCGTATCCCTACTACGAGATTTCGATCGGCCGCATACAATAACCATGAACACCAAATAACTGAATACGTCATATGAAAAGCAGAATATATATACTGATGCTGCCCCTGGTGGCACTCTTTGCAACCGGCTGCGAGAAGGAAGAGATCTCCTATTACGACAGCACGCACAACGGGGTGCGGTTCGACAACCGGAACATCTCCTATAGCGGCAGTTTTACGACAAGTAGAGAGGAGGGTTACTTCCGCTCCGAATCGTTTATTCAGAACATGGATGCGGAGTATATGGACGTCGACATGGAACTGGTGGTCACCGGATATCCCGTATCCTACGACCGGACGGTAGGCTATCGGATCGACACCGCGACTACGGCGCCGGACGGCAGTTACGAGATCCTCGCCTCGATGATCCCCGCCAACGAAAGCAAGGGCTACATACGGGTCAGAATACAGAACCTGGAGGAGCTGCAGGAGAAGGACTACTCTCTGGTGCTGACGCTGACCGACGGGGGAGACCTGCCCCCCAGCTCGAAGCTGGTGGCCGATGCCCGGGGCACGCTGACCTGGAGCGCCCAGATTCCTTTCCCCACGGTAAGTAACTATGTTCGGACCTATAACTTATTGATTCTCGGCATGTCGTCCGGGGTCTCCACTTCTACGCAGGTGCTCAGTTCCAACGCCATGATGGCAATCGTCAACGCCCTCGACTGGGATGATTGGGACGATCAGGAGATACACGGAAGTTCGTATAACAGAGACGGATACCCCTATCTGCCGAAATACTCCTTGATTTATACCAACAATCAGTATCTCGCCTATCAGGCCAAGTTGGCCGAGTGGCTGGACGACTACGAGGTGAAACACGGGGAAAGGCTGCTGCACAACGGAGGTGCCAAGGCCGGTGATCCCATAACAGTCCGCAAAGGTGCCACTACCGATAAGTATTAACCTAACTTACAATTCGAACGGAAATCATGAAACGAAAAAACATATTTGCCCTGTGCCTGCTCCTGGCAGGCCTGGGGACGGCCCTGACGGGATGTTATGAAGACAAGAGTTCTCTACGGGAGACCACGCTTCCCAGCGTCGTGATCGACACGACGGGGATCGGCGGGGTTATCCATGTCGGCTATTTCGACCGGCTGACCCTGGCCCCCGAAATCAGCCGGAACGGCGAGAAGAATCCTTCGGGACTGACCTATGAGTGGTACATTACCGATGCACCCAATTCAACAGAGTACCTCCAGATAGGAACGGAACCCGTGCTGGACACGATAATCTCGCTGCCCATCCACTCGGACTACTACACGTTGTTCTTCAAGGTGACCGATACTGAGAACGACAATCTGGAGGCCTATACGGTGTGGCAGCTCTATATACAAAGTGCCTTCGTGGACGGGTTGCTGATCGCCGACACCAAGGACGGCGTCTCGAGCGACTTCACCCTGATCAAGAACAAGGACCTCACTGTCAACTACTCCTCGGATGAGGTCATCTACCGGGACATGCTGGCATCGCAGGACGTGTCGTTCAACCGCATCGTCTCCTCCATGTCGATGATAACGCAGGGATATCCGCAGCCCGCTTTCTCCCATACCAACTATGTGTTTGGAAGCGACGAGGAGGGAAAGATATTCGGCTTCGATCTGCTCGACTGCTCGCCGTTGGAGGATTCCGAACTGGCAATCTATATGCCGGAAGCATCGTTCAACAAGTTCTATCATGTCAGTCAGATCGTGGTTGTTCCATTATCGGACGGTACAGCAATCATTAACCAACGAAATAATTTCATACCGTTGGTCTTGCCTGCCACAGGCCTCTCCCTGCAGGCTGACAATGGGGTGTTCGTCATGATGCCTCATAGTTCGGCGACCAACAACATTTTGAATTTCTACGACAAGAGCGCCGGCAAGTTCGTGACCTACAACTCCTATTACCAATCGCCGTATCTGCTGTCTACGAATTTCGAATCGTCCTCCCTGTTCAACCCGAACAGCCTGCCCGGCAAAACGGTGGTCGACGGGGCGATGAGCATCACCAGCGACAAAATCACCTTCCTGATGAAGGACGATGCCACCGGCGACTATGCCATCTATGCCCTGAGTGCGGCAGCGGCCGAAACGGAGACAACGCCTGCAATCCCCGCGGCACCCTATCTGCTGCGGAACATCCCCGACGAAGGCAAGGCCCTGTTGGATCAGGCTGTCAGCACTGCTTTCGCCTGCAATGAGGCCGTGCTGTTCATCGCGACGGAAAGCGGCATCCATGCCATCAATTTCCAGATGGATCCGGCCACGGTCGTTCCGGCTGCCACCTACACGCCGGATGCAGGAGAGACTATCTCGAAAATCAAACTCTATCAGCAGGGCGCTTACACGGTCGACCGGTACATGCTCGAAAACTCCTATATCAGTGAACTGCCCCTAAACAACAAGGCCCTGATCGTCGTAACCCACAACGACGCGATGGAAGGCAAGGTTTCGGTCGTCCCGATGAAGAACCTGGGCAGCGGAGAGCTCGACAAGAACAGTGCGATGGTCTACGACGGCTTCGGTAGAGTATTGGATGTAATAACGACTCATTATTAATATTTTCAATACCTAATTTATGCTCAACTAAAACGTAATTATATGACGTATTCAGAAATTCCTGAATACGTCATATAATTATTTATTTTTAAACAGATTATCTGATATGAAAAACATGATTTTTTCGAGCCTTCTCCTTGCTGGTATTCTAGGAGGGTCTTTGCCCGGTCAGGCAGCATTCCCCTGGTTCTGGAAAAAGAAGAAAGCCCAGACGGAAGTCTCGGCAGACTCCACCGCCAAGAAAAAAAGCAAGTATGACGAACTTTTCAAGGAAAAACACGAGACGGCTCGCGGCTTCATCACCCTGCACATGATGAAGGGAAAACTCTACTTCGAACTGCCCGTAGAGTTGCTGGGCCGGGAGATGCTGATCGGCTCCACGGTGACGGAGATCAGTGAAAATGCCAATGCCGTGGTAGGCTCGAAACCGACACAGCCCCTGCACGTGATGTTCACCAAAAACGAAACCCACGTCCAACTCCGCGAAGTGAATACGGACTATATCACTACCGATGCCGCCATCGATCAGGCATTGGAGAAGAGCGGAATCGGCGCCATCCTGAAAAATGCGAAAATCGAGGCATACAACAACGACAGCACGGCCGTAGTATTCAACATGACCGACTTCTTCGTAAGCGACAACAAGAAGATGAGTCCGTTCGACCAGAATTCGCTCTACGGTGCTGCATTCAAACGGACCGAAAGCTACAAGAGCAACGCCTCTTATTTGAGCGGCATCAAAGCATTCGAGGACAACGTGTCGATCCGCAGTACACTCTCCTATACCTATTCGCTGGCATCTAAAAGAGACAACAAACTTGCGCTGAAAGACGCTCCATTTACGGTGGAGATGACGCGTTCGATCATCCTGCTGTCCGAGAAGCCCTATCAGCCCCGTATGGCCGACTACCGGATCGGCGTATTCTTCACGCCGCGGATGCAGTTGGGCGAAGGTTCCCGTACCACCGCACCGGTCTACTACGCCAACCGCTGGCAGCTCGTACCCTCCGACACGGCCGCTTTCCGCCGGGGAGAAAAGGTCGAACCCGTAAAACCGATCGTGTTCTATGTAGACAATACCTTCCCGGAGAAATGGCGCCCTTACATCAAGGAGGGAATCAGCCAGTGGCAGGAACTGTTCGAAGAGATCGGTTTCAAGAATGCCATCCAGGCCCGCGATTTCCCGACGGACGATCCGAGTTTCGATCCCGATAATCTGAAATATTCCTGCGTGCGCTATGCCCCCATCGGCATCCAAAATGCCATGGGGCCCTCGTGGGTCGATCCGCGCAGCGGCGAGATTCTGAATGCTTCGGTGTATGTCTACCACGACATCGTGCGGCTGATCAACAACTGGCGTTTCGTGCAGACAGCCACCGTTGACCAGGAGGTCCGCCAAAGTGAACTGCCGGACGAGATATTGGGCGATGCGCTCCGGTATGTCATTTCGCACGAGATCGGACACTGTCTCGGCTTCATGCACAACATGAGCGGTTCGTCGGTCATTCCGGTCGACTCGCTCCGCTCCCCCTCCTTCACGCAACAGTATGGGACGACAACCACAATCATGGATTATGCCCGTTTCAACTATGTGGCCCAACCGGGAGACAAGGAACGCGGCGTGAAACTGACTCCGCCCCGTTTCGGCCCCTATGACCGTTATCTGATCCACTGGACCTACATGCCGGTATTGGAAGCCAAAAGTGTTGAAGAAGAAGCTCCGATCACTACGAAGTGGATTACAGACGCTGTGAAAGAATACCCTTGGGCCCGTTACGGAAAGCAGCAGTTTCAGGCTCGCTTCTTCGACCCCCGTTCTCAGACCGAAGACCTGGGCGATGATGTCGTGAAGGCTACGCGTTACGGGGTCGAAAACCTGAAGATGCTGATGGCAGAATATGATGGCTGGATCACCTCCGGGGATGACGATTTCGAGTTCCGGACGGAGATACTGGAGAGTATCATCAACCAGTTGGCCATGTACATCCAACACGTCTACCTCAACGTGGGCGGACTTTACAAAAATGAAGTGAAAGCCGACGATACGCTGCCCGCCTTCGCCAATATCCCGACCGAGAAGCAGCTCGCAGCACTCGACTACCTCTGTGAACTGTATGGCAATCTCGACTGGTTGGACAACAAGGCGTTGCTGAACAAACTGGCCATTATCGGCTCACCGAAAGCTGCGGTATATAACATGCTGGGCAGCTTCATCATCTTAACTCCGTTCAGCGTTTCGCTCACGGCAGACGTGGCCGGCAACTCATTCTCGTTCCGCGACTGCGCCGACCGGGTCTACGACTATGTATGGAAACCTACCCGGCAAGGTCGGAAACTGACACGCGAGCAGATGGATCTCCAACGGCAATACGTGGAGATTATGATGCGTTCGGGCGGATTTGCACTTCCCAACGCTGCTGCAAAAGGATTCGCAGCAGAACCCTTACACGACATGTATAGCTACACTTGTAACCTGCATGGAGAGAATCTCTGCGGTGAAATCAACTATGACCCGATATCGGGCTTCGGATGGTTTCCCCGGGCCATTTTCAACAGGGGACAGGCTACCGTAGCGGACATCTATGCCTATATGTCGAACGTTCAGACCCTGCTGAAAAGTCGGGTAAATAGTGCTTCGGCCGAGACGAAAGCGCACTATGAACTGTTGCTGCGTACGATCGAACTTGGATTAAAATAGAGAGGGGATGACCATGAGATACGGTAAGTTATTACTTTTAGGAGTACTCGCCGGGAGTCTGCTGGCTCCTGTGCAGGGTGATGCCGCCAGCAAAAGAAAAAAGAAAGAGACGGCAAATACGACTCAGAAAGCCACCCCCAAACCGACCCCATACGACAAACTTTTCAAGGGCAAGAAGAATGTAAGTCATGCCAAGGGCCTTATCTCGGCACATAAAATCGAGGAGAAGATCTATCTCGAGATCCCGAACGAGTTGTTCGGCCGCGATTTCCTGGTTGATTCCTACATCGACCGCACCAGTGACGTAGGGGCCTTGGCCCCGGGCCAAAGAGTAGCTTCGAGCAAGCGGTTGCGTATCGACCGCACCGATTCGCTGGTGCTGTTTCGTCTGCCGCAATACAACGTCTATGCGAAAGGAGGCGATGCCAACATCGAACGTGCTCTGCGGGCTTCACAAATCGGAGCCATCACACAGGCATTCCCCATCGAAGCACTCAACAACGACAGTACGGCCGTTGTGTTCGATGCCACCTCTTATTTTCTGGGAAGCAACAAGGATATCCTCAACATGAAAGGCGTTTCATTCGGAGAAGGGTTCTTTATTTATGACAATGAGTATCTGAAAGACCGTTCCAAATTCGACAAAGTTGCAGCCTTCAATAGCAGTATCGCTGTTTCGTCGGAGATCGGAGTACGCCTGACCGTGGCTTTCCCATTTGGAATACTGTCCGATAAACCGGAAGTATCGGCCGGTCTGGTGACGACACTAACCCTGCTGCCTGAGGAGAAAATGGCTGTCCGCGAGGCTGATCCACGAATTGGAACCGCCTATGTCCCATATACCTCTTTTGGTGAAAAAGGCAGCAAAGAGGGGTACTTTGCCGGGCGTTGGAAGCTGATTCCGCAAGATCCGGAGGCCATCAAACAAGGCCGGATCAGTGAACCGGTCGAACCGATTACGATCTACCTTGATACGCTCTTCACGGAAAGTTGGGCCAATGCCGTCCGTCAAGGGATCGAGAAGTGGAATCCCGCTTTCGAAAAAGCCGGATTCCGGAATGCCATCCGTGTAGAACCCTATCCGGCCGACTCGTCGTTCCATGCGGACGATCCGCTGATTAGTTGTGTGACGTTCTCCGCATCGACGGCCAGCGCCATCTCCCTGCGTCGTTTGTCTGACCCGCGTACGGGAGAGATTCTCAGTATCCGGATGACCGTTCCCCGTGATTTTGCGAACTTTGCCCGACATGAAGCTGTCTACTCAATCGCCAATGCAGACCGGCGCTATGCCGCTTACTACCTGTCGGACGAAGCGGTGTGCGACGTGTTGACGGCAAGGGTCATGCAACGGATGGCCCTGGGGTTGGGCCTGGCTCCCAACCTGGCCGGCAGTGCCGCTTACAGTACGGAACAGTTGCGTGATCCAGAATTTACGCAGAAAAACGGCTTTACGGCCTCAGTCACCGACGACATACTGTTCAACTATGCAGCCCGACCCGGCGATCGGGAACGTGGTGTGGTGACAGTACTCAACAAGCCCGGCATTTATGACGAGTTTGCCATCCAATGGCTTTATACGCCGCTGGCAGAGAAAGAAAAGGAGACACTGGATCGATGGCTGTCCGAGAAAGCAGGCGATCCTCGCTTCTTTTATGGCAAACCGAACGGTATCACCTATGCCGTAGATCCTCGGGCCCAGCAGGGCGATTTGGGCAGCGACATTATCTCCACAATGAATCAGGAGATAGAAAATCTGAAATTCGTCATTGCCAATGCCCCTGAGTGGCTCAAGGACGACAACATTCCCGAAACCTACAAGGAACTCTTCCCAGACTTCATATTCCTTCGGATCTATGACCACGTCAATTATCTGCGTAACTACATCGGCGGCATCTATCAGGACGAGCCTCGCGCCGGGAATACGTTGCCGACCAACCGGCCCGTTCCGAGAAAGGTGCAGAAACAGGCGCTGAAGACGGTGTTAGAACTGTGCGACGATATGTCATGGATGGATGCCAATCGCGAACTTACCCATCTGGGAGGTCCGAACAGCAACCTGTCAACGTTAACCTATCAGAGCATGCCCATACTTTACCTGATGTCGCGGATCAGTCGCATGGCACTCAGTGTCGAAAAGTCGGATGACCCCTATACACAGGAAGAAGCATTGAGCGACATGGCTGACTATATTTTCAGTGAGGTCAAGCAGGGAAAAACCCTGTCGTCTGTCCGGAAGATCTTTGCCGGGCAATATGTGGCTCTCTTGATCAGCGGATCGCCTGTATTGAAAGCGAATCTGACAAAGGCAAAGAGCAAGGGAAAGGCTTTTGCCGGAACAACAGACGAGCTGTTTCCCGAATGGACGGAAGCCGTACAGTCCCTTGCACAGCTTCGTTATCGCACGGCTTCGGCTGCGGAGCTCCTCTCCGACGACCTGATGGCCATCGGCGCGGAGACGACAGGAATGGAACCGACACGTGCGATCTATTATTACGCGCCAAAGAACATCGAGCCTGTGTATTTCAATAAATTGAAAGAAACTCGAGGATACATACAGCAGGCAATGAACCG
>CALYBN010000019.1 GCA_944414825.1 uncultured Rikenellaceae bacterium
GTGAACATCATGGCCACGGCCCGCGGCAGCAACTGGCAGATCAGGAAGCCGGAGGTTGTGATGCAGACGGCAATGCAGATCACCATACGCAGGGTACGTTTTACGCGGTCGAATTTCCGGGCTCCGAAATTATAGCCTACGATCGGTTGCATGCCCTGGTTAAGCCCGATGACGATCATTATGAAGATGAATACCACCCGGTTAACGATGCCGTAAGCTCCGACATAGAGGTCCCCCATCTCACCGCCAGTCTCTTTGAGCGCCTTGTTGATGAAGATCACCACGATGCTGGCGCAGACGTTCATCAGGAACGGAGCCATGCCGATCGACAAAATCCCCCGCACGATTTTGGCGCGTAGCCGAAAGATCCCATGTGAAAAATGGATGTAGTGTTTTTTGTCGAAAAAGTGAATGAACTCCAAACTCATGGCCAAAACCTGTGCAATGACCGTAGCCCAGGCTGCCCCGGCGATGCCCCACTTGAATCCCAGAACGAACAGTGCGTCGAGGGCCACGTTGGTCAGTACGGCTGTGAGCATGATCGCCATGGCCTTCTGAGGGTAACCCGAGGCTCGCAGCGAGTCGTTCATTCCCAGGTAGAGATGCGTGAAGACGTTCCCCGAGAGGATGATTGCCATGTAGTCACGCGCATAGGGGAGCGTGTCGGGGCTGGCTCCGAACAGCGTCAGAATCTGGTTGAGAAACAACAGACAGAATAGCCCCAGGCTGAGTCCGATGATGGTGTTGAGCAGGATGACATTTCCGAGGATGGATGTAGCGCTGTTGCGGTCATTTTGTCCCAGTTTGATGGACATGAGTGACGAGGCGCCAATGCCGACCATCGAGCCGAAGGCCGACATGAGGTTCATTAACGGCATGGTGATGGCCAAGCCGGCGATTGCCAGCGGTCCTACGCCGTGGCCGATGAAGATACTGTCCGCCATGTTGTAGAGCGATGATGCCGTCATGGCGATGATGGAGGGGATAGCATATCGGAGAAGCAGTTTGGAAAGCTTCTCGGTCCCCAGACTTTGTGTCGTAGATTGTGATTGTATCATCTCTTATGTAAATACTTTTTTAATTTCTCTTTCAGCCGTCGGGTTGCGGTTGCGAGGAAGCAGGTCGGAACGAAAAACAGTGTCCCGAACCATTGTTTCAGAACATGGCCACGCAGCGTTAACCCAAAATCGCGGAATGATCGCCCGTAGAGAACCGGGATGTTCCACACCTTGATGTTGATGCGGAAATCATTGCTCACGTTGTCTTCGTGTACGAATTCAAGCCACTTGCCCTCCCGAGAGCCGAGATAGACGGTCGGGAACTGCCGGATCACTCGTGCATGGCGGAACGAGACGATGGTCTCGAGCCGTTGGTCGAACGGTTCCACGAGAGTCAGGAAGTGGTTGTTCGTATAGCGCATTTTCAGTATAAAACGTTGTCGGGTGAAATATTGGTATCCGTACAGCAGGCTGTAGACTGTTTTTTCTGCTGTCGGTTCGATGGATTGTTGTAACCGTTCGATTGCATCGCAGGCCAGAGCGTCATCATTGTCCAGGTTTGTGGTGATCAGATAAGCGGAGGTCTCCCCCCCCCTTGCTTGCGGTAGCCCAGCAGAGTCTCGCGGAGGCTTTGGGTCAGTTGCCGAGCCTGGCCCGCGGTATAGTAGACTGGGGTGAATGTCGGACAAATGGCCCGATAGCTGTCGATCCGTTGACGGTACTCAGCCGGTGTATTGCTGTCAAACAGGCAGAGCCAGATATAGTTATGAGTTGTCTGCGCCTGCATGGAGGGCAGACAATATTGTTCGAAGATGTCGAAACGGTGCTGGAGCCATTTCTCGGTCCGTGTCGGAATTCGATTTTTGTCCCAGGCGTACAGGTCCAGGTTGAAGCGGGTGATGACGAAATGTTGGAAATTCTTCATGCGTTTTGTCTGACTAGTTTGGAGGTAGATTACGATTCGCTGATCTCGACCAGTTGCTGCCTGTAGGCGGCCAGGATGCGCGATTTGGAGATGAACCCCAAATAGTGCCCGTTTTTATCGACGACGGGCAACATCCACGCTTTTGACTCCTCGAACCGGTTGAGTACACTCTCGATCTGTTCGTTCTGCAGAATGGTGTCCGGCGGCGGGATCATATAATAGGTGATCGGAAGGCTGTATTTCGACGGATCGAACATGTCGGCCCGCAGATCGTCCAACTGGACGACACCCATGAGCCGTCCCTCTTTGTCCAGTACCGGAAAGATGTTGCGCCGGACGGTCGAGATCAGGTGAACGACATCACCCAGTGTGGTTTTCTTTACGTCCAGTTCATAGAAGTCGGTCTCCATCAGGTCTTTCAGGTGCAGGAAGACCATCACCGACTTGTCCTTGTTATGGGTGAGCAACTCGCCGCTCTGCTCCAGTTTCTTGGTGTAGATCGAGTAGGGGTCCAGCCAATAACCGATAACAAATGACACGGAAGTGACGATCATCAGCGGGATGAAGAGGCTGTACCCGTTCGACAGCTCGGCGATGAGGAAGATCGAGGTCAGCGGGGCTTTCATCACCCCCGACATGACGCCGGCCATGCCCACCAGCGTGAAGTTCATCACCGGCAGATCCATCCCCAACAGCGTGTTGCAGGTGTAGGCCAGCAGGCCGCCCGTGAAGGCTCCCACAAACAGCGACGGGGCGAACGTTCCTCCCACGCCGCCCGCAGCATTGGTGGCAGCCATGGCGATCACCTTGAAAACGAGAATGGCTCCCAGGTAGAGGATGATGACCCACGGAATGTCCTTGTACTGATAGAACAGCGAGTTGTCAAACAGTTTTTCGATACGCCCGTGCATCAGATCCGTGAAGGCTTCATATCCCTCGCCATAGAGTGGAGGGAAGAGGAAGATCAGCACACCCAGGATCAAACCGCCCCACAGCCATTTGCGTGATTGTAACGTGAGGCGTGCGAAGCGTTCTCCGATCCAGCCGTTGACCGACGTAAAATAGTAGGAGGTCAAACCGCATGAGAGCCCCAGCACAACGTACATCGGGATGTTGCGCAGTTGGAAAAGACCCGTGACGGTGACATCGAGTACCGGTTCGAATCCTTTCAGAAAGAAGACCAGCGTGGTGGCCGTGACGCTTGCGATCAGCAGCGGGATGACCGACGAAACGGTGATATCCAGCATCAGGATCTCCAGCACGAACACCACGCCCGTGATCGGGGCCTTGAAGATGGCGGCCAGGGCGGCTGCCGCTCCGCAACCCAGCAGCATGGTGATGTGCTTGTAGTTCATCCGCATCAGCTTGCCCACGTTCGAGCCGATGGCTGCGCCGGTCAGCACGATCGGGGCCTCGGGGCCCACCGAACCTCCGAAGCCGATGGTCGTGGCGCCGCCGATGATTGACGTGTAGCAGTTGTGGGCGCGGATGCGGGATCCCTTTCTCGACATGGCGTACAATACCCGAGTCACGCCTTCCGAGATGTTGTCCTTGACCAGATACTTCACGAACAGCGAGGCGAGGATGATACCCGTTGCCGGGTAGATCAGGTAGAGGAAACTGGCACTCTCGATCGGGAACCAGCTCACCAGTCCCTGCTTGATCCAGTAGAGCAACTCCTCGAATATATAGGTACCCATACCGGCCAGCAGTCCGACGACGATCGCCAGGATGATCATCAGCTGCTTGTCAGAAAGCCGCTTGGTCAGCAGCATCAGGTAGCGGTATATCAATTCCAGTCGGTTCACGACACCTGTCCGTTTTGTTGACTATGTTAGGGCCCTATTGGTCTTGTCTCGGAGAGGGTACTCTCCCCGCGGGGAAAGGTTTGTGCCCATATCCTTCCCGGGAACAGCTCCGTCAGTGCGTTTAGAAGGGCTTGATGCCCATGATCTCGCGTACCTCCCGAATCGTGCGGTTGGCATTTTCCGCTGCCCGGCGCGCCCCTTCGCTTACCACCTCGTGGAGGTATTTGTCATTGGCGCGGATGTCGGTGATCCGTTCGCGGATGGGGGCGATCACGGCGATCATGTCTTCGGCCAGTTGCTTTTTCATGTCGCCGTAGCGGATCTGGCAACTGTTGTATTGTTCCAGGAAATATTGGTAGGTCTCGGCCGGGGAGACGATTTTCATGATGGTGAAGATGTTCTCGATCGGTTCCGACATCGGCTGATTGGGTTCCGTGGGGCCCTGGTCGGTTTTGGCCTTCATCACCTTCTTGCGGATCACCTCGTCGGTGTCGACCAGGAAGACGCCGTTGCCTTCGCTTTTGCCCATTTTACCGCTGCCATCCAGCCCGGGGACCTTGATCGAAGCCTCGCCGAAGTTGTAGGATTGCGGCAGAGGGAAGTACTCCACGCCGTAGAACTGGTTGAAACGCTGTGCAAAGTTACGCGTCATCTCCAGGTGCTGCTCCTGGTCTTTGCCCACCGGTACGCGCGTGGCGCGGTGGATCAGGATGTCGGCAGCCATCAGCACCGGATAGCATAACAGTCCGGCGTTGATGTTGTGGGGTTGCTGACGGATCTTATCCTTGAATGACACCGTTTTTGACAGCTCCCCCACGTAGGCGTGCATGCTCAGCAGCAG
>CALYBN010000020.1 GCA_944414825.1 uncultured Rikenellaceae bacterium
GGTACCTTTGTCTTCAGGATTGAGCTTCGTGAGATTATTGGCCGGGACTCATCGTATTGTTTCAATCCACCTTTTTACTTTAGGCTCCAAAAAACATTTGTATATGACTCTTCATGAATTTCTGGCATACGTCCAGACCCGACAACCGCTTGATACTCCGGATATCCAGCGTTTTATGGATGAAATGAGCGATCAGGCCCGTCGTATTACCTGTCAATTGAATGGCGCTTATCATACGCCGGATGAGATACGTGCTCTGTTGTCTCAGCTTTTCGGGAGACCTGTCGATCCGTCGTTGCGGGTGTTCCCTCCCTTTTATACCGATTTCGGGAAGAATATCCATCCCGGGAAGGAGGTTTTCATCAATGCCTGCTGCCACTTTCAGGATCACGGAGGGGTTTTCCTGGGTGATGGCTGCCAGATCGGACACAATGTGGTCTTCGCCACCCTTAACCATGCTCTCGCTCCGGCGAAGCGTCAGACGACTTCCCCGGCCCCTATCGTGCTGGGGAAGCGTGTCTGGGTCGGGTCGAATGCCACCTTGTTGCCAGGCGTGACCGTTGGCGATAATGCCGTGATTGCAGCCGGAGCTGTGGTGACACATGACGTCCCGGCCAATGTGGTGGTGGCAGGGGTTCCCGCCAGGGTCATCAAGAACATTGAAGAGAAGTAACGACGGTTGTGTCGCCCTTTTCAATGCACCGAAGAACGGCTCTGACAGACCTTCGTGTGCCTACTCGCTGGGGGTGTGGATCGTATCTTTGATGTCGTCCAGTTCGACCAGTTTGTTGACGATGGCATAGATCGTGAGCCCGGCCGGAGAGTGGATCTGTAGCTTGGCCGCAATATTTCTCCGATGGGTGATGACGGTGTGGGTCGAAAGAAAGAGCCTGTCTGCTATCTGTTTGTTGGTTAGTCCTTTGACGACGCCGATTACGATCTCTTTTTCTCGGGCGCTCAGTGGTTCAGGCTTTTGCTCCGGCCGATCGGCGGGTTGGGTGAGCGCCAGGAGTTTCTCCTTGATTTGTTCGGCGGTGTCGTAGACCGAGATCACGCTGTCGAATGCCTTTAGTGCTGTCGCATCGGCCAGTGAATTTTGTAATGCGATGCAACGCAACTGCCGGCATCCCACCTCCTGTCGGAATTGTTGCAGCGAGAGGGCGCCGGGCCAGGCCGGATTGACGATCAGCATGTCGGGTTTTTGCCAACTGAGCAGGGAGGTCAATTGTGTGAGGTCGCCGATCTCTACGATCTCGATTTCGAGTGTTGTCAGACGTTTCAGTACCGAAATTAATCCGCTCCGAAGGATGAGCGAGGGCTCGGCGACGGCTATTTTCAGGCGTGTACTCATCGTCTCTGCCGGGTTTGATCTTCCAGTTCGGCGATTGCCGGAACGAAGAGGTGGTCTTCGATGTAGTTGTGTGAGGCGAGATCCTTTTCGCAGGAGAAGATGTCGAACAGCACACCGTTCAGTTCATTGCTGCTCTGCGCCGGGTAGTATTTGATCAGAATATTTTTCAGTTCGGTGAGTTTTGCCTCCACCTGATCGTGCTGCTTGCGGAAGATGCCGATGTTGTAGCCACTCTTCGGAGTGCCCTCGAGCAGAGCCCGTACATAGGGGAAAACCTTCTCCTCCTCGTAGAGCATGTGTTTGCGAACTTCGGCTACGTATTCGTCGAAAAACCGTAGAATGGCGAACGACACATCGTGATGGCCACAATCGATCGCTTCGATCAGTTTGCGGCGGATGGCCGGCAGACGGAAATCGAGGAAATAGTCGTGTGAATTGTGCAGATACCCCACCAGAGATTCGATCGAGAAAGTGCGGGGAGTCTCCGTATCCTCCTCCTCTTCCAGCAGGAGGTTGACCACGGTAAGGAAGGTATCGGTGTCTACACCGCTCTCCGTACACACCTCTTCCACACTCCGGTCGCCAAATCCCAGGGCGATCCCGAAGCGGCTCATGACCAGCAGCATCGGATAGTTCTCACAGATCAGGTCGCTCATCCGATCACTGGCTTTGTATTTTCCAAGTCTCTGCATACCAGTGTTGTTTGGATGCAAAGATAGATTTTTTACCCGGAAAAAATGCCGGACAGAACCCTGTCCGGCATTTTTCACTTGTAAAATACCTATATCTAGGTACGGTTTCCTCGTGGGATCTACCTACTGTGCATGGGCTTTCCGGCCATAGGGTTTCACCTTCCCGGCCTTTACCTGTTCGATATAAGAGTCGTAGTCCGTCGGGGAGATCCATCCTGTCTGTTTCCAGGGTTCAGTGACTTGGCCGCTCTGGACGCGTTCGTAGAAATTCTCCTTCTTGGCCTCGTCGAACGGATATTGGTCGAAGTCGTCGCCGTGTCCCAGCATCCGAGGATCCTCCTGTGCCATCAACCGATCGAAAAGCTCCTGCCTCAACTCCCGCCGGACGAGTTCATAGGCGGGTTTCCCGGCCAGGTTCTCCATGCAGTCCACATCCTTCGACAGATCGTACAGCTCCTCGTCGGGGCGGAACCCGAACGAATACTGCCAATACTCCTCGCCCAGGCCGCTGCGATAGAGATTGAGCAGCACGGTCTTGGTCGGTGAGCCGTCGCAGTCGGGGTATCCTACCAGAGGATTCCCGGCCGGGTAGAGCCACGGCTTCAGGTTGACCACATAGAGCAGGTTGTCGCGGAGGATGGCGCGGATCGGATAGCCCTGGTTGCCCGGACGGCCATAGTCGTGCCGTTCGCGTCCCAGCAGGACACTTTCACGGCTTTCGCGTGCCTCTGCATTCTGGTTGTTGCGGAGCACGTCGGCCAGCGAGCGGCCCGTGATGGTCTGCATGCCGCTTTGCTCCTGCGGCATCCCGGCCAGCTCGAGGAACGTCGGAGCGAAGTCGATGAAGCTCACATATCCCATCTCGGTACGACCTTCGTCGGTGATTCCCGCCTTCCACATCATGGCCAGCGGCATGTGGTTCGAATACTCGTAATCGTTTCCCTTGCCGCGCGGGAAGGGCATGCCGTTGTCGGAAGTCACGACTACAAGCGTATTGTCGAGCAGGCCGCGCCGTTCCAGTTCGTTCAGCATTTTGCCGATGTGCGAATCGTAGTACTCAATCTCGAAGGCGTAGTCCAACAGGTCCATGCGGATCGTGTCCTGATCCGGGTAGTAGGCCGGTACGTGGTCTACCATGCTGGGATCCTTGCTGGCGAGCCGTTGTCCCACTCCGTACTCATAGGCACGATGGGGCTCCTTGCTGCCGTACCAGAAAAACCAGGGTGTCTCCTTCCCCTTGACTTCATCCAGAAAATCGACAAAGTTGCCGGCATAGTCCACCGGACTGACATATTGGGCCGGGGGTGTCAGCTTACGGGCATTGTAGGGTTTTCCGGTCAATTCGCGCTTTTTGCCGTTGACGGTTCCCGGGTTGCCCGGGGCCCAGCCTTTGCCTGTGTAAGCCACGGTATAACCCGCGTCGGCGAGGGCTTCGGTGAAGACCTTGAACTCGGCCGGGAAATTCCCTACGTGATTACCGGCTTCCTTCAGCTGCCAGGAGTTGCGTCCCGTGAGGATACAGGAACGCGAGGGAGCTGATTTGGCATTGGGCGTATAGCAACGCGCAAAGCGAACCCCTTCATTGGCCACGCGGTCGAAAGCTGGAGTGTTGACCCACGAACAGCCGTTTGCTCCGAAGTGATGAAACGAAGCGTCGTCGGCAATGCAGAACAGAATGTTGGGGCGTTGTTGGTTTTGCTTTGCCTCAGCAGCGCCCTGAGCCGGAAGCGATAATGCACCGCCTACGCAGGATAACGCAAGCGGCCATGTGATTGATTTCATCTAGTGTGGTTTTAAGTTTATCGTTATGTGTTGAGGTTATACGAACTTCACATTGGCAAATAGGGCTTTTCTGTTCAGAAGTAGAATTACTTTTAGGGAACAGTTGGTGTCAGCAGAACGGTGTAGGAACCTTGACCTCCGGCTGCTACATCCGACTCAAAGCCGACGATCGAAACACCGGTATTGGGCTGGTTCCACGGACAATTCGGGAAACTTGGATCCCATTGTTTTAGTGTAACCGGCAGATTGGACGATACGGTTAGATAGAGTACCTTCCCGGCCTGCGACAGTTTCCAGCACGTATTAGAAATCTGTTCCGGTGTAGCGGTTGTGGTCATGGTCCAGCGCACTGTTTTTTCGACATCCTTCATCGTAACCTCATCTTTGATCTCAAGATCCTGAGAGTTCAGCAGTTTGATGGTTCGGGATGCATGGTTCACGGACGATCCGAGGGTCTTGGTCATATCAAGTTTTGCACCACGCTCTGCATCTGTATCGTAAATCTCCGTGACAGAGCATACTCCGCCTACCTGATGTAACTCGTCAACAATACTGAAAGTACTGTGTGCCATCAAGCTTGTCCGGAATACCTTAGTCCAACGTTCAGATGCTTGTGTTACGTCGAAAAGTTTGATCCCTGCTGCCTCTACCGTTGTGTAGTCTTCCGAGCCCAGATCGGTCGACCACCGGCAACCCAGTGCATCGTAAACGAACGATCCTGCATCCATCTGACCATGGTCCGTGTTTGCGCGTCCGGCTTTGATCCCCACGAATTTGTCCGTTTCGCTCCGGGTCCAATCGGCGTGGATCAAAACTATCGGAGAGTCACCGTCTCCGTACCAGAGTTTCTCTGTGGGTGCGTCTACCTCTTGCAGGTCCAGTTGAGAAGCATAGGCCATCACCATTGGCAGCAGACGATCCTCGCCTCCGCTATATGATCCGGCTTTCAGGAACCTCATTTCGTTATACAAGAAAGAGAGGTTTTTGTATTTCCAGGCAAACCACCACATCGGGAGCTGAGGACGGTCTCCTTCTCCGCAATCAGAGTAGTTGAACACCTTGCCGTTTATACCCGTCATGTGCAAAATATATTCGGGTGTTTTGGAGAAGCCTTCGATATCTGAGAGCCCGTTGTCTGTGCCAAATATCTTTTCCAGAGCACCAAGCAACAGTACCTGGTAGCTTGTTCCATACCCCCAGTAACTGTAACCTTCGTTGTAACATCCGTCCGGGCCGTAGGCGGCCAACGCCAGCGGATTACTGTCCAGTGTGCGTTCGATGACATCTTTGCAGCGGAGCATCATCTCCTCGAAAACGGCCAAAGCAGCAACCGTAAAACCTCCGTTGCACACCTGATTCCAGTTGTTGATTCGTTTGAATACTCCGGGTTTCAAGAATGAAGGCGTAAAGGCCTTTTTGTTTATCTCGCTTATTATAAGTGCCTTTGTCTCCTCCTTTAATTCGGGATAGAGCCAGTCGTATCCGAACGCTACGGCAGCCGACATTTCGGCGGCATCGAGCAGATGGTCTGGATTCCAGTCCGGGAATTGGCATATGGCCTGCAACTCGCGTTCGGCTTTTTCTAGATATTTACTCTCTCCTGTCATGCGGTAGGCATAAGCACAGTGAAAAATACGGTTGAGGGCCTCCGATGAAACGCTCAGTAGTCGGCCTCCGACCTTCTGGTATGTCAATTCGGGCAGTGTTACAAACGAATTGCTTCGTGCGATGATGAGCTGGTGTAACTGATTTAACTCAGGTGATGAGGTAAGTTTTGTCTTCAGGGTCTCAAAATCCGATAGATTCATGAGCAGACGAGGATGTCCTTGGATCTTGGAATAATCGAAACGTCCGGTCGGAATTTCATCAGTAGGAGGGGTTACGTCTCCTTCCGAATCTGAGCCTGAACTACATGCAACCAGTCCGCATCCAATTACAATACAACATACCAACCGATTCCAAACCCGGGCTCGTACATTTCTTAAATAACTTTTTTTCATTGTTAGAGTTAATTGGTTTAGGGGTTATTAAAGATAAATTAAATAAGTGTTTTAATTAGGATTAATATCCGAAAATATCTTCCTGGGAGAGAACGGTTACCGGACCCAGCGAGCGGAGTTTCTCCATGTCGAGATCCTGAATATCTCCCAGAATGCCGTAGGTGTATTGGCGCCCTTTGATCCACTTCTCCTGGAAGGCTTTCACATCCTCGAGCGTAAGGTTTTGTACCTGTTCGAAAATCGCCTTGTTGCGATCCTCCGTTACCCCCATGTCTTGAGCGTCAAGGTAACTCCACAGGATATCGGCTTTAATGGTCCGTTGCGTACGCATGCGGTTGAGAAGCGACTCTTTGGCGATCTGGAAGGCTGCTTCGCTTTCGGGCATGTCGTTGATGATCTCCTCGAAGGCGTCGATTGCCGCACCCATCTTGTCATTCTGCGTGGCGATAAAGGCGTAGAACGTGTAAGGATCGTTCGCATAACCGGGCTGCCGCAGTGCGGCCTGCGCCGTGTAAGCCAGTCCGCGGGCTTCTCGCATTTCCTGGAAGACGATTGAGTTCATGCCTCCGCCGAAATATTCGTTGTAGAGTGCGATGATCGGATCGTTGGCCACATCAAACTGCTCGCCACGGTTTGAATTTTGGATCATATAGATCTGTTTGGCATCGTATTGTGCCAACATGACATTGTTCTCCTTCGTTTCGAGTTCTACGTTACGCTTTGCGTTGAGGGCTTCCGGTGCTTCCGGGATATAGTGTAGCTCGTTGATGATCGACAGGGCTTTGTCGGCCTTTTCGGGACCGTAATAGAGGATCGTGTGCTGTTTGTTGCGCAGGTCGCGGAGTTTGCCCAGCAGTTCCTCGGAGGTGAGGGCAGTCAAGGCTTCGTTGGACGGGGTCACGGCCTTAATCTGCTCGGACCCGAACCGGATGTAGCGTTGCAGGGCTGCAAAGTTGGAACGTTGATTCAGTTTGGCATCGGTCCGTACTTTGAGCAGGTCGCCTTTCAGGTTGGCGAGAACGGTTTCGTTGGGTTGCGCATTGGCCAGCAGGTCTTCGAAGAGCTGGATCGCCTGGCCCATATTTTCGCTCAGGCCGCTTAGGAGTACGAAGGTGCGGTCGCTCTGGCTGACGATGCGGAACGAGCAGGCGATGTTGTAGAATTCCTGTTTGATCTGCTCGGCGCTTTTGCTTCCCGTGCCGAGGTAGTCAAGGTAGTCGGCGGCAGTGCTGAGCAGCGGGTCATTATTCTGACCTGTTTCGAAGACGTAGATCAGCGTGAAGAGCCCGTTGGAGGTGTTCTGCTTGTAGAGGAGCGGCAGGTCCGATTTGGCGGTCAGTTTGCTCAGATCCTTGTCGAAGTCGACGAACACCGGTTCGATCGGCTTCACGGGTGCAGCCTGGATGTCGCGCAGGAACTGGCTTGCCGTGTCACGGTTGGTGAAAATGGGCGTGATCTCCGGTTTGGCGATCTTCTGCTCGTAGGGGTCCTGGCCTTGACGTTTGTAGATCACGGCGTAGTTATTGTCCTGGAACTTCTCCTGGGCAAAAGCCACTACCTGCTCTTTGGTGATCTGGCTCAGACGGTCGAGTTGTTCCACTTCGTCCTTCCAGTCGGTGCCGTTGACGAACGACTGTACGAATAGATCGGCCCGCCCTTCGTTCGTATCGCGATAGGCCATCAGATCGGCTTTAAGGTTGTTGATCGTAGCTTGCAGCAGCGATTCGTCGAACTCTCCGTTCCGGAGTTTGGCGATTTCGGCCAGCAACAATTCCTGTACATCCTCGAGGCTCTGCCCGGCTTTGGGACGCCCCTGGATCAGCAGCGACCCGTAGTCGGCAAGCATGATCGGGTAACCGTAGGCTGCCAGAACCTTCTGCTGCTGGTTCAGATCCAGGTCGAACAAGCCGGCTTTCCCGTTGTAGAGAATGCTTCCGACCAGTGTGGCTAGATCGTTATCCGTGCTGCCGGCGCCATTCAGCCGCCAGGCCAGGGTTACGGTTTCGGCATCGGGGCCCAGAACCTCCTTCACGACCGGGGCCGTGATAGGCTGCTCGGGCTGGAACTGCAATTTGGGCAGGTTCTCGTTGGGTTTCATGTCCCCGAAATACTTGTCGATCGTAGTGATCATCTCGTCGGGATCGAAGTCGCCCGAGAGGCAGATAGCCATGTTGTTGGGGACGTACCACTGGTCATGATAACGTTTCACGTTGGTGATCGAGGGGTTTTTCAGATGCTCCTGCGTACCCAGCACGGTCTGCGTGCCGTAGGGGTGATGCGGGAACAGGGCGGCCATCATGGCTTCGTAGACCTTGCGGCTGTCCTGCGTGAGCGACATGTTCTTTTCCTCGTAGATGGTCTCCAACTCGGTGTGGAAACCCCGGATCACGATATTCTTGAACCGGTCGGCCTGAATCTTGGCCCAGTTTTCGATCTCGTTGGCCGGGATATCCTCCACGTAGACCGTCTGATCGAAACTCGTATAGGCGTTCGTCCCCTCAGCTCCGATGGCTGCCATCAGTTTGTCGTATTCGTTGGGTATGGCGATCTTTGAAGCCTCGTAGCTGATGCTGTCGATCTGCCGGTAGAGGGCTTTGCGCTCTGCTTCGTCAGTGGTTTTGCGATAGACTTCGAACAATTGTTCGATCTGGTCGAGCATCGGCTTCTCCTGTTCGTAATTCTGTGTACCGTAACTTTGAGTTCCTTTGAACATCAAGTGCTCGAAATAGTGAGCCAGGCCGGTTGTTTCGGCGGGGTCGTTCTTGCCACCCACCCGCACGGCGATGTAGGTCTGGATGCGGGGAGTCTCCTTGTTGACGGTCATGTAGACTTTCAGACCGTTGTCGAGCGTGTAGATACGCGTTTGAAGCGGATCGTTTTCTACACTTTCATAGGTGTATTTCGAACCGCATGCAACTGCGGCCAGAGTCAATAGAACGACGGCCGTCAGCTTGAGAAGTGATTTCATAAAGATATGAGTTTAGATTTTCTGATAATACAAATTTATATAAAATATGGCGGATACATCTATTATATAGCTCGAAAAAGGTTGAGAATTATACCCTAATTGACAAAAAAAATGCCTCGGCATTTTGCCGGAGGCATCTTTTATTGCGCTAGGGGAGAGGGTCTCTACTCTTTCGATCAGCGTTCAGAAGTTCACTCCCTCTTAAAAAGAGCAGGATTAACGGACCAACTTGTTGGTTTCCGTGTCGGGGAATACTACCCACGGTTTGAACTCCTTGGCCTCTTCGAAATCCATCAGAGCGTAGGAGATAATGATCACCACGTCGCCCACGGCGGCTTTCCGGGCGGCAGGTCCGTTCAGGCAGACGCAACCGCTGCCGCGTTTCCCCTTGATGATGTAGGTTTCCAGTCGTTCGCCGTTGTTGGCGTTGACGATCTGCACCTTCTCGCCGGCGATCATGTTGGCCGCTTCGAGCAGTTCTTCGTCGATAGTGATGCTGCCCACGTAGTTGAGGTTGGCCTCGGTGATGGTCGCCCGGTGAATCTTCGATTTGAGTACTTCTATCTGCATTTTCATACGAAACGGATGTTGTCGATCAGACGGATCGCACCGGCCTGCACGGCGATGCAACCCTGCTTTTCGCAATTTTCGCTCCACTGTGTCACCTCTTGCAGCGTGACGGCGTTTACGATCTTGAAATAGATTACCTTCAGCAGAGGGTTGGATTCAACGCGCTCGGTGACATATTGTTCTACCTTTTGGGGAGTCATTTCTGCCGCTTTCTCCACACCGGCTTTCAGGGCTGCGTAGATTTCCGGTGCGGCGGCACGATGCGGAGCATCGAGCAGCGTATTGCGCGAACTGAGAGCCAGCCCGTCTGCGCCACGGACGATGGGGCAGGGAACGATCTCTACCGGCAGCGCCAATTGTGCGACCATGGCCCGGATGACGGCGATCTGCTGGAAATCCTTCTCCCCGAAATAGGCCCGGGCCGGCTTGACCAGGTCAAACAGGCGGCTCACCACCTGCGCCACTCCATTGAAATGCCCCGGCCGGGTGGCTCCCTCCATCACCTTGTCGATGGTCCCGAAGTCGAAGACGCGCGTGTCCGGCTCGGGATAGATCTCCTCCACCGAGGGAACGAACACGATGTCGGCCCCCGCTTTCTCCAACAGGGCCAGGTCGGCCTCTACGGTGCGGGGATAGTTCTTCAGATCGTTCTTGTCGTTGAACTGCGTCGGGTTGACGAAGATGCTCACGGCCACCGTGGCACATTCCTTGCGGGCTTGGGCCACGAGCGACAGGTGCCCTTCGTGCAGGGCGCCCATCGTGGGAACGAAACCTAGCGTAGCGTGATCTACGGTGTCGAGATATTCCCTCAACTGGGAACGTGTACCCACTGTTTTCATTGCCATTATTTTTTTATAATCATCGCTTGATTTGGCACGGCAAAGTTAGAAATTAGATTAGAATTATCTAATTTTTTTCCTGAAAAACTGTAACTTTGCATCAAAACGCTAAACCAAAACCAATGAAAAAAATTGTAATTCTGATCAGTATGTGTTCCCTGTTAGTTGGGTTGAACGCCTGTCGTGAGCAGGTGCAGGCGCCCGAGGAGTTTCAGTGGGTGGTCGACCGGTTCGACGATGTCAAAGTGTTGCGTTACCAGGTTCCGGGCTTTGACGAGCTTCCTTTGCAGGACAAATTGTTGGTCTATTATCTGAACCAGGCGGCGCTGTGCGGACGCGATATCATCTTCGACCAGAATTGCCGCTATAACCTGCCGATCCGGCGGACGCTGGAGGCCATCTATGAAAACTATCAGGGTGACCGCGAGAGTGCCGACTGGAAGGCTTTTGAGAAGTATCTCAAAAAGGTGTGGTTCGCCAACGGAATCCATCACCACTATTCGATGGATAAGTTCCATCCGGAGTTCAGCGAGGCCTATTTCGATTCGCTGGTGGCTGTGACGCCGGCTTCGGAGCTCCCGCAGGATTATGGAACCGCAGAGGAGTTGATGGCCGCTATCAAACCGGTGATCTTCGATCCGACGGTGATGCCGGTGCGGGTCAACCAGTCGGCCGGGGTCGACATGCTCTCCTCTTCGGCAATGAACTACTATGAGGGTGTGACGCAGCGCGAGGCCGAGACTTTCTACGACCGCATGATGAAGCCGGGCGATCCGCAGCCAATCTCCTATGGTTTGAACAGCAAACTGGTGAAGGAGAATGGCAAGGTGACCGAGAAGGTGTGGAAGATCGGCGGTATGTACTCCCCTGCCATCGAGAAGATCGTCTACTGGCTGACCAAGGCTGCCGAAGTGGCCAATCCGACCCAGCGGCAGACTATCGAGTCGCTGATTACCTATTATAAGACGGGTGACCTGAAGGAGTTCGATACCTATAATATACATTGGGTGCAGGATACCGTATCGCATGTCGATTTTGTCAACGGCTTTATCGAGACCTACGGCGATCCGCTGGGATACAAGGCCTCGTGGGAGGGCCTGGTCAATTTCCGTAACGACGAAGCTACCAAGCGGACCGAGATTATCAGTTCCGAAGCACAGTGGTTTGAGGACCATTCGCCCATTGATCCCCGCTATCGCAAGAAAGAGGTGAAAGGCGTTTCGGCGAAGGTGATCACGGCTGCCATTCTGGCCGGGGATTGCTATCCCGCTACGCCGATCGGAATCAACCTGCCCAATGCCGACTGGATCCGCAAGGATTTTGGTTCGAAATCGGTGACCATTGAGAATATCACCAACGCCTATGACGAGGCTGCCAAGGGGAACGGTTTCCGAGAGGAGTTTGTGCTCCGGGCCGAGGACCGCGAACGGATGGATCAGTATGGTGCATTGGGTGATAACCTCCACACCGACCTGCACGAGTGCCTGGGCCACGGCTCGGGCCAGTTGGCTCCCGGTACGCGGGGTGATGAGTTGAAGAACTATGGTTCGACGCTCGAAGAGGCTCGTGCCGACCTGTTTGCCCTCTATTACCTGGGTGATCAGAAACTGATTGAACTGGGGATCATTCCCTCGCTCGACGTGGCTTATGCCGAGTACGCTTCTTATATTATGAACGGGCTGATGACGCAACTGGCGCGCATCCAACCGGGTAAGAATGTTGAGGAGGCCCACATGCGCAACCGCAAGCTGATCGCCGAGTGGTGCTATGAGCGCGGCAAGGCCGACAACGTGATCGAGATGGTGAAACAGAACGGTAAGACCTATGTCGTGGTGAACGACTTCGACAAATTGCGTACCTTGTTCGGGGAGTTGCTGCGCGAGATCCAGCGTATCAAATCCGAAGGTGATTTCGAGGCCGGACAGGCGTTGGTCGAGACCTATGCCGTGAAGGTCGACCCGACGCTTCACGCCGAGGTGCTGGATCGCTATGGTAAGTTGGGTATCGAACCCTATGCCGGCTTCATCAATCCGGTTTACCATCCGGTGATGGAGAACGGTCAGATCGTCGATATCCAGATCGAGTATCCGACTGATTACGTGGGACAGATGATGGAGTATTCCAAGAAATATTCGTTCCTCCCTTCGAAGAACTAGGAACGGGAACCCTGTGACGGTCCGTCGGTGCCGTCGATTAAAAACCGGGCCGCTCGCGGGATTTTCCTGTGGTAGCGGCCCGGTTGCATTTTCGGGGGGCGTCATGGGCAGGTTTCGATACGTAAGAAGAGTCCAGCTGAGACGTCTCGATTGTGGGTCTGATTGCATTCGTGCCTTTTCTCCTTATGACTCTATCTTCTGCCTCTCCCTGTCAGGGGCATAAAAAAAGAGCGCTTCTGAAAGCGCTCTTTTTTTATGCTTTACCGGCTTGTCTAAGCCAGCAGCAGTTCGAGAATCTTGATGGCGGCCGTTGCGATCGGCGTACCGGGGCCGAAGATGGCGGCGGCACCGTCGCGATACAGCTCGTCGTAATCCTGGTGAGGGATCACACCACCCACGATCACCATGATATCTTCGCGGCCCAGTTTCTTGAGCTCGGCGATGATCTGCGGCACCAGGGTGAGATGCCCGGCAGCCAGCGACGAAACACCCACGACATTCACGTCGTTCTCTACAGCCTGCTTGGCTGCTTCGGCCGGGGTCTGGAACAACGGACCCATGTCGACGTCGAACCCGATGTCGGCATAACCCGTAGCCACCACTTTGGCACCACGGTCGTGGCCGTCCTGGCCGAGTTTGGCGATCATGATACGGGGCTGACGTCCCTCCTTCTTGACAAACTGCTCTACGAGCTCTTTTGCCTTTTCGAAATCCTTATCTGCTTTCACTTCTGATGAATATACTCCAGAGATTGAACGAATCACGGCTTTGTAACGTCCTACCACCGCTTCGCAGGCGTCCGAAATCTCACCCAGCGAAGCACGTACCTTGGCAGCTTCGACGGCCAGTTCGAGCAGGTTGCCCTTCTTGGTCTTTACGCATTCGGTGATGGCGGCCAGAGTTTTCTGTACGGCAGCTTCGTCACGGTTGGCACGCAACTCTTTCAGACGTTTGATCTGTGCCTCGCGTACGGCGGTGTTGTCCACGGCCAGGATATCGATCGGAGCCTCTTTCTCCAAGCGGTATTTGTTCAGACCGACGATCACCTCCTGCTTGGAGTCGATGTGAGCCTGTTTGCGGGCTGCAGCCTCCTCGATACGCATCTTCGGAATACCGGTCTCGATGGCCTTGGCCATACCGCCCAGTTTCTCGATCTCCTGGATGTGCTCCCAGGCTTTGTGTGCGATCTCGTTGGTGAGGCTCTCCACATAGTAGGAACCTGCCCACGGATCCACCTCGCGGCAGATGTTGGTCTCTTCCTGAATATAGAGCTGTGTGTTACGTGCAATACGAGCCGAGAAGTCGGTCGGCAGGGCGATGGCCTCGTCCAGTGCATTGGTGTGCAGCGACTGGGTGTGACCCAGCGCAGCAGCCATGGCCTCGATGGCGGTACGTCCCACGTTGTTGAACGGGTCCTGCTCGGTGAGCGACCAACCCGACGTCTGCGAGTGGGTACGCAGAGCCAGCGATTTGGGATTCTGCGGGTTGAACTGCTTTACGATCTTGGCCCACAGCATACGGGCGGCACGCATCTTGGCAATCTCCATGAAGTGGTTCATGCCGATAGCCCAGAAGAACGACAGACGCGGTGCGAAGGCATCGACGCTCATGCCGGCGTTCACACCGGTACGCAGATACTCCAGACCGTCGGCCAGCGTGTAAGCCAGCTCGATGTCGGCCGTTGCACCAGCCTCCTGCATGTGGTAGCCCGAGATGGAGATCGAGTTGAACTTCGGCATGTTCTTCGACGTGTATTCAAAGATGTCGGCGATGATCTTCATTGAGAACTCGGGCGGATAAATATAGGTGTTGCGCACCATGAACTCCTTGAGGATGTCGTTCTGGATCGTTCCGGCCATCTGGTCGAGCGTGCAGCCCTGCTCCAGACCGGCTACGATGTAGAATGCCAGGATCGGCAGCACGGCACCGTTCATGGTCATCGACACCGACATTTTGTCCAACGGAATACCGTCGAACAGCACTTTCATGTCCTCCACCGAGCAGATCGATACGCCGGCTTTACCTACGTCACCCACTACACGC
Organism: uncultured Rikenellaceae bacterium; assembly: GCA_944414825.1. GTDB lineage: Bacteria > Bacteroidota > Bacteroidia > Bacteroidales > Rikenellaceae > CALYBN01. The sequence continues at coordinate 14,402 of CALYBN010000020.1, forward strand.
GGATGATCGGCATCATAACCGCGGTGTGTAGCCAGGTCGAACGCTACCGAAAGACCCTTCTGGCCCGAAGCCAGGTTACGGCGATAGAATGCGTTACTCTCCTCAGCGGTCGAGAATCCGGCGTACTGACGCACCGTCCACGGGCGCATCACGTACATCGTCGAGTAAGGACCCCGCAGATAGGGGGCGATACCTGCCGCATAGTTCAGGTGTTCCATGCCTTCGAGATCGGCAGCGGAGTACGAACCTTTGACCGGTATCTGTTCGGCTGTCATCCACACTTTTTCTTCCGTGGAGCAACCTTTGTCGGCGCAGCAGCCTTGTGCTTCGCCTTTGAACGATATGTCTGAAAATTTTGCTCTCATAATACTTCTCTGTGTTTAGATACCGAGTTCCTTAATATAAGCCTGGAGGGTCTCCAGCACGTTGCTCCGAACGTGGATGAAGTTCTTGATCCCCTGAGCCTCCAACTCCGGCATGCAGGCCGGAGCTCCGGCTACTACAAGGATTGCCTTGTCGCCCAGCAATTCTTTCACCTGAGGAGCCACCGTAGCGTAATCATCGTCGGCAGCGCAAACCACTACGATTTCGGCTTTCGATTCCAGAGCGGCTTTAACTCCCTCCTCTACCGATTTGAAGAAGGTGTTGTCGATCGGTTTGATTCCGGCGCAACCGAAGAAGTTGCTCGAGAACTGAGCACGAGCCCGTGCCATGGCCAGCGATCCGCACGTGAGCATGAAGGCCTTGGGCTGTTTGCCGCTGCGGTCTACGCTCAGACGCATCGCCTCGAAGGCCATGCCGCCGCGGTAGGGTTTCAGCGGGCGTACGGCACTCTCGGCACCGGCCTTGCAGCCGCAACCGCAGGCTTTGGCCTCGCGCGATACCACCTCTTCGGTGATGACCGGATCGGCCGTCTCGGTGAAGTTGGGGTATTGGTTCGTACCCAGCAGAATCTCACGACGCGTAGCGATGTTGAGGTCCTTCTTGTTGGCGGAAGCCTCTACGGCATCCTGGATGAATCCGGCTTTGAAGGCAGCGATATAACCACCCTTGTCCTCGACCTCTTTGAAAAGAGCCCAAGCCTGCTCGGCAATGCTCTGCGTGAGGTTTTCAATATAATAGGAACCGCCGGCGGGATCGACTACATTGTCGAAGTGCGACTCGTTCTTGAGCAGCAGCTGGACGTTGCGGGCGATGCGCGACGAGAATTCGGTCGGTTTCTCATATGCCGTGTTGAACGGCAGTACTTCCAGCGAGTGGATGGCCGAGATGGCGGCGCTCATGGCTTCGGTCGTGCCGCGGAGCATGTTGACATAGGGGTCGTAAGCCGTAATGTTCCACTTCGAGGTCACGGCGTGCGTAAACATCTTGGCCGAGCAGGGGCACTGCGGGTTGTAGGCCTTCACGATGTTGGCCCACAGCATGCGGGCGGCGCGGAACTTGGCGATCTCCATGAAGTAGTTCGAGCTGACGGCCATGCTGAAACGCATGCGCGGTGCGATCTGGTCGATTCCCAGGCCGGCTTCCGTCAGTTTGACGATGTATTCGTGCCCGGCAGCCAGCGTGAAAGCCAACTCCTGCACGATGGTCGAACCACTGTTGTGGAAGTTCTGACCGTTGATGCCGATCATGCGCATCTTTTTGTACTTGTCGGCCTTTTCGATTAGCTCTTTGATCTTGTTGAACGCCTTGCTGCCGTCTTCGCTGCAGCCGAACGTTCCCTTGAGGGTCAGCTTCCCGGCGATCGGGTCGAGCATGAAGTTGATCCGGGTCTCCTCCGGGTCGAGTCCTTCACGGTCGGCCTTGGCGATCATCAATTCGGCGACAGCAGCCGTAGCGCAGCCGCTGAAGGTGATCTCGACGCTCTTCAGATCGATCCCTGCCAGCAGGGTATCAAGGTCGGCGGCTGAGAACTCCTTGTTCTTGATGACGAATCCCAGTCCCTCGGCTCCGCCTTTGAGGGCAGCCAGAGCCGTGGCGTTGGCCTCCTTGGGACACTCCACCTCGAGTGTCTGGTAGATGCGCCATTTGTTGCACTTCTTCACGCCCCGTACGTAGGGGAACTCTCCGATGCCGGCCTCCAGGTGTTTGATTTCCTTGAGGTCCTCAGCACGGTAGTAGGGGCGCACGTTGAATCCTTCGGCGGTGCGCCATACCAGTTTTTTCTGGTAGTCGGCACCTTTGAGGTCTTTGGTAATCACCTCTTCCCACTGTTCGGTCGTGACCGGCGGGAATTCGGTGAATAACTTTTGCTCCTTGTTATTTGCCATAACTTTATGATTGAATGAATTGGTTCCACAGCGGAATAAGTCCACAAAGGTACAAATTTTTGTCTAAATATCTTCATTTGGCTTAACTTTTTGAAGCGCAGGGGGCCTTCCCCGGAAGAATCTGAAATAAAACCCTATCTTTGTGTGTGCGGACAGGACAAGATTGGGGCCTTCCCCGATGGAAAAACCGTGTGGATAACAGGATTCATATATGATGCTACGACAGAAGGGTAGAGGTTTGTTGGGATCGTTGTTCGGCTTCTCGCAGGGCGAACGGCGCGGCGTGTTGTGGTTGCTTCCGTTGTTGGCGATCGTGGGAATTCTGCTGGCGACCCTGCGGCGGCCGTCTGACTTGGAGCCGCCTGCCGTGGCGGAGGAGCAGGCCGATAGCGTGGTCGGGAAACTTGAGGCTTCGGCCCCTACAGTAGAGGAGGATACGACTGCGGGTAAACTCTTCCCGTTTGATCCGAATACGGTTACCTTTCAGGAACTTTGCCGCCTGGGGTTCGATAAACGTACCGCGGCGGGGATTATCAAGTATCGGGTCCGGGGCAAGCGGTTCGAGATCCCGGAGGATTTTGCCACTTGCTATGGCGTAAGCGTGGAGGCGTTCACCCGTTTGCAGCCCTATATCGTGATCGGAGAGCGCTATCGGGCTCGTCCGGCACAGTATGATTCCTCTGCGGAGGATGGGTCGGTTGTTGGCGGAGGCTCTGCACGGAGTGTTCGGGAGGCGGAGTTGGATTCGCTCTTTCGCTTCGATCCGGATACGATGAGCGCAGCTGGTTTCGTATCGCTCGGCTTCTCGCCGGCTCAGGCCGCCGTGATCGTAAATTATCGCGAGAGTTTGGGTGGATTCCGTTCGGCAGAGGATTTCGAGGCTTGTTATGTGGTTTCGGAGCGGAAATTCCGCGAGTTGTTGCCGCACATGGTGATCCGCGAACGGGCGGATTCGCTTGACCGGGAACTCCCGCAGTTGCTGGAGCTGAACGGGGCCGATTCGGCTGCGCTGGTGGCCGTGCATGGCATCGGCGAGGTGCTGGCGGGCCGGATTCTGGAGTACCGCAGGCGTCTGGGCGGGTTTGCCCGGGTCGAACAATTGTGTGAAATCCGGGGCATGACGGAACGCAATTATGAGTGGATCGTGCAACAAATTTGGGTGGATAGTTGCGTAATTCGAAAAATTGATATTAACTTTGCAACCCCGAAAGAGTTGGTGCAGAGGTTGGGAGAACATCCCTATGCATCGGGGCCGATTCTTCGGAAGATTTTGAAACAACGGCAATTGAAAGGAGGTTGGAGTACTGTCGGAGAGATGGTGAAAGAACATATTCTGTCTGAGGAGGAAGCTGCAAGGCTCTCCCCATATCTCCTGTTCAGAGACAAATGACTCCCGTTCCGCCGGGGGAAACGGTGGAAAAGCATACTGAAGATTTTTAATTGTCGAACTAAATAAAATTTTACGAAAATGATTATCATGCCGATCAAAGAGGGCGAAAACATCGAGCGCGCTCTCAAGAAATTCAAAAGAAAATACGAAAGAACCGGTGTCCTGAAGGAACTCCGCGCACGTCAGTACTTCACCAAGCCTTCGGTGAAGAACCGTGTTGCCAAACTTCACGCCATTTACGTGGAGAAACTCCAGCGCGAGGAGGAGTAGTCATCAGGGCGGGGCGGACGGGCCAGTAGACTGGCCGGGTTGCCCCACTGTCGGAGATAAAAATAGTTGGAACCGCTTAAAATGTTTTAAGCGGTTCTTTCGTTATATTTGTACTAGACCAAAAGTAGAGACCCATGTCGTGGCAAGAGGATATCGAGCACTTTGTAACCTACCTGCGGGCAGAAAAGCGCTACTCGGAATATACCGTCCAGGGTTATGAACGGGATGTGCGTCGTTTCGTGGCCGATCTTCCGCAAATGCGGATGCCGAAGCCGGAGAAGCCGAGCGGCCGCAAGGGGGCCGCAACGCAGCCGGATCCGACGGCAGGAACTGGCCCGGCGTGTGACTCTTCGTTTGATTTCCGTCTGGTGACGCCGGACGATATCCGGAATTGGGTTGTGTGGCTCTCGGACCGGCAGGATCTGAGTCCGGCTTCTGTAAACCGGATGGTGTGTTCGCTGCGGGGGATGTTCCGTTTCCTGCGGCGCACGGGAGCGGTGGAGGGCGATCCTTTTCTGCGAATCGGCTTTCTGAAAGTGCCCCATCGGCTTCCGACCTATATTCCGGAGTCAAAAGTCGACCGGATCGTCGATGAATGGGATGTGGAGAGCGAAACGGACGACTTCCGCATGCAGAGAAATGCGTTGATTGTGCTTCTTTTTTATTCGACAGGCATGCGACTTGCAGAGTTGTTGGGGATCCGTATCTGCGACTTTTCGTCAGATTTCTGCGAATTGCGGATCCGGGGCAAAGGGAACAAGGAGCGCGTGGTGCCGATCTTGGAACATACGCGGGAAAAAATAGTGGCCTATGTGCGAAGAATTAAGTCTGAAAATATTTGCGGTTCCGATGAAAATTCTTTATTTTTAACGGAGAAAGGCAAACCGATTTCGCGCACCGAGGTGTATCAGATTGTGCGGAGGGAGTTGACCCGGGCCGGGATACAGGGCAAGCGCAGCCCGCACGTATTGCGGCATACGTTCGCCACCCATATGCTCAACGACGGGGCGGACATCCGGGAGATTCAGGAGTTGCTGGGGCATAATTCGCTGGCAGCCACACAAGTATATACACACAACAGTATCGCTCGGCTGAAGGAGGTTTACAAGGAAGCCCATCCACGGGCTCATAAAAATAAAAAATAGGAGGAATTGATTATGAACGTGAAGATTCAGTCCGTGAAGTTCGATGCAGACAAGAAACTGGTCGATTTCGTAAATGGCAAGATGGCGAAACTGGAACGGTTCGTGGAGGGAGCCACCTCGGCCGAAGTGATCATGAAACTGGACAAGGACACCGAACGAGGCAATAAGGTAGTGACGATCAAGATAAACGTTCCGGGAGATGAACTGGTCACCGAGCAGCGTAGCAAGAGCTTCGAAGAGTCGGTCGACGAGGGCCTCGATGCCATCAAGAAACAGATCGCGAAATATAAGGAGAGATTCGCCAAGTAGCGCGCAAGGGAAGGCGTAATGTAAGCTCCTTTGAATCAGACAGCCGCCGGATTTGCCGGTTGGCTGTCTTTTTTTGTCGTTTCACGGAGGGATCGGTATGGGTTAGTGAATTTTTTGTACTTTTGATCCCGTTAACCGGACAATTTTCTGGTTTTTGCTACCCCAAAATTGAATACCATGAAACAGATCGTGACCTTTTTCATCGCTTTTGTCTTACTGGCTGTTCTGCCTCCTGCGCTGCAAGCTCAACGGAAGAGTGCCGAAGTGAAAGGGAAAGTGGTCGATGCTGTCAAAAAAACACCATTGGAGAGTGCTGTGGTGTCGGTTCGTTTCGGAAGCGACTCCTTGCATCGGGTGACTGACCGTAACGGTCTGTTCTCGGTCAGCGGGCTGCGGACCGGAGAGGTTCAGGTCCGGGTTACGTTTTTGGGATACAAGGCGGTCGAGAAGCGGTTTACATTGGGATCGAAAGATGTCGATCTGGGAACGATCGCTCTGGAAGAGGATGTAAGCCAGATCGATGCCGTAACCGTCGAGGGCGAGGTGCCTCTGATGACACAGACGGGCGATACGATCAAATATAATGCTGCAGCCATCAAAAGCCTGACGGATGATTTTGCCGTCGACCTGGTGGAGAAACTCCCCGGGGTCGAGGTCGACGAGGAGGGTGGCGTGACGGCGATGGGGAAGACCGTGGACTGGGCCTTCGTCGACGGGAAGTTGCTGTTCGGACGAAATGTGGAGAATACCCTGAATAATCTCCGCGCGTCGGATATCCAGTCAGTACGGGTGTACGACGTGGCTAACCCCGAAAAACCCATCGACCCGAACAACATCCGCGAGGAGGATAAGCAGCGTGTGATCGACATCGAGACCAAAAGTAAGCCGAACCATATATATAATATTGAACTGCGAGGCGGCTGGGGGCGTGATGTGGACAATCCACGCGAGGGTACTCCGCAGAACCGTTATACGGGTAGTGGTGAGATACGGTCATTCAGGGAGAAACTGGTGCTCGGGCTTTCGGCCTACGGGAACAACATCACGGGACAAGGCAACCGTTTCCGCGGCCGCTTCGGGCCGATCCCGGACGAGGGGGGAGCCGTAGCAGGGTATTCGCGTTATAACGGCGCTTCGCTTAATATTGATCGCTCCAATCCCTTTCTTGATCGCGACAAATTGAGGTTCTCGGTGGGGTATAATTTCTCGAATCAACATAACGAGAATGGAAATGTCTCACAGAAAATCTATTTCAAAGACGACCGTTTTACGGCCGATACCTCGTCGAGCGGGAGCGACTCTTACAGTCACAATGTCAACCTGCGGCTGATGAAGATCTTCGACAACCGGATTTTTTCCATTTTTAGCACCTCGTTCTCTGCGACAGAGAATCAGAATGAACAGGAGCGGGCTACGCTCGCCATGCTGGGAGATCAACTGCTCAATTATGTGCCGACATTCAATCGGAACCGTACGAGGAGCTATTCTACTTCGGGCTCTCTGAATGTTATGATTCCCTTGAAGAAGCCTTCCAGCAGCAGCGAGACTGCGGCCGAAGCACAAACTCAACCCGTACCGGCACAAGTGACGGCACCGGTTGTTGGGGCAGGGCGCTTCTCGACCGGCAGAGGTCCCGGGGCTGGCGGAATGAGCCGGGGCGGTGGAACTCGAGGTGGTGCGGGAGGAGGTCCCGTGATTCGGAGAATCCGGCCGGGAGGAGTGGTGACGGTTACGACGCCGGAAGGAACGGAGATTGTGTCCGGGGGGACGAATGTGCCGGACAGTACGCAGAGCAGGGGAGGTGTCACCGATAGTACGTTGCGCAGGCGAATGCTTCCCGATAGTGCATTCCGCAGAAGGATTATGCCAGACAGTATGGCGGGAGGACGAGTTGTGCCCGACAGTGTGGCTCGTGGGCAATCTCCTGTTGCCGATGACGCAAAGACTCTGGAAGCACGCCCTGCTACGGAAAATCCGGCCGAGACGAAACCCGCTGCGACCTCCCAAGCAGAACGTCCTGCGGCGCGAGTTGTAGCTATTCCGGGGGGAGCAGGTGGTCCTGGCGTTCCTGGCAGAGGGCCTATGATGATGAACATGTCGAGGCCTTATCGTCTGATGCCGATTCTGGGGACCCGTGTCCAGTGGTCGTACAGTGATAGCCGGGGGAACGGCCTGCGCGATACGTGGCAGGCTGACAGTACGGCATCGGATCCCACGCGGACCGTGCTGACAACCCATTCCGGCGGATATAAGAAAGGCATCGATGCTGCGGTGAGTCTGCACGACCTGCAAATATGGAATACTCTGAGCCTGAACTCCTCCTATCAGTTCAATTACGATCACTCCAAGTCGCGGCAGCTGGCCATCGACAACATGACCGGCCTGATCGACTCGACCGTGGCGTTTAACTATACGCGGAATTATATCACACAGCAGCTTGATGAGCGGTTCGTGTGGTTCCTGCGAGAGAAGTCAATGGAGATTCGTGTCGGAGCGATCTTCAAGACCTCCTGGTCGGACCGCGACGAGCACATGCCGCGGGAGTTGTTTGACCGGAGGACATTCATTTCGTTGTTGCCGCAGTTCACGATCGGATCACGGTACGAAGAGTCGTTTCCCTCCTCTCCCAACTGGAAGGTGACCTATTCGGCCCAGTCGTCGGAACCGTCCCTGGAGTCGATGCGAAATTGGCTGGACACGAAATCTTCCATGTCGTTGGAACTGGGTAATCCGTCGCTCAAGCAGAGTTATACCCACAGTATCGATATGAACTTCTTCAAGAGCAATGTGGAGGAGTCGACTACGCTCAATCTTTCGCTGTCGGCCAGCTATACCCATAACGACATCGCGACCAAGCGGATCACCTTTAATCAGGATACGCCGCTGCCCGAGTATGACTATACGGCATTGGCGGGATCGACCCTGACCACGTATGAGAATATCGACGGTGCAGTCTCTTCGGCTCTGCGTTTCGGATTGCACAATCCCGTGTTTAAGGATAAGTTTATCCTGCGTTCGTCGCTTGGATTCAGTTTTAATCGTCGTCCGGCCTATATTGCCGATCAGAAGAACTTTACGCTCAGCTCATCGCCTTCGCTCGACCTGGAGTTGCGGAGCAACCATTCCCGGAAAGTGGAGTATCGCATTTCGTCGCGGACGGGTTATGTCTATTCGTCGAATACGGCAGGTGGAGACAACAAGTCGTTCACACAGCGGGCGGCGTTCCATCTGACCCTGCGTCTCGAGCATCTGGAGTTCAATACCTCGTACATGTACTATTATTATCATAGTACGAAGGCGGCGGACGTGAACAACAATATCCTGAATGCCTCGCTTTCCTATCGTTTCATGAAAAATCGCGGAGAGTTGCGGATCGCTGCGTATGATATCCTGAATCGGAATGAAAGCTTCTCTTCGTCAGTCTATTCCGATTATGTGCAGAATACTTGGCGGCAGGTGATGAGCCGCTATTTTACCGTGACGTTGGGTTTCCGATTCAATAATAGCGGGATGCCTTCTCGTCCGCCTCGTTCTTGATATGCAGGGTTTTAGCAGAAGGGTCGGATATGAAGTGTCGGAGGATTCTTTTTTTTGAAAATAGGTGGAATAAAAGTTGCCAGATTGCAAAAAGTGTTGTACTTTTGAGACCAAATTTGCGCAGGATCGGAGTGTGTCAGAGCGTTCGGTCTGTTTTTTTGGGCAATTTTGGGAAAAATCGTTAAAATTTGATCCGCATATTTTGCGTATTAATAATTTTATACGTATTTTTGCAGCCCTAAAATGCTGTAATTTGCCGATGTAGCTCAGTTGGCCAGAGCAGCTGATTTGTAATCAGCTGGTCGGGGGTTCGAATCCCTCCATCGGCTCAGGGAAATAGTTGTGCTGTAAATTGTTGCAGGACAGTGTTATGGTGGAGCCCCTATGGAAGAAGAGGAAGAGATAGAAGAGAGGGGAAGTTCTGACAAGATATTGGGAGAATACCAGAGTGGCCAAATGGGGCAGACTGTAAATCTGCTGACGTATGTCTTCGGTGGTTCGAATCCATCTTCTCCCACCAGTTTTGCGGAAGTAGCTCAGTTGATAGAGCATCAGCCTTCCAAGCTGAGGGTCGCGAGTTTGAGCCTCGTCTTCCGCTCTAGGAAAGAAGAAAAAAGAGAATTAGGCGCGTAGTTTAATTTAAACAGAATTAATTCTAAATACTTTCAGATTATGGCAAAAGAAAAATTTGACAGGTCCAAACCGCACGTAAACATCGGTACCATCGGACACGTTGACCACGGTAAAACGACTCTTACCGCTGCAATTACCACTGTACTTGCAAAACAGGGTCTTTCTGAACTCCGTTCCTTCGACTCGATCGACAACGCTCCCGAGGAAAAAGAGCGTGGTATCACGATCAACACCGCTCACGTAGAGTACCAGACTGCCAACCGTCACTACGCACACGTAGACTGCCCGGGACACGCCGACTATGTGAAGAACATGGTAACGGGTGCCGCTCAGATGGATGGTGCCATTCTGGTAGTTGCTGCAACCGACGGTCCTATGCCTCAGACCAACGAGCACGTTCTGTTGGCTCGTCAGGTGAACGTACCGCGTATTGTTGTGTTCCTGAACAAGTGCGATATGGTTGACGATCCCGAGATGCTCGACCTCGTTGAGATGGAGGTTCGTGACCTGCTCAACAAATATAACTTCGACGGCGACAACGCTCCGATCATCCGCGGATCCGCTCTGGGTGCCCTGAACGGCGAACCCCAGTGGGAGCAGAAGGTTATCGAGCTGATGGACGCTGTAGATACCTATATTCCGATTCCTACGCGTGACAATGAGAAACCGTTCTTGATGCCTGTTGAGGACGTCTTCTCGATCACCGGTCGTGGTACCGTGCTGACGGGTCGTATCGAGACGGGTGTGATCCATGTAGGTGATCCCGTTGAGATTATCGGTATCGGCGAGACGCTGAGCTCGACCTGCACCGGCGTGGAGATGTTCCGCAAGTTGCTCGATGAGGGCGAGGCTGGTGACAACGTAGGTCTGCTGATGCGTGGTATCGACAAGAAGGATGTTAAACGTGGTATGGTAGTCGCTAAACCGGGTTCGGTACATCCTCACACGAAGTTCAAAGCAGAGGTTTATATCCTGAAGAAAGAGGAAGGTGGTCGTCACACTCCGTTCCACAACAAATATCGTCCTCAGTTCTACATCCGTACGATGGACGTTACCGGTGAGGTAAGTCTGCCGGAAGGCGTAGATATGGTAATGCCGGGCGACAACGTAACCATCACCGTAGAGTTGATCTACGCTGTGGCTCTGAACGTAGGTCTGCGTTTCGCAATCCGCGAGGGCGGTCGTACGGTAGGTGCCGGTCAGATCACCGAGATTCTCGACTAGTAAATCAAGACTTCGCTGAGAAGTTGGTGGAGTTGAGATCAGATAACGGAAAGGGAGCAATAGCTCTTGTGAAGGCTCCCTTTCTTTTTACGAGTGTAGTTCAAGGGTAGAATAGCGGTCTCCAAAACCGTTGATGGGAGTTCGAATCTCTCCACTCGTGCAAAATTTACACAAGATATGAGACTGGTAAATTATGTAAAAAACTCTTACGCGGAGCTGGTTCAAAAAGTGACATGGCCTACTTTCGGCGAATTACAGAACTCGGCAATAGTTGTTATGGTTGCTTCCCTGCTGTTTGCCCTGGTAATTCTGGCGATGGACCTGAGCTTTGAGAACATCATGAAATTCATCTACCGGTTGCTCTACTAATTCATTTAATCCGTAAGAAGCGATGAGCGAGAAAGAGCAAAAGCAGTGGTATGTGGTGCGAGCCATCGGCGGGAAGGAAAAAAAGGTGAAGGAGTACATCGAAAGCGAAATTCGACACCGTCACCTGGAGGAGTATGTCTCGCAGGTGCTGATTCCGACCGAAAAGGTCTATTCGATCCGCAACGGCAAGAAGATTAGCAAGGAGAAGGTATCGTATCCCGGTTATGTTTTGATTGAGGCTGCGTTTGTAGGAGAAATTCCGTTTATACTTCGTAATGTTCCTAACGTACTGGGCTTCCTCGGCGACACGAAAGAGGCCGGTAAACAGTTGCAGGCGACACCCCTCCGCCCTCAGGAGGTTAGCCGCATCTTGGGCCGTGTCGACGAAATGAGCGTTAGCGAAGAGGAAAACGAAGTTCCTTTCTTTGTTGGAGAGACGGTGAAAGTTACCGATGGTCCGTTCTCGAGTTTCGAGGGGACGATCGAGGCTGTCGACAACGATCGGAAGAAACTGACGGTTTCCGTGAAGATATTCGGGCGCAAGACTCCAATGGAGTTGAGCTTTATGCAAGTTGAAAAAGAATAATTAACGAAAGGAAAATTATGGCAAAAGAGATTGCTGCATTTATTAAATTGCAGATCAAAGGTGGTGCCGCAAATCCTTCGCCTCCCGTAGGACCTGCACTGGGCTCCAAGGGCGTCAATATCATGGACTTCTGCAAGCAGTTCAATGCGAGGACGCAGGATAAGGCCGGCAAGGTGTTGCCCGTAATTATTACAGTTTACAGCGACAAGTCGTTTGATTTTGTAGTCAAACAGCCGCCTATCGCCATACAGCTCAAAGAAGCAGCCGGCGTGAAGACCGCTTCTGCCGAGCCGAACCGCACGAAAGTCGGTCAGGTGACGTGGGATCAGGTTAAAGCGATCGCTCAGGACAAGATGCCTGACATGAACTGCTTTACGATTGAGTCTGCTATGCATATGGTTGCCGGAACGGCACGTAGCATGGGCATTAATGTCGTAGGTGAATTTCCTGAATTGTAAGTAAAAAATTACGGACGAAAATGAGTAAGCTGACCAAAAATCAAAAAATAGCTCTCGCTAAGGTTGAAGCCGGCAAGGTGTACAAGCTCAGCGAAGCGGCGGCTCTTTTGAAGGATATCACCTATACGAAGTTCGATGCATCAGTGGATCTGGATGTTCGTCTGGGTGTCGACCCTCGGAAAGCCAATCAGATGGTCCGGGGCGTTGTGACGCTGCCTCATGGTACGGGCAAACAGGTGCGCGTGCTGGTGCTTTGTACTCCCGACAAGGAGACCGAAGCCAAGGAAGCCGGAGCCGACTACGTAGGTCTGGACGAATATGTCGAGAAGATCAAAGGCGGTTGGACCGACGTGGATGTGATCATTACTACGCCGAACGTCATGGGTAAGGTTGGTGCGCTGGGCCGTATTCTGGGACCCCGCGGCTTGATGCCGAACCCCAAAACGGGTACGGTGACTATGGAAGTAGGCAAAGCTGTAAAAGAGGTGAAAGCCGGTAAGATCGACTTCAAGGTGGACAAGTTCGGTATCGTTCACTCGTCGATCGGTAAGGTGTCGTTCACTCCGCAGCAGATCGAGGAGAATGCCAAAGAGTTTATCGGCATGATCCAGAAGCTGAAACCTACTACTGCTAAGGGTACTTACATGCTGAGTATCTATCTTTCGTCGACCATGAGCCCCGGCTTGCAGGTAGATCCCAAATCGGTTGAAACCAAATAAAACTGAAAACCATGACAAGGGAAGAGAAAACAACTATTATCAATAGCTTAGCCGAGCAACTCAAGGTATATCCCCATTTTTATATCACCGATATTTCGGAACTGAACGCAGAACAGACCGCTAAACTCCGTCGCATGTGCTTCGAGAAGGAAGTGAGCCTGGTGATGGTGAAGAATACGCTGTTCGAGAAGGCGTTGGAGAAGAACGGTGAGGCGGATGCCCAGTTGGCCGACGTGTTGAAAGGATCTTCGTCAATCATGTTCTCGCATACGGGCAAGACCCCTGCGGTGCTGATCAAGGAGTTTCGGAAGAACAGCCCGAAACCCATCTTGAAAGCAGCTTACGTGGAGGAGTGCGTCTATGTAGGCGACGAGATGTTGGAGAGCCTGTCTAATATCAAAAGCAAAGAGGAACTTATCGGCGATGTTATCTCGTTGCTTCAGTCTCCGGCCAAGAACGTTATTTCGGCTTTGCAGGGAGCTGCAGGACAGAAGATTGCAGGCGTCGTAAAAGCACTCGAAGAGCGGGGCGCATAGTCTTGTTTCCGGGGGCCGCGTTTTATGGATCCCCGAGAGGAAAGAGGCGGAATGATCCCCACAACAAACCAAACAAACCCATTTTTTGTAAAACATTTAAAAAAACCTATAACAATGGCAGATGTAAAAAAATTAGCTGAGGAGTTGGTAAACTTGACGGTTAAAGAAGTAAGCGAATTGGCTAACATCCTGAAAGAAGAGTATGGTATCGAACCCGCAGCCGCTGCAGTTGCAGTTGCCGCAGCTCCCGCAGCCGGTGGTGCAGCCGCTGCTGAGGAGAAGACCTCGTTCGACGTGATCCTGAAAGCTGCCGGCCAGGCAAAACTTCAGGTAGTGAAAGTCGTTAAGGATATCACCGGCCTGGGATTGAAAGAGGCTAAGGATATCGTTGACGGAGCTCCCAAAGCTGTGAAAGAAGGCGTAGCTAAAGAAGAGGCTGAATCGATCAAAGCTCAACTCGAAGAAGCAGGCGCTGAAGTTGAAGTTAAGTAGTAAATACTTATAATTCAAAGATACCAGGTGTAGAGCCTATGTATATAGGCTCTATGCCTTTTCTCGTCTAACAGCGAGAGTGCCAGTTTCGGTCATGCAGGTTGTGTCGCATGGATGAGGTAGAGATACAATGCTGCATGGGAGTCGAAGACGGTGAAGGGTAGTGCGGCAGGGTCGGAGTTGGGTCTGTCGGAGTGTGCCCAGAAGCCGGGATGGCAATTGTTCTTTAAGATGATCGCGGATGAATCCGGAGAAAGGTAGGGTATCGGAGCAGCAATGTTGTATACCCAACGGAGGATTCTGCATCACAGGGAGTAATCACCTACTTTCAACCGTGCGCCGGGAGACGGGCGCAGGGAGTGTTCCCGCCGTGAGGTCGTGGAATAGCTCTACCCAACCACTTCAACTATAATTCATTTGGATACGATGTCCTCAAATACGAATAATCAAAGAATCAGCTTCTCCACGGTAAAGAACCGGATGCCTTATCCCGATTTCCTGGAGGTACAGCTCAAATCATTTCAGGATTTCTTCCAATTGGACACCACCGCAGAGAACCGCAAGAACGAGGGGCTCTACAAGGTTTTCATGGAGAATTTTCCGATCACGGACACCCGGAATAATTTCGTTCTGGAATTTATCGACTACTATATTGACCCACCCCGTTACTCGATTGATGAGTGTTTGGAGCGAGGGTTGACGTATAGTGTGCCGTTGAAAGCAAAGTTAAAACTGTACTGCACCGATTCCGAACACGAGGATTTCGACACCGTGGTGCAGGACGTGTACTTCGGGACGATTCCCTATATGACGCCGCGCGGGACGTTTGTAATCAACGGAGCCGAGCGTGTGATCGTATCGCAGTTGCACCGCTCGCCGGGTGTATTCTTCGGCCAGAGCATGCACACGAACGGCACGAAACTCTATTCGGGCCGTATCATTCCCTTCAAAGGATCCTGGATCGAGTTTGCGACGGACATCAACAATGTGATGTACGCTTACATCGACCGTAAAAAGAAATTACCGGTAACCACCCTGTTGCGTGCGATCGGTTTCGAGAGCGACAGCCAGATTCTGGAGATCTTCGATCTGGCCGACGAGGTGAAGGTTTCGAAGTCTACGCTGAACAAGGCCGTGGGCCGTAAGTTGGCAGCCCGTGTTTTGAAGACATGGGTGGAGGACTTTGTGGACGAGGATACCGGCGAGGTGGTTTCCATCGAGCGAAACGAGGTCATCATTGACCGTGAGACGGTGCTCGAGAAGGAACATATCGACGAAATCATCGAAAGCGGTGCCAAGAGCATTCTGCTGCATAAGGAGAATCAGAACGGTACCGACTTCTCTATTGTATATAATACGTTGCAGAAAGACCCCTGCAACTCCGAGAAAGAGGCTGTGGTGTATATCTACCGTCAGTTGCGTAACTCCGAGCCACCCGATGAGGCTACGGCTCGTGATGTGATCGACAAGTTGTTCTTCTCGGACAAACGGTATGACTTGGGCGATGTAGGTCGTTTCCGGATCAACAAGAAGCTGGGGCTGGATATCGACCCTGCGACGCGCATTCTGACCAAGGAGGATGTGATCGCCATTATCAAGTATCTGATCCAGTTGATCAACTCGAAGGCCGACGTGGACGATATCGACCACTTGAGCAACCGTCGTGTACGCACGGTGGGCGAGCAGTTGGCCAACCAGTTCAGTGTAGGGTTCGTGCGTATGGCACGTACGATCCGCGAGCGGATGAACGTGCGTGACAACGAGGTGTTTACGCCGGTGGATCTGATCAACGCCAAGACATTGTCGAGCGTGATCAACTCGTTCTTCGGCACCAACCAGTTGTCGCAGTTCATGGATCAGACCAACCCGCTGGCGGAGATGACGCACAAACGTCGTCTGTCGGCCCTGGGACCTGGCGGTCTGTCGCGTGAGCGCGCCGGATTCGAGGTGCGAGACGTACACTATACGCACTATGGCCGTCTCTGCCCGATTGAAACGCCGGAAGGTCCGAATATCGGTCTGATCTCGTCGCTGTGCGTGTATGCGAAGATCAGTGACATGGGATTTATCGAAACGCCGTATCGTCCCGTGAAGGATGGTAAGGTGGATCTGGACAACAGTCATATTGTCTACCTCAGTGCAGAGGAGGAAGAGGGTCATGTGATCGCACAGGCCAACGTGCCCATTGACGACAAGGGGAACTTCCTCAATCCGGACCGGATCAAGGCGCGTGCCGAGGCCGACTTCCCGACCGCAACGGCGGATGAGGTAAGTTATATGGACGTGGCTCCGAACCAGATTGCGTCGATTGCCGCCAGTCTGATCCCCTTCCTGGAGCATGATGATGCCAACCGTGCTCTGATGGGATCGAACATGATGCGTCAGGCCGTGCCGTTGATCACGTGCGAGGCCCCGATCGTGGGGACCGGCCTGGAGAAGGATATGATCGGTGACAGCCGCATCCAGATCGTAGCCGAGAAGGATGGCGAGTGTGTGTTTGCCGATGCCAGTGAGATCCATATCAAATATGAACGTACGCCCGATGAGGCCCTGGTTAGCTTCGATCCGGAGGTGACGGTCTACAAACTGCCGCGTTACCGCAAGACCAACCAGAATACTTCGATCACCCTCAAGCCGATCGTTATGGCAGGGGAGAAGGTAACCAAGGGTCAGATCCTGACCGAAGGGTATTCGACCCAGAACGGCGAGTTGGCCATCGGTCGGAACCTGAAGGTGGCCTTCATGCCCTGGAAAGGGTACAACTTCGAGGATGCTATCGTGATCTCGGAGCGTATTGTGCGGGAGGATATCTTTACGTCGGTTCATGTCGACGAGTACATCATGGAGGTGCGCGACACCAAACGCGGTGTGGAGGAGTTGACGGCCGATATTCCGAACGTGAGCGAGGATGCAACCAAAGACCTGGACGAGAACGGTATCATCCGTATCGGCGCCAATGTCAAACCGGGCGACATCCTGATCGGAAAGATCACGCCTAAGGGCGAGAGCGATCCGTCGCCTGAGGAGAAACTGTTGCGCGCCATCTTCGGTGACAAGGCCGGTGATGTGAAGGATGCTTCGCTCAAGGCACAGCCGTCGCTCTATGGTGTGATTATCAACCGCGATCTGTTCTCGCGTGCCAACAAGGATTCCAAGAAAGGAAAACAGGCTGAAAAGGCACAACTCGACAAGTTGGACGAGGAGTTTGCCAAGGAGACCGGTGACTTGAAGAACCTGCTTGTGCAGAAATTGTGGACGGTTCTCAAGGACAAGACGACAACGGGTATCAGCGACTACTTCGGCGCAGAATTGTATGCCAAGGGGACGAAGTTCAGCCAGAAGATGCTGGGTGAGATTGACTACATGAATCTCAGCACCGAGAAATGGACGGATGACGACCATCTGAACTACCTGATCGAGCAGGCTGTTAACAATTATACGATCAAGTGGAAAGAGTGTGATGCCCGCATCAAGCGTGAGAAGTACAATATCACCAATGGTGACGAGCTCCCGGCCGGTATCATCCAATTGGCCAAGGTCTATATCGCCAAGAAGCGTAAGCTGAAGGTGGGAGACAAGATGGCCGGTCGTCACGGTAACAAGGGTATCGTGGCTAAGATCGTGCGTGACGAGGATATGCCGTTCCTGGAAGATGGCTCGATTGTGGATATCGTGCTGAACCCGCTGGGTGTGCCTTCGCGTATGAACTTGGGCCAGATTTATGAGACGGTGCTCGGTTGGGCCGGTAAGGAGTTGGGACTGAAGTTTGCGACCCCGATCTTTGACGGCGCTTCGCTCGAGGAGATCAATGAGTACACGGCCAAGGCAGGAGTTCCGCGCAGCGGACGTACCTATCTGTATGACGGGGGTACGGGCGAGAAGTTCCACCAGCCGGCTACGGTGGGTGTGATCTACATGCTGAAGCTGGGTCACATGATCGACGACAAGATGCATGCCCGTTCGATAGGTCCCTATTCGCTCATCACGCAACAGCCGCTGGGTGGTAAGGCTCAGTTCGGAGGTCAGCGTTTCGGAGAGATGGAGGTTTGGGCTCTGGAAGCATTCGGAGCCTCGAACATTCTGCAGGAGATCCTGACCATCAAGTCGGACGATGTGATGGGCCGTGCCAAAGCCTACGAAGCGATCGTCAAAGGCGACAACCTGCCGCCTGCGGGGATTCCGGAATCGCTCAACGTGTTGCTGCATGAGTTGCGGGGTCTGGCACTGAGCGTGAAGCTGGAATAGGATGGGTTTAGTAAGATGATAAAATAATAAGGATAAGATATGTCATTCACAAAAGATAATAAAAGCGCCAATTTCAGCAAGATTTCGATCGGACTGGCCTCCCCGGAGGAGATTCTGGAGAATTCGAGCGGTGAGGTGCTGAAACCCGAGACGATTAACTATCGTACCTATAAGCCCGAACGGGACGGTTTGTTCTGCGAGCGGATTTTCGGTCCCGTGAAAGACTATGAGTGCCACTGCGGTAAGTATAAACGGATCCGTTACAAAGGGATCGTGTGCGACCGCTGCGGTGTGGAGGTGACCGAGAAGAAGGTCCGTCGCGAACGGATGGGACATATTTCGCTGGTGGTTCCGGTGGTTCATATCTGGTACTTCCGGTCGCTGCCCTCGAAGATCGGCTACCTGCTGGGAATTCCTTCCAAGAAGCTCGAGGCGATCATCTACTATGAGCGTTACGTGGTAATCCAGGCCGGAGCAGCCGCAGCAAACGGTGTGGCCGATCTGGATCTGCTGACCGAGAAGGAGTATCTGGACGTTCTGGCAGCCCTTCCGAAGGGAAATGCACAGTTGGATGATAACGATCCGGAGAAGTTTGTGGCCCAGATGGGTGCCGAGGCGATCTACACGTTGTTGCAGAAGGTGGATCTGGATGCACTGTCGTTCTCGTTGCGGCACAAGGCCAATACGGAGACGTCACAGCAGCGTAAGGCCGAGGCTTTGAAACGGTTGCACATCGTGGAGTCGTTCCGCGCCTCGAAGGATGTCAACAAACCGGAGTGGATGGTGCTCAAGGTGATCCCGGTGATTCCGCCCGAGTTGCGTCCGTTGGTTCCGCTGGATGGCGGTCGTTTTGCAACCTCCGACCTGAACGATCTGTATCGTCGGGTGATTATTCGCAATAACCGTCTGAAACGACTGATCGAGATCAAGGCTCCGGAAGTGATCCTGCGCAACGAGAAGCGTATGTTGCAGGAAGCCGTGGACAGCCTGTTTGATAACTCGCGCAAGAGCAATGCCGTGAAGACGGAGAGCAACCGGCCGTTGAAGTCGCTCAGCGACAGCCTCAAGGGTAAACAAGGTCGGTTCCGTCAGAACCTGTTGGGTAAACGTGTGGACTATTCGGCACGTTCGGTAATCGTGGTAGGTCCGGAGTTGCGGATGCACGAGATGGGTATTCCGAAAGACATGGCGGCCGAGCTTTACAAGCCGTTCATTATCCGGAAACTGATCGAGCGCGGAATCGTAAAGACCGTGAAATCGGCCAAGAAGATCATCGACCGCAAGGATCCGGTGATTTGGGATATTCTGGAGAACGTCATCAAGGGCCATCCGGTGCTGATGAACCGTGCCCCGACGCTTCACCGTCTGGGTATCCAGGCCTTCCAGCCCAAATTGATCGAGGGCAAGGCTATGCAGTTGCACCCGCTGGCTTGTACGGCCTTCAACGCCGACTTCGACGGCGACCAGATGGCCGTTCACCTGCCGCTGGGCAATGCCGCCATTCTGGAGGCACAGATCCTGATGCTGGGATCGCACAACATTCTGAACCCGGCCAATGGAGCCCCGATTACGGTGCCTTCGCAGGACATGGTACTCGGTCTGTATTACATTACCAAACCTCGGAAAGGTGTTAAGGGAGAAGGGTTTACCTTCTATGGCCCGGAGGAGGCTATCATCGCTTACAACGAGGGTCGCGCCGATCTGCACGCCAAGGTGAAGGTGATGATCGATAATGTGATGGCCGAGGATGGGACCTTTAAACGCGAACTGGTTGAAACGACGGTGGGACGTATCCTGTTCAACCAGGTGGTTCCGAAAGAGGTTGGGTATATTAATACACTGCTGACCAAGAAGTCGTTGCGTGATATTATTGGCGTGGTGATGAAGCGTGCCGGTGCCGACAAAGCTGCCGACTTCCTGGACGACATCAAGAACTTGGGATACCGGATGGCCTTCCAGGGTGGTCTGTCGTTCAACCTCGATGCCGTGTTGATCCCCGACGAGAAGGAGAAACTCGTACAGGAGGGTTACGATCGCGTAGACGAGGTGATGGAGAGCTACAACGCCGGATTGATCACCAACAATGAACGTTATAACCAGATTATCGATATCTGGACCAATATCAATACCAAGCTGACCAAGGCGGTGCTTGACCATCTGATCGCCGATCAGGATGGATTCAACCCGGTTTACATGATGCTTGACTCCGGGGCCCGTGGTTCGAAGGAGCAGATTCGTCAGTTGTCGGGTATGCGTGGTCTGATGGCCAAGCCGCAGAAGAGCGGCGCCGAGGGCGGTCAGGTCATCGAGAACCCGATTCTGTCGAACTTCAAGGAGGGTCTTTCGGTGTTGGAGTACTTCATTTCGACGCATGGTGCCCGTAAGGGTCTGGCCGATACGGCCTTGAAGACGGCCGATGCCGGTTATCTGACCCGTCGTCTGGTGGACGTAGCCAACGACGTGATCATCACGGAGGAGGACTGCGGTACGCTGCGTGGATTGACGGCTACGGCGATCAAACGTAACGAGGATGTGGTGCAGACGCTCTACGAACGAATCCTGGGCCGTACGGCGGTACAGGATGTGTACCATCCGCTGACGGGTGAGTTGATCGTAGCAGCCGGAGAGGAGATCACCGAAGAGAAGGCTGAAATCATCGAAAAATCTCCGATCGAACAGGTGGATATCCGTTCGGTGCTCACGTGCGAGTCGCGGAATGGCGTCTGCGCGAAGTGCTACGGCCGTAACCTGGCTACGGGCCGCATGGTACAGAAGGGTGAAGTGGTCGGTGTGATTGCCGCCCAGAGTATCGGTGAGCCGGGTACGCAGCTGACCCTGCGTACGTTCCACGTCGGTGGTGTAGCCGGTGGCGTGGCTGTCGATTCGAGTGTGGTGGCACGTTACGACGGTAAACTGGAGATCGACGACCTGCGGACGGTACAGACCAAGAACGAAGCCGGACAGGAGATCAAGGTGGTAATCAGCCGTCTGTCCGAAATCCGGATCGTGGACATACATACCGGCATTACGCTCTATACGCACAACCTGCCGTACGGTTCGATTCTTTATATGAGCGATGGCGACATGGTGAAGAAGGGCGATCTGGTCTGCGAGTGGGATCCCTACAATGCCGTGATCATCTCTGAGTTCGAGGGTAAGATCGGATTCGAGAATGTGATCGAGGGCGTTACCTATCGTGATGAATTCGATGAGCAGACCGGTCTGCGCGAGAAGGTGATCATCGAGTCGAGGGACAAGAACAAGAACCCTGTCATCAAGATTCTCGACAAGACGGGGCTGGAGCAGAAACAGTACAACCTGCCTGTGGGCGCCCACATCGTAGTGAAGGAGAATGCCAAGATCAAGGCTGGCGATACGCTGATCAAGATTCCGCGTGCCGTAGGTAAGGCTGGCGATATCACGGGAGGTCTTCCGCGTGTTACGGAGTTGTTCGAGGCCCGTAACCCGTCCAACCCGGCTATTGTGTCGGAGATCGACGGCGAAATCTCGTTCGGCAAGATCAAACGTGGTAACCGTGAGATTGTGGTCACCTCGCGTGGCGGCGACGTGAAGAAATATCTCGTACCGCTGTCGCGCCAGATTCTGGTACAGGAGAACGACTACGTGAAGGCGGGCATGCCGCTCTCTGACGGGTCGATCACTCCGACCGATATTCTGAATATTCTGGGTCCGACGAAGGTTCAAGAGTACATCGTCAACGAGGTGCAGGAAGTGTACCGTATGCAGGGTGTGAAGATCAACGACAAGCACTTCGAGGTGATCGTTCGCCAGATGATGAACAAAGTGCAGATTCAGGATCCGGGCGATACGCGCTTCCTGGAGGAACAGGTCGTGGACAAGTGGGAATTCATCGACGTGAACGACGAACTCTACGACAAGGTGGTTGTGACCGACCCGGGTGATTCGCAGAACGTACAGGCCGGCGAGATCATCTCCGTGCGGAAACTGCGCGATGAGAATTCGATCCTGAAACGTAAGGATATGAAACAGGTGCAGGTACGGGATGTTATCCCGGCAACGGGTAACCAGGTGCTTCAAGGTATCACGCGGGCAGCCTTGCAGACCAGCAGCTTTATTTCGGCCGCTTCGTTCCAGGAGACGACCAAGGTGTTGAACGAAGCTGCGATCAATGCGAAAGTCGATCCGCTGGCTAATTTGAAAGAGAATGTAATTTGCGGCCATCTGATTCCGGCCGGAACAGGTGTGCGTGATTACAATAATCTGGTTGTCGGATCTTTGGATGAATATAATTCAATAGTCGACGGCAAACGTTAGTACGTTTGGGCGAAGATAAGCTAAAAAGGAGGAGGGAACGAATCACGTTCCCTCCTCCTTTTTTATTGCGAGATAGCATCCCGACATTGTCTGGAATTCTTATGCCTTGTAGTTTGCTATTCCTCTTTGCGTGTTGCGTGATTCCATCGTTGCAGCGTCGTACAGATCCGGCCATCGGAGGTCATCCCTTCCAGCGATAGATCGTAAGGAGTCTGGTAATCCGCCGTATAGAAAGATACGTGTGCATGGCCGGTTGAGTCGGTCCGCACGACGGGCTCCCAGGCAATAGTGGATCGCATGTCCGGAGTTTGGTTGTTCAGGATCGAATCTATTTCGTATTTGGGTTGATAGAATGCCTTGGGCTGTTTGTATCCAATGTCCGAAAGTTTGGCAATAGAGGGTGATGGAGCGGATGAACGAGGAGTACTATCCCCGGTTTTTGTGCGGATGGCGATCACGCCACCGGCAGCTCCCAAGCCAAAAATCGCTGCCTCGGGGCCGGAAAATAGGGCGATGCCGTCGATGTCCTGCATAGGTATCATGTCCAATTCCTCGAGCGAGATAGGCATGTCGTCCAATATGATGGCCGGAGGATATTGGCTGCCCCGGATCGAGATGGAGCCTGAATTGGATGCTCTCACGCCCGGCAGCATAGATATGGCTGTGTAAATATTCGAATGGTTATACCGTTCGAGAGCTTCACCTTCGAGGGTGCGTGTTGGTGTGACCCCGTAAGAGGTGTACTGTTTAGCTTCAACGGGGGCTTTCACTACGACGCTTTCGATATTGAAGACTCGCATGCCGCCCTCATAATAATAGCGCATTTTCGATCGGTCGATGAATGTTTCGGGAGTTGTTGATGCCAGATCCTGCCAGTTTTTTCGGATGGGAATTCGCTGTGGTGCAGGAAAAGTGTCCCGATCGATCTCGATCTCGATACTGCCCGTCCCGCCCAGACGGTTGAGAGCCTGGATGATCAGGGTTGTACTGTCCTGTATGTCAAGATTCGAGATGGTAAAGCGGTTTGTATCTCCCAGATCGGCCATGTCGAGTGCATGCGTCTTGGAGTTATAGATGATCAGTTTCGGCTTGCGGGCTGCTCCGCCGAAGAATCCTTTGACTTGGCCCGAGACGCTTTGGGTGGTCTCCGGCAAGTATTGACAGGGTCCGTAAGCGTCTTTCAAAACGGAGGATATGTCGAATCGTGCCCAGCCCTGTGTCATCATCAGCAGATCGAGTTTGCTGTCTGTCAAATAATCGTCGTGGAGGAAATACCACCCAGGATCTTCGATATAGCCTTTTAAGTCGGAATCGAGCAACATCCAGCTTTGCAGGTTATTCCTCGTAGAATCTGGCTGGACGACCTGGCTGTCGGTCACCGAAAGGGCGAAATCGCCAGCCACTGGATTCCCTTCGGCATCGGTGACAAGAATATCCAAGTCGACCCGTTCTCGCTGGTCGTAGTTGGTTTTGTCCGGCGTGAAGGTGGCCTTTAGCGGTTCTGTGTCACGGAGGAAGACAAGGCGTTGGGCGACGATGGCTCGTGTCGGTTTGTCGACAATACAGATATGAGTGATTCCGGGATACAGTTCGCTTTTTGAGATAAACCGTACGGAGGAGCTCCCCGACAGTTCGTTAACGGCTACGATCCGTCCTCGCGAGTGGATCACTGCACAGAGCCGTTCCGGATCGATGCCTATGGGGGTAGTCTGATAGAACAACTGTTTGGCATTTTGTGTGACACGAAGCCGACATCCCACCTCTTCCGTTTCGGGAAGGTCTACCTGGCGCGTGACGCCTTGGGCCGAGGTCACTTGGGCATAATAATGGACCCCGGGCTCTACCGTGAAACCGATCTGCCCCATTCCCTTGTGGATCGACTCGAAATCGCATACCGGCTGGTCATTCCCGAAGATGGTCCCTTTCACCTCGACTCCCCGCCCATTGGTGCCGATGGCCTTGAAGGCGATGGACTGTACCTCTCCTGCCAGCAGGGCTCCTCCCTCTGGGAAAAACTGTATGTCGAACTCCGGCGAAAAGCAGGGCATGGTCAGCATTTGCCGGAATCGGGTGGTTTCGTCGTCGATCCGCAGTTCGACGCTATTGCCCAGCGAGTCCGGGGCCGGTGTGAAATTAAGGGCTACGCAGCCGTTGTCGTCAGTTGTAGCGGTGGCTTTCCGTCGCCTGGCGCCGGTATATAACGTATATTGAACTTTCTTGCCTACCAGAGGTTGCTGGATGCTGTTGCGGAAGCTAATGTTCATTGTCACCGTCTTATCGTCGTTCAGCAGATAGGAGGGTGTGGTAGTGACGGCATCGTCCAGTGGGTTTTCGATCCGGATCGGGCAGCTGAAGAAAAAGTCGTTTCCTTCGTTGCGCATCCAACGAGTGTAGGCTCGCAGGGTATAGTCGCCAGCCGGCAGTGTGGGCGGCAGTTCCAGACAGTTGTGAAAGGCTCCCGAGTCGTCCCGGATGCGGGCCCGGCATATCAGTGAATCGCGATCATTGATCAGTTCGGCGTAGATGAACCGTGAGTAGAGGGCCGGTGTATGGGTTGAGGCGTTGACCAGCCAGCCGCGGAACCAGAGTTTCTCCCCTGCCGAATAGTAGGGCTTGTCGGTCTTTAGATAGAGCTTTTCCTGAATGCCTCGTTCGTAGAAATGGATAAAACTGGTCAGGGACTGTTGGCTGAAACTCTGCGTCGAATCGGCTGTCAGTGCAGCAGGTGTTGAGGCTTGCTCGGTGGTTTGATTTGATATTTTTTGTGCTTTTCGGGGTGACTTGGCTGAGGCGAAGAGTGCTGTCATGCTGAGACAAAGCCCAGACAGGAGAATTGTCTTGCGGATCAAAGTGAAGGACATAGTTTAGGCTCATTAAGTTATCGGCAAGTTACGATAATATTCCCGCGCGAGCAATAGTTTCGCCGAGGAAAGATGTTAAATTTTCCACAGATTCTGATTTTTACTTTTTGGGGAGTATCGGTTCGATGTCGGGATGCAGCGCAGCATCTCCGGCTACGACCGTTGTGAAATCTTCCGGTGCAAGATAGCGGTCGGCTACCTCCCGGATTCGTTCAGGAGTGATGTCGCGTACTTCGTGCAGAAAACGGTCGAGATAGCCGTTGTCCGTTCCGTTCTGGATATTCTCGATTGTCACGTCTGCAATCCCGAAGGGCCCGTCCAGGATGCGCATCACTTCGCCCAGCAGAATGTTCCGCACCATGCGGAGCTCCGATTCCGGGACCGGGTCTCTGCGCAAACGCTCTATTTCGGTGAAGATCTGCCGTAAGGCATCGGCTGTTGCTCCGGCAGCCACTTCGGTGGCAATAGCCAGATAGCCGGTCTCCTGGAGGTTGACCATCGTGGCGAAGGCTCCATAGGTGTATCCGTGCTGCTCTCGCAGGTTCTGCACCAGCCTCGATCCGAAATAACCACCCAGGACGGTGGCCGCCACCTGCATGGCGATGAAATCGGGATGCGGACGCGGAAAGAGCACCCGTCCCATGCGGATGGCCGACTGTACGGCATCCGGGTAGGGGCCGAAGGCGAAGCGCTCCGCTGTCGGGGGCGGTAATTGGGGAAGTGAATTGTCGCCACCCTGCGGGATGTCGGCCGCCAGCGCTGCGATCAGACCCTCCTCGA
Source organism: uncultured Rikenellaceae bacterium (assembly GCA_944414825.1). Classification (GTDB taxonomy): domain Bacteria; phylum Bacteroidota; class Bacteroidia; order Bacteroidales; family Rikenellaceae; genus CALYBN01. Next base: position 40,522 of record CALYBN010000020.1, read on the forward strand.
CCGGGCCGACGTGCCCGCTGCAGACCACGAAGCAGTTCGGTGCTGTGTAGTGACGTTGGTAGAATGCGATGATGTCGCTCCGAGTCAGCGTGTCGTAACGCTCCTCAGGATGGACGACCCCGTAGGGATGCGTGGCTCCGAACAGGTGTTGAGAGAAGAGTTCTCGAGCCTGTACCGATATTTTACTGCGTTCCACAGCCAGGCGTTGTTTGCGTTTGGTGCAGTAGGTCGTTACCTCCTCCTGTGGGAAAGACGGGTGGAGTAGGATCTCGCGGGCCAGTTCCAGGGTCTGGGGCAGAAATTTCGACAGGGCGCAGAAGGTCACCACGGCGTAGTCCCGGTCCAGCGAGACGTCGTAATAGGAGCCGTAGAAATCGAGTTGTTCGGCGATCTGCTGCGACGTGAAGTGTTCGGCCCCTTCGCTCAGCAGATTGGCGGTCGCCGACGCAGAGAAGGGTACCTCCTGCAGGGACGACCCGGCGCGGAACACGAAACTGATCCGTACTACCTCGCGTTCGGTGCAATCGATCACGTGGAGCTGCACGCCATTGGGCAGCGTGTGACTGACGGACCGGGGTACGTCGATGCGTTGCGGAATGACAATCGAGGGGCGGCGGGGGCTATGCTTGATCATGGTCTGCGAGATAAATCAGGGTGGAACTGTGGTCGGGTAGGAAGATGCGGCGGGAGGCTTCGGCCACCTCCTCGGCCGTGATCGAACGGAAAATCGCTACTTCGCCGTTGAGCAGTGACTGGTCACCCAGCATTTCGTAGAACCCGAGGTTCATGGCCTTGTTCATGACGTTTAGTTCGCCGAAAAGCGTCTCGGCCTCGAACTTGTTTTTCACCTTCTCCAGTTCGTAGGCTGTGACGGGCGTGCGTTTCAGTGCCTCGAACTCCTGCCAGAGCGCCTCTTCACCTTGTGCGGGAGTGATCCCGGGCAGCAGTTGTCCCGTGGCGATGAACAGCCCCGGGTCGATGTCGCCCGTGATGTAGGCGTTGACGCTCGAGAAGAGTTTCTGCTCCTGCACCAGATGGCGATAGAGGCGGGCCGAAGTCCCGCCGGCCAGCAGGTCGGAGATCAGGTCGCAGAGGTAGAAATCGCGGCTTGTGCGGCCGCCCATCCTGAAGGCGATCGTCACCGAATCGGCCGGGACGCGACGCCGGACCTCTTCCCGACGTGGAGCGGTTTGTCGTGGTTCGAACGGGATGGCGTTGGCGGTTGTAAGTTCCGAGGTCGTGTTCTCGATTCCGCCGAACCACTTCTCGGCCAGTTCGAACACCCGTTCCGGTGCGATGTCGCCCGCCACGGAGAGAATGGCGTTCGATGGAGTGTAATAGCGGTGATAGAATGCCATCACCTCCTCGTGGGTTGCCAGAGCGATGTGCTCCGGGGTAAGCCCGATCGTGGCCCACCGATAGGGGTGGACCCGGTAGGCGAGGGCCCGCAGCAGCATCCACTGGTCACCGTAGGGCTGGTTCAGATAGCGCTGGTTGAACTCCTCGATCACCACCTTCTTCTCGGTCTCGAGAGCTGTCGGTGTGATGTGCAGACCGGTCATGCGGTCCGACTCGAGCCAGAGGGCCGTCTCGACGTTATCCTTGGGGAGTGTGATGTAGTAGTCTGTGTAGTCGTTGGTGGTGAAGGCATTGTTTTCGCCGCAGGCCTGCTGGACGGGAATGTCGAAATCGGGTACGCGGCGTGTTCCGCGGAACATGAGGTGTTCGAACAGGTGTGCAAACCCCGTCCGTGAGGGATTCTCGTTGCGCGAGCCCACCCGGTAGAGCAGGTTGACGGCTGCCATGCGCGTGGTCGGATCGCGGTGAGCCAGCACCGTGAGTCCGTTCGAGAGCGTATGTTGTTGGTATTCGATCATTCGTATCGGCTGTTTTTGACCGGCGGGACGGGGTCGTCGAAATCCACCGGCGGCAGTTTGTTCATCAGTCCCCGGACCGTAGCGGCCCGACGGGTCAGGTAGGAGGAGGGGGCGGCCAGGTTCAGTCGCTGCGGGCTGGGCAGCACCGAGGCGATCATGGCCGCTTCGTAGGTGTTAAGTTCTTCGGCCGTGGTGTCGTAGTAGCGTCGTGCCGTGGCCTCCACACCATAGACATTGGGCCGGGTCTCGATCACATTGAGATAAACCTCCATGATGCGCCGTTTGCTCCACAGCAGTTCGATCAGGATGGTGTAGTAGCTCTCGATCCCTTTGCGGAGCCAGGTGCGGGCCGTGGTGCAGAAGACGTTTTTGGCGGTTTGCTGGCTGATCGTGCTGGCTCCGCGCACGGTTTTGCCCTGTCGGTTGTGTTGGATCGCCTGTTTGATGGCGTCGATGTCAAAGCCATGGTGAAAAAGGAAAAAGTTGTCCTCCGTGGCGATCACGGCTCGTATCATCGTGGGGTTGATCTTGTGTAGCGGAACCCAGTTCGAACGGATGGCAAACCCCTCTTCGCCGAGATTCTCGATGAATTTGGTGATCTTGACCGGCGTCATCGTGACGGGAATGAAGCGCAGGACGATGACGCAACTGACCGAGAAGGTGAATCCGAAAATGATAAGGTATAGCAGTAATCGTTTGACGTATTTCATTCCACTTGCAATCTTCTGCTGCAAAAATACGGAGAAAAACCGGAATAACGGAATCTCGGACCTAGATTTGTTGTCCGGGATCTGGTGCTGCGGTCATGGAAGTGTGCCGGGGGAAAGGACTCTCGGGTTTTGTGTGAAAAAACTAACATCCGAACCGTGGGAGAGTTTCAATATTTTGGTGTATCTTTGCGATGCTCGTTTCCGTGTCGGAGTCGAGATAGTGTGGAACCGAAAAAACTGAAACATCAATAAATATCAATAAAAGCAAATCTTTGAAAGATGGGACAAAAGAAATTTATCACCTGTGACGGGAACTATGCGGCTGCGCATATCGCTTACATGTTCAGCGAAGTGGCTGCCATCTACCCGATCACTCCTTCGTCCACCATGGCCGAATTGGTCGACGAGTGGGCTGCCGCCGGTCGTAAAAACGTCTTCGGCGAAACCGTGAAGGTTGTTGAAATGCAATCCGAGGCCGGTGCCGCTGGTGCTCTCCACGGATCGTTGCAGTCGGGTGCGCTCAGCACGACGTTCACCGCATCACAGGGCCTCCTGTTGATGATCCCCAATATGTATAAGATTGCCGGTGAGTTGCTGCCGGGCGTGTTCCACGTATCGGCCCGGGCTCTGGCTGCTCAGTCGCTTTCGATCTTCGGAGACCATCAGGACGTGATGGCTACCCGTCAGACGGGATTCGCCATGCTGGCCACCAGCTCCGTACAGGAGGTAATGGACCTGGCCGGTGTCGCACACCTGGTTGCCATCAAGTCGCGCGTGCCGTTCCTGCACTTCTTCGACGGCTTCCGAACCTCGCACGAGATCCAGAAGATCGAACTGATGGACGAGGAGGCACTCACCGCACTGCTCGACCGCAAGGCTCTCGACGAATTCCGTGCCCGCGCACTGAATCCGGAGAATCCTGTAACACGTGGTACGGCTCAGAATCCGGATATCTATTTCCAGACGCGTGAGGCTGCTAACCGCTTCTACGATGCTGTGCCCGACATGGTGGCCGACACCATGAAAGAGATCAGTCGCATCACCGGACGTGAGTACAAGCCGTTTGTATATTACGGAGCGCCGGATGCCGAGCGGATCATCGTAGCGATGGGTTCGGTGACGGAGACGATCAAGGAGACGATCGACTACCTGCGCGCCAAGGGCGAAAAGGTGGGTCTGGTGACCGTACACCTCTACCGTCCTTTCTCGGTGAAGTACCTGAACGAGGTGATTCCGGCCTGCGTGAAGCGTATCTGCGTGCTCGACCGCACGAAAGAGCCCGGCGCCAACGGCGATCCGCTCTACCTGGACGTAGTGGAGGCTTTCGCCAACAATAAGGAGATTCCGGCCGACCGCAAACCGCTCATCATCGGCGGACGTTACGGTCTGTCGTCGAAAGATACCACGCCGGCCCAGATGCTGGCCGTGTTCGAGAATCTGGCAGCCAACGAGCCGAAGAACCAGTTTACGGTGGGTATTGTCGACGACGTGACCTTCAAGTCGCTGCCCGTGGGTGCCGAGATCTCGATGGCAAAACCCGGCACGTTCGAGGCCCTCTTCTTCGGGCTTGGCTCGGACGGTACGGTGGGAGCCAACAAGAACTCGATCAAGATCATCGGCGGTTCGACCGACAAGTACTGCCAGGCTTACTTCTCGTATGACTCGAAGAAGTCGGGCGGTTACACCTCTTCGCACCTCCGTTTCGGCGACCAGCCCATCACGTCGCCTTACCTGGTGACCACGCCCGACTTCGTGGCATGCCATGTGCCTTCGTATGTGGATAAGTACGATGTGTTGAAGGGGCTGAAAGAGGGCGGGTCGTTCCTGCTCAACAGCGTGCACGATGCCGAGACGACCAAGGCGTCGCTGCCCGATCACATGAAGAAGTATCTGGCCGAGAAGAAGATCAACTTCTATATCATCAATGCAACGAAGATCGCAGCCGAACTGGGTCTGGGAAGCCGGACGAATACCATCATGCAGTCGGCCTTCTTCAAGATTGCACAGGTGATTCCGTTCGACAAGGCCGTGGAGGAGATGAAGAAAGCCATCTACAAATCCTACGGCAAGAAGGGCGAGGATATCGTCAATATGAACTACGCAGCCGTTGACCGTGGCGGTCAGGAGGTGGAGAAAGTAGAGGTCCCCGCCGAATGGGCAAACATTGTTGAGAAACCGGTTCAGCATCACGACGAAGGGAAACCGGCCTTTGTGCGCAATATCGTGGAGCCGATCAACAACCTGAAGGGCGACATGCTGCCCGTAAGCGCCTTCACCGGCCGTGAGGACGGTACGTGGGATAACGGTACGGCAGCCTATGAGAAACGCGGTATTGCCGTTAACGTGCCGGAGTGGAACGTGGACAACTGTATTCAGTGTAACCAGTGTGCCTATGTCTGCCCGCACGCCGTGATCCGTCCGTTCCTGCTGACCGAAGCCGAGGCTGAGGCTGCCGGTGTTCCGACCAAGCAGGGTATCGGTGCTACGAAAGAATATAAGTTCCGGATTCAGATCAGCCCGCTCGACTGTACGGGTTGCAACAACTGCGTGGATGTCTGCCCGGCTCCGACGAAGGCTCTGGCTATGAAGCCGCTCGAGACTCAGATGGAGCAGCAGAAGAATTGGGACTACATCACCAAGAATGTCGGTTACAAGGATACCGTGATGGATAAAACCAAAACGGTCAAGGGCCTGCAGTTTACGCAGCCGTTGTTCGAGTTCTCGGGTGCCTGCGCCGGTTGCGGTGAAACGCCTTATATCAAGACCATTACCCAGCTCTTCGGCGACCGCATGATGGTGGCCAATGCAACGGGTTGTACGTCGATTTACAGTGGTTCGGCTCCTTCGACTCCGTACTGCACCAACAGCAAGGGACAGGGTCCGGCCTGGGCTAACTCGCTGTTCGAGGACAATGCCGAGTTCGGTCTGGGTATGCACCTGGGAGTCGAGAAGTTGCGCGATACGGTGGCCATGAAGATGCAGCAGGCTATCGATACGTGCGACTGCTGCTCGGCCGAGCTGAAAGCTACGATGAAGGAGTGGATCGACGGTCGCAAGAATGCCGAGATCAGCAAGAGCGTGTCGGAGAAACTGATCCCGATGCTCGAGGTTTGCGGGTGCGACGCCTGCAAGGAGTTGCTGGGATTGAAACGTTACTTCGTGAAGAAGTCGCAGTGGATCATCGGTGGCGACGGCTGGGGATACGATATCGGTTACGGTGGCGTGGACCATGTCCTGGCATCGGGCGAGGATGTCAACATCCTGATCGTCGACACGGAGGTTTACTCCAATACCGGCGGACAGTCTTCGAAAGCTACTCCGATCGGTGCTGTGGCCAAATTCGCATCGGCCGGAAAACGCATCCGCAAGAAGGATATCGGTGCCATTGCCATGACCTACGGTTATGTCTATGTGGCACAGGTTTCGATCGGCGGCAACCAGAACCAGTTGCTCACCGCACTGAAGGAGGCTGAGGCATATCCCGGACCGTCGCTGGTGATTGCCTATGCACCGTGTATCAACCACGGTATCAAAGGCGGTATGACGCATACGCAGACGGTAGGCAAAGAGGCCGTAGCTTGCGGTTACTGGCACTTGTGGCGTTTCAACCCGCTGCTCGAGGAGCAGGGCAAGAACCCCTTCACGCTCGATTCGAAAGAGCCCGACTGGAGCAAGTTCCAGGAGTTTATTCGTCAGGAGGTGCGTTATACGTCGCTGTTGAAAGCCTTCCCGACCGAGGCAGAGGAGTTGTTCAAGGCTTCGGAGGAGAATGCTAAATGGCGTTATAACACCTACAAACGTTATGCATCGATGGATTGGTCGGATGCCAAGAAAGAGGAGTAACGACTGAACATACTATAAGAGAGAGCGGGGCTGCACCAAGTGCGGCCCCGTTTTTTTGTAGAAGAGGAAGTTATGCCTGTGGCAGGGACTCCTCCGACGATCAGGGACTGTGCTGATTGAAAATAAAATGCTGGCCAGCGGAAATGAACCGCTACCTGCCGATATGTGGCGGAGTTGCGAGTTGTGGACTTACAGGTCGTGCGAAAGGGGCGGCGGAGTCAGTGTCGTAGAGTCAAACCCGCCCCAGTTCTGGGCGACGTAGTCGAGCGTAGAGAGCAATTCGGGAATGTCGAACAGCGTGACCAATTTCAGCCGCGTGGCCTTGAAATCGGGCAGCCCCTTGAAGTAGCTGGACAAGTGGCGCCGCATCTCCAGTACCCCAACCTTTTCACCTTTGACCTCCACGGACTTGAGCAGATGGCGTTTGGCGATCTCGACCCGTTCTACGACCGAGGGCTGGGGCTGCAGTTCTCCCGTATTGAGGTAGTGTCGTATCTCGCGGAAGATCCAGGGACGTCCGTAGGTGGCCCGCCCGATCATCACGCCGTCCACCCCGTAACGGTCGAACGCCTGCCGGGCCTTCTCCGGAGAGTCGATGTCGCCGTTGCCGATGATCGGGATATGGATCGAGGGGTTGTTCTTGACGGCTCCAATCAGCGTCCAGTCCGCCTCGCCGCGGTACATCTGGGCGCGGGTGCGACCGTGGATCGTGAGGGCTGCAATGCCGACATCCTGCAGGCGCAGGGCGATCTCCTCGATATTGCGATGGTCGTCGTCCCAGCCCAGGCGCGTTTTGACCGTGACCGGCGTGTGGACAGCCTCCACGATGCGGCGAGTCATCTCGACCATCAGCGGGATGTCCTTCATCATGCCGCTGCCGGCTCCGCGCCCGGCGATCTTCTTGACCGGGCAGCCGAAATTGATGTCGATCACGTCCGGATGAGCCGTTTCGGCTACCCGAGCCGCCTCGACCATCGGTTCGATCAGGTGGCCGTAGATCTGGATGCCGACCGGGCGCTCCGCCTCTGAGATGTTGAGCTTGGCGCGCGACTTGGCAGCATCGCGGATCAACCCGTCCGAAGAGATGAACTCGGTGTAGACCATATCGGCCCCGAACTCCTTGCACATGTAGCGGAACGAGGGGTCGGTGACATCCTCCATGGGAGCCAGGAAGAGGGGCTTGTCGCCCAGGTCGATATTGGCGATTTTCATACGGCGCAGGTTGATTTCCGAGGCAAAGATAACGATTTTCCTGGAGTGTGCCACACTTGGCGGATTCCTCGACCCGGAGCGTGAGGCGTAAGTGACGGAACTGCACGATGCTCGGCGGCAGAAAAGCTGGCGGCGGTGCTGGAAAATACGAAAAGAAATCCGTATCTTTGGGCCTGAAAGAAATCTGAATAGAATGAATATCGAGAAATTCCTCCAGCAGAAAGCCTCCGAGTGTGTCGAGGCATTGTATGGGCCCGTCGCAGAGGGTCAGTTGCAGATACAGAAAACCCGTAAGGAGTTCGAAGGCGACTATACGTTGGTCGTTTTCCCGTTGTTGAAACTCAGCCGCAAGTCTCCCGAGCAGACCGCTACTGAGATCGGAGCCTATCTGGTGGAACATTGTCCGGAACTGCGCGGATACAATGTCATCAAGGGCTTTCTGAACCTGGTGCTCGACGGCAGTTTCTGGGCTGCTCGTTTCGCGGAGATCGTGGCCGATCCGAAGTACGGTTTCGCCCCCTCTACCGGCCGTACGATCATGGTCGAATACTCCTCGCCCAATACTAACAAACCGCTCCACTTGGGGCATATCCGCAACAACCTGCTGGGGTATTCCGTGTCGCAGATCCTGGCTGCCAACGGTCACCGGGTGATCAAGGTGAACCTGGTGAACGACCGCGGAATCCACATCTGCAAGAGCATGCTGGCCTGGCAGAAGTATGGTAATGGCGAGACGCCCGAAAGCAGCGGCATGAAGGGCGACCATCTGGTGGGAAAATACTATGTTGAGTTCGATAAACACTACAAGGCCGAGATTAAGGCGCTGATGGCGCAGGGTATGAGCGAGGAGGAGGCCAAGCATCAGGCTCCGATTATTCGCGAGGCACAGGAGATGCTGCGCCGGTGGGAGGCGAAGGATTCCGAAGTGCGCGCCCTGTGGGAGAAGATGAACGGCTGGGTCTACGAAGGGTTCGATAAGACCTATAAGGCGATGGGTGTCGACTTTGATAAAGTGTACTACGAGTCGCAGACTTATCTGCTCGGCAAGAATATCGTGGAGGAGGGGCTGGAGAAAGGTGTTTTCTTCCGCAAGGAGGACGGTTCGGTGTGGATCGACCTGACGGCCGACGGCCTCGACCAGAAACTGCTGCTGCGCGGCGACGGCACGTCGGTCTATATGACACAGGACCTGGGAACGGCATTCCGCCGTTTCGCAGACAATAACCTCGATGAGATGATCTACGTGGTGGGCAACGAGCAAAATTACCATTTCCAGGTGTTGAAACTGGTGCTCAAGAAACTTGGCTACGACTGGAGCGACCATATCTACCACCTTTCCTACGGCATGGTGGAACTGCCTGAGGGGAAGATGAAGTCGCGCGAAGGCACGGTGGTCGATGCCGACGACCTAATCGACGATATGGTGGCTACGGCCCGCGAGATGTCGCAGGAGTTGGGGAAACTTGACGGCTGTACGCCGCAGGAAGCCGATGCCGTGTGCCACATGGTGGGCCTGGGGGCGTTGAAGTACTTTATTCTTAAGGTCGATCCCAAGAAAACCATGTTGTTCGACCCGCGTGAGTCGATCGACTTCAACGGCAACACGGGGCCTTTCATCCAGTATACCCACGCCCGGATCTGCTCGATCCTGCGCAAGGCCGCTGAAGCAGGTATCGACTGTGGTGGTGAGGTAGCGGTGGTGGAGTACGTGCCGGAGGAGATCGAACTGATCAAGCAACTGGTGGATTTCCCGGCTGTCGTGCGGGCGGCGGGCGAAAACTTCTCGCCGGCGATGATCGGGGCCTATGTCTATGAACTGGCCAAACTGTTCAATGGCTATTACCACGACCATTCGATTCTCCGCGAGGAGAACGAAGCGGTGCGCCGCATGCGGTTGCAGTTGTGCCGGGAGGTGGCGCGCATCATTGCTACGGGCATGAAGCTGCTGGGCATCGATGTGCCCGAACGGATGTAGACAGGTAGGGTCGGGGCTGGATCGAAAGAGATCCGGAACATTCTAGACCTTTGGTTTGAAATGAAATAAAACGGGACGGAGTCAGTGATTAATTTTCTGCTCCGTCCCGTTTTATTTTTGTTCTGGTTTGTATTATCTCTGCCTGCCACACTGGGTAAACCACAGCGCTGGAGAGAGATTCGACCCGCTAATAGGGTGCGTTGTTGAAACTGGTGGCGATCTGATCGGCGATTTGGTCAAGCGCCTCGCGGATCTTGCCGCCGAGCATCATCTTCATCATCATGTTCAGGTCGATGTGCAGCACCAGCCGCATGCGGGTGTCACACTCGGCGACCTCTTTCAGTTGAAGCCAGAAAGTGAACTGAAAAGGCGACTCTCCGTCGGGGATGATCTTCACCAGACTGTTCTCCTCGCGCTCCAGTATGCGGAGCTTCACGGGGAAGCCCTTGGCGCGGAACGAACAAGTGTCGGCCGTTGCCTCCCACGCCTCCACCTTGTCTTGAAGAATGGGGGTGAAGTTCGAGAAATCGGACAGCGTCCGATAGATCAAGGCTGCCGGACGTCGGATCTGCACCTGTTTGCTTTCGTATTTCTCCATCTTTGTGCTATTTTTTCCAGTTGGCGGGATCCTTACGCCACTCTTTCAGGGTCTCCAGTTCATCGGCGTGGACGTATCCCTCCTCCACCGCCAGTTCGATCATCGTGTTGTAGTTGCTCAGCGTGTCGAGCGTGACACCGGCCTTGGCGAAGTTTTCTTCGGCCGTCGGGAAACCGTAGGTGAAGATGGCCACCATTCCCAGTACCTCACAACCTGCCCCGCGCAGTGCCTCTACGGCGTTGAGCGAACTGCCGCCTGTCGATACCAGGTCCTCGATCACCACGACTTTCGCTCCCAGGTGGTAGACCCCTTCGACCTGGTTGGTCATCCCATGGGTCTTGGGTGCCGAACGGACATAGATGAAAGGCTTGCCCATCTTCTCGGCCACGAGAGCGCCGTGGGCGATGGCCCCGGTGGCAACCCCGGCGATGATCTCCGCTTCGGGGTATTTCGCCGTGATGATCTCGGCAAAACTTTCGTAAATTTGTTTTCGTACCTCCGGATAGGAGAGCGTGGTGCGGTTATCGCAGTAGATGGGCGAGTGCCAGCCCGAAGCCCATGTAAAAAAATTTGCAGGGCTGAGTTTAATTGCCTTAATTTGTAGGAGGGATTGGGCAATGTCCCGACTGATGTTTTTCATATGAATGCGATGTATAGTGTCTGTTTTGAGAATAAAGTGATTACCTTTACGGACGAAGTCCCGGCCGGGTGCGATACCGTGTGGCTTGCGGACGACGAACCGTTCGAGATTGCAAAGGTGTTGCAAAAACTCGAAAATAGCAAGTATCTTTGCATAAAAGGCGCTGATCCGGAGGCGCTTTTCCGGCGTTTTGCGGCTCTTTTTACGGCTGTTGAGGCGGCTGGAGGCGTAGTGGAAGACGAGTCCGGGCGTTACCTGATGATCTTTCGCAACGGGCGATGGGATCTGCCGAAGGGACATTTGGAGGCCGGCGAGGCGATTGAACAGTGTGCCGTGCGCGAGGTTGAGGAGGAGTGCGGCATTCAGGGGGTGCGATGCGGACGTTTGCTGGCGCGGACGTTCCATTTCTATCGCATGTACGGCCGTTGGGAGTTGAAACGTACGCATTGGTATGCCATGCAGGGCGGCGGGGAGCAGCCGCTTACGCCGCAGCGTGAGGAGGGTATCACCCGGGTGGAGTGGATACCGCGTGCGGAGATAGCGGTGCGGCTGGAGACGAGTTTTGAGACCATCCGCGAGGTGTTCCGGCAGGCCGGAGTGCTCCCAAGATAGCAAAGAAACGAACAAAAAAGATAAGAAACCTGAATTATATGAAGAGAACAGTACGATGCCTCGGATTGCTGGCGATGGCCGCCGGGGTGTTGGTTTCGTGCAATACGAAGCCGCAAAATGCAAACACTATGGAGATTGATAATGCGCTCACCGAGCAGGAGAAACAGGCTGGGATCCTGACGCCCGAGGTGATGTGGAAAATGGGGCGCGTGAGCAGTTCGTTGCTCTCGCCCGACGGGACGAAAGTGGTGTACGCCGTGACCCGCTACAATATGGCCGAGAACAAAGGGCAGACGTCGCTTTATCTGGCTACGACGGCCGATCAGGCTCCGGTGCGATTGACCGATGGTGTCGGCAATGACAGCAATCCCCGCTGGAGCGCTGACGGAAAGACTCTCTATTTCCTCTCCGATCGCAGTGGCGATGCGCAGTTGTGGAGCATCGCGTCCGATGGGACAGGGTTGCGGCAGTTGTCCAGCATTGATGGCGGAATCGACGGTTTCGGAGTCGCACCGACGGGAGATAAGGCATTCTATACCAAACGGGTACAGGTGGAGAAACGTCGGTCGGCCGATCTGGCGCCCGATCTGCCTCAATCGAAAGCCCGGGTGTACGACGACCTGATGGCCCGCCACTGGGATTATTGGGACGAGGGAAGTTATTCGCATATCTTCGTGGCGGATCTGGCTGCCGACGGTACGATGAGCGAGAGTGTTGACATCATGGAGGGTGAGCCGTGGGATGCCCCGATGGCACCGTATTTTGACCTGGCGGAGATCGCCTGGAACCATGCCGGGACGCAGTTGGCCTATACCTGCAAGAAGCTGACCGGGACGGAGTATGCCGTGAGCACCGACTCGGATATCTATCTCTATGACGTGGCTTCGAAGCAGACACGCAACATCTGCAAGGGAGACCAGCCGGTCGACCCGCGCCTGCGGATTATGCCTTCCATGCCGGGCTATGATAAGTATCCGGTCTTCTCGCCGGACGACAGCAAGATCGCTTTTGGCAGCATGCGCCGTCCGGGCAACGAGTCGGACAAATGCCGCCTGTTCGTGTGGAACAGCGCCGACGGCAGTATGGTTGATCTGACCGAAGGGTTCGATTATAATGCTTTCAATGTGGTATGGGAGGGGAATGATAGGCTGTGGTTCATCGCCCCGATCGAGGCTACGCATCAGATTTGCCGCGTGGGTTATGTCAACCCTTATAATCCGGCCGAGGGGGCTGCTGATGTGGCTCCTGAAGTGAAGGTCGTGACCTCCGGCGACCACGACATCAATGCTTTCTCCAAGGCAGGCGATCGCATCGTGGCCGAGGTGACCAAACTCTCGATGGCGACCGAACTGTTCGACGTCAATCCGACGACAGGTGAGTTGGCTCAACTTTCGGATGTGAATGCCGAGATCTATGATCATGTCCGGATGGGAGAGGTCCGCAAACGCTGGGTGGAAACCACCGATGGCAAGCAGATGCTGACTTGGGTGGTGCTGCCGCCCGATTTCGATAGCACGCGGACCTATCCGACTCTGCTCTATTGTCAGGGCGGTCCGCAGAGCGTGGTGAGCCAGTTCTGGAGCTATCGCTGGAACCTGCAGCTGATGGCGGCCCAGGGGTATGTGGTTGTTGCTCCGAACCGACGCGGTCTGCCCTCCTTCGGACAGGAGTGGCTCGATCAGATCTCGGGTGATTACAGTGGTCAGAACATTCGAGACTACCTGAGTGCCATTGACGATATAGCCCGGGAACCGTGGGTCGATCAGAATCGACTGGGGTGTGTGGGCGCCAGCTACGGCGGCTACTCGGTCTTCTTCCTGGCCGGGAATCACGACCGGCGCTTCAAGGCTTTCATCGCCCACTGCGGAATCTTTAACTTCGACAGCATGTATGGGGAAACGGAGGAGTTGTGGTTTGTCAACAACGACTACGGTGGCCCGTATTGGGATAAGACAAATGCCGTGGCTCAGCGCTCGTATGCCAACTCGCCTCACAAGTTTGTTGAGAAGTGGGATACGCCGATCCTGATCTTCACCGGTGAGCGCGATTACCGGATTCCCTTCACACAGAGCCTGGAGGCTTTCACGGCGGCTCGTGTGCGCGGTATCCCGGCTCGGTTGGTGGTGTTCGAGGATGAAGCTCACCAGGTGTTCAAGCCGCAGAATTCGTTGCTGTGGAACAGGGAATTCTTTGCTTGGCTTGACAAGTATGTTAAGAATGCATCTTTGGAAAACGATAAAAAATAGATAGATATGAAAAATATGTTTGCAACGCTTCTTCTGGCGGTGCTTGTGACGTTGGGGAGCGTGGAGTGTCAGGCAGCTGCGAAGGCGGACAAGAAAGCCGTAGTCAGCGTGATGTCTTATAATATCCGTACCGGGACGGCCGATGATGGCCCCAACAGTTGGGAACACCGTAAGGAGCTTTCGCTGGAGATGATCCGTTTCGTGGCTCCGGATCTGATCGGGATGCAGGAGGTGCAGCCGATGCAGGCGGACTATCTGACAGAGAATCTCACCGAATACGGTAAGGTGGGGATCGGCCGTGATGATGGCCGGCGTAAAGGTGAGCAGATGGCCGTATTCTATCGTAAGGAGCGTTTCGAGTTGCTCGACAGCGGTCACTTCTGGCTCAGTGCTACACCTGATGAGGTGTCACGCGGATGGGATGGGGCTTGCAATCGCATGTGCACATGGGTGAAACTTCACGACCGGACGTCGGGGCGCGATCTGTTCCTGTTCGATACGCATCTTGACCATAAGGGCAAACAAGCCCGCCTGGAGGGAGCCAAACTGCTGGCCGAGCGGATTCAGAAGATTGCCGGACGGAACGTGGCATTCCTGACAGGCGATTTCAACGCTCCGGCTACGGCGGCCGTGTTGGAACCCTTGTTCGAGGCCTTCTCGTCGGCACGTGACAAAGCCCGCATGACCGATCACCTGGCTACCTACAACGGCTGGGGTAAGGCGAAACCGGGCGGTTCGGCGATCGACCATATTTTTTATCAGCGTGCCACGCCGTTGTTCTTCAAGACGATCACCAGAGAGTTCAGCGGCCGGGCCTATGTCTCGGACCATTACCCGATCGTAGCAACATTTCAGCTGAAATAATGATCTGATTTCAAACGCATAAAGAGGCATCTATGGGCTATCTGTTGGCGGCAATCGCGGGCTGGTCGTCCTTGATCATCCTGCTGAAACTCTTCGAACGGAAGAGGGTCGATCTCTACGTAGGGATCACGGTAAACTATTTCGTAGGTGCTGTTTTGGCATTTTTGTTTGCTCCGCAGCGGATGCCGGTTGGGGAGATCGTGCAGGCTCCATGGTTCGGCATGGCCATGGCCGTAGGGGCGGTTTTCATGCTGGCCTTCATGATCTATGGTCTCTCTGCCCAGCGGTCGGGCGTGGCGGTTACGACGCTGGCCGGGCGCTCGGCGATGGTGATTCCCGTACTGTTTGCCTTCCTGGTGTTGGATGAACGGGTGACGTTGCTGAAAATCATCATGTTGTTGCTGGTCATCGTGGCGATGATCCTGATTCTGTATAAGAAGGCCGATGTCGAACCGGGGACGCAAGGCTCTGCCTCCCTGACGGATACGTTGGCCGGGAAGCGGACCTTGTGGATATGGCTACTGCCCGTTGCGGTGTTCCTGTTCAACGGGACGAGCGATACGATGGTCCAGTATGCGCAGAAGGTGACACTGAACGACTATGCTGCAAGTCAAGACCTGCCTGCATTCCGTTTTATTCCGCTCTTTATGGGGACGATGTTTCTGGCCAGTACGGCGACCGGGGTGGTGTGCTATGCCGTTCGCTCTGTGAAACAACGTTACGTCCCCACTGTGCGGGACCTGGGGTGGGGCGCCTTGCTCGGCTTCATGAACTGGGTCTGCATGGTCGGCGTGCTGAACGGATTGAACCAATTGGACGGTTCGCTGTTCTATCCGCTGTATTACACGGGGACGATTGTGGTGTCGACGGCCGTTGGAGTATGGTTCTTCCGGGAGAGGCTCACGCGGCTCAACTACCTGGGAATCGTGCTGGCCGTGATTGCGATCGCTGTTCTGAGTATGCAATAGCAGGGTCGCACAATCCCGAGGGCGTAATTTTCCTTCCCGAAGCAGGGAATGATTTGCCTGATTCGGTTGTGATCAGGAGACCATTGATATGGGAACTTGCAGGTTTGCGGAAGATTTTAATGGAAGATAACCACCTCGTTGTTCAGTTGAGGGGTTTTGTCATAGGGTTTTCCGTATTTCAACTCCTGTATTTTCTTGGAGACCTCGGAACGTAATTTTACGAGATTGTTGTAATCGAGTTGTAGATTTTGTATCTCGGGATGAGCCTTGGCTATGTAGAGATCCTTGTGTGGAATGATCTCCGAAAGGGGCAACAGTTCGTTTTTGCTGTTAAAGTAGTCGGTCAGGAAGCGGACAATGGCAACCTTTTGCTCGATCAGTGCTTGTTGACGTGCTTTGTAAGTGTCTGCTATATAGGGGTGTTGGGAGAATAACAAGTTTTGCAAGTTGCTTCGTGTCTGTTTGTTTCTTTCGATCTGTTCTGTGCGACGCTTGGTGGCCGGTTTGGCCATCAGACTCTCACTTTCGGCCCGAAGTCGCTTGTATTCGGGCACGCTGTCACACATGGCCAGATATAGTTTCTCGATAGTTAGAAAGTCGGTATGTAGGCTATCCAGTTCAGGAACCGTGTCATACAGCTTCTCAGGATCGAAACCCTGATAGCCAAAGATGGGGATCGGTTTGTTGCCTTCCGTATAGATTGTGAGATATCGCTCCCAGGTCAGTTTGTTAATCTTTTTCGACAGATCGAGCATCTCTTGGTCCAACTGATCTGAAAGCCGTTGATAATCCTCCAGGGTGGAGGGCTTTGACGGGGTGTTGAGAGAAGCATCGGGGGCAGGGCTGGAGGTCCGCAATGAGTCCGATCGGGACGACGTCGGAGAGATGTCGTTGGACGTCCGTGCAGAGGACAATTGTCCCCAGAGAATCAGAATGCTGAGGGTGATGACAAGAATTCTTGTAAGCGTATATGGGTTAGAAGTTTTGTGCGCTCGAGCAGGTTGGCCAGACCCTATTGGAGACCTGTAGGAAAGCATCGCCGAAGTCGTGATGCCTCCCGAGACGTATTCGAACTCGCGACTACTTGGGATTCAGTGTGAACTGGAAGTCGCTGTCCAGCCACCCCAGCAGAGCTTCCTTATTGCCTCCCGAATTGGTGCCGAAATGCCTTCTCTCCCGATCGCCGTCGAAATAATCTGCGTCTTCGACGCCAGTGCCGGTGTAGATATACCGTTGGTGATAGCGATGGATGGCGACCAGGTCGTATGGCCCTAATTCGGGTAGATTACTTTTGGCGGTGACTTTGATGCGGGTAACACCGATGACTTCGGGTTTGGTCTTCGCGGTCAGATGTTTTTCCCAGGGCAGGGTCACCTGCGTATCGGTTTGCAGGTCGCCATTTTCGTCGTAGTAGGTGATCGAATAGTCGAAGTATAGGGAGGCCGGACCGCTCAGTTTCGTTTGGTCGGCCAAATTGACGTGATAATAGTAGACGATGTGATAGCCTGAGCTGCTGGAGCATTCCTCTTCACCCTCTCCTTTGTCGCAGGCTGACATGCCTGAAAGTGCCAGAGCCAGCAGGCATAGTTTGTAGAGTTTCTTCATGATTGGGTATTTAAGTTCCGATAAATATAATGAATTCTCCGCAAAACGGAAAACATTCAAGAATTTTCGCTGGTTTTCAGGACTGTGATTCGATTCCCGGCCGAGGATCTAAGCATCGATTCGGATTGTCCGTCGATCTTCGTCGTCAAGATCCGGTTCGATGTGGATCGAAAGGGTGTTTTCCGGCAGTAGCTCCTCGATCTTCTCAGGCCATTCGATCAGGCAGAGGTCGCCGCTGTCGAAATACTCTTCGTACCCGAGGTCAAAAACCTCCTCTAGTTTGTTGATGCGGTAGAAGTCGAAATGGTTGATGTGCTCTCCCTCCTGGGTGCGGTACTGGTTCACCAGCGCGAAGGTCGGACTGGTGACATTGTCCGTTACGCCCATCTGGAGGCAGATTTCCCGGATGAGGGTTGTTTTGCCGGCGCCCATCGGGCCGTAGAATGCCACGACGGAGTGGTTCGGGAAGTAGCGGATGATCTTTTCTGCCGCATCGGGCAGGTCGCTGAGCGAATCGACATTGAGAATTTCCATATCAGAATTAGGAATCGTTATTACTTTTTGGGTTGTAGTATGATGAACGGGACCATCATCTCCTCCATCGAGATGCCGCCGTGCTGGAACGTGTTCCGGTAGTAGCGGATGAACTGGTTGGAGTTGTTCGGATAGATGAAGAAGTCGCGTCCGTAGGCGAATACGTAGGTCGAGGTGAGATTGCCCTGGGGCAGTTGAGCCTCCTCCGGTTTGGTGATGACGAACATCTCCTTGGCGTTGTAGTTGAGGTTGCGTCCGGTTTTGTAACGGAGGTTGGGCGAGGTCTCGCGGTCGCCCACGATCTTCACCGGGTTGTCCACGCGGATTGTGCCGTGGTCCGAGGTGATGATTACCGTGTGGCCCCGTTCGGAGAGCAGCTTCAGTAGTGTGAACAGGTCGGAATGTTCGAACCACGACCGTGTGAGCGAGCGGAAAGCGGCCTCATCCTCGGTGAGCTCCCGGATGATTTCGGTCTCGGTCCGGGCGTGTGACAGGATGTCCAGGAAGTTGTAGACGATCACCGAAAAATCGGCGTCGTAGATCTTGTTGATGTTGTCGATCAACTTTCGGCCGGCCTCCGGGCGTACCAGTTTGTCGAACGTCGTTTTGAAGTTCTTGCCGGTGCTTTGGAGCTGGCGGCGGAGAAAATCTTCCTCGTATTGGTTTTTTCCACCCTCTTCGTTGTCGTTGAGCCACAGTTTGGGCATCAGCTTGTCGATGGCCAGCGGCATGAGACCTGCGAAAATGGCATTGCGGGCATATTGCGTGGCCGTGGGCAGAATCGAGCAGTAGAAATCCTCCTTCTCCACGTCGTACCAGCCGCGTAACATCGGTCCGATGCTGCGCCACTGGTCGTAGCGGAAGTTGTCGATCAGCAGCAGGGTGGTTTTGGGGTTGGCTTCCACCACGGGGAAGATGTTGTTGCGCATGAGCGTGTGCGACATCACCGGTGTGTCGGCATCTTTGTGGTTGATCCAGTCGAGATATTCGCGACGGACAAATTTACCGTACTCATTATTGGCCTCGTTTTTCTGGTAGGTCAGGATCTCCTTGATGCTTTCGTCGGTAGAGTCCGTAAGTTCGATCTCCCAGCCCACCAGTTTGCGGTAGATGTTGCACCAGTCGGCGAAGGTGTGGGCGTCGGCCAGGGAGGAGGAGATACGTCCGAACTCGGCCCGGTAGTCGGCCGTGGTTTGTTCGGTGACCAGTTGCTGCTGGTGGACATTTTTCTTGATCGACAGGAGCACCTGGTTGGGGTTGACCGGTTTGAGGATGTAATCGGCGATTTTCGAGCCGATGGCCTTGTCCATGATGTTTTCCTCCTCGCTTTTGGTGACCATCACCACGGGCGTGTCGGGCCGCACCTCTTTCAGTTGCGGCAGGGTTTCCAGACCGGTCATGCCGGGCATCATCTCGTCGAGGATGATCAGATCGTAGGGGGTGGTGCGAGCCATCTCGATGGCATCGTAACCGTTGTTGCAGGATTCCACGTCGTATCCTTTGCCTTGGAGAAAGAGGATGTGCGGTTTCAGGAGTTCGATCTCATCGTCGACCCACAGGATTTTGGCTCCATTCATAATATGATTGTTATCGATAACAAAAGTAGGTATTTCATGCCGTAGTTCCATGCAAAAAGCAAACAATTCTTTGTGGAGATTCCCGGCCTTACTAATAATATAAACGGTGGGCAAGGGATAATATTGTGTTTTTAAGATGCTGGTAATCAGATGATATTGAAATAATTTTGGCAAAAGGAGTTGTTTGGGCCAGTTTTTGCTATGTCGTTAATTCAGAGGACTTACCGCTCTGCATGACAGCAAGTAGACATTGTGGTTATGAAAAAAAATGGCTACTTGTTGTAAATTAATTAAATAAATTAATGTATATTTGCAATCCCTAAAAGATTGCGGATTAAACTTATTAAAATCTTACAGATATGACAAAGGCTGATATTGTAAATGAGATCTCGAAAAGCACCGGCGTTGAGAAAGCACAAGTTCAACAGATCGTTGAAGCTTTTATGGAGAGTGTAAAAGCATCGATGGTTGCCAAGAACAACGTATATCTTCGCGGTTTTGGTAGCTTTATCATTAAAAAACGGGCACAGAAAGTAGCCCGAAAAAAAAAAAAAAATACCACGATTACTATTCCCGCTCATAACATCCCCGCTTTCAAACCCGCAAAAAGTTTTGCAGCGAAGGTGAAGAGCGCCAAGTAATTTTCGTTAATCACTAAAATTTATAATGTTATGCCAAGCGGTAAGAAAAGAAAAGGGCATAAGATGGCTACCCACAAACGCAAAAAACGCCTCAGAAAGAACAGGCATAAAAAGAAAAAGTAGGCAAGCCTCTTAATCCGAGTGTAAACCATAAACCTAAAGGACTGTTTGGTTCTTTAGGTTTATTACATTTTGGAAAATACTCTTAGATAGATGAACAAGGAACTGATTATCAATGTAACGTCCAACGAAATAACCATTGCGCTTCTGGAAGACAGGCAGCTGGTGGAGCTGAACAAGGAGAAGTGCAAGACGGGATTCGCGGTGGGGGACATCTACCTGGGCAAGGTGCGAAAGATCATGCCCGGGCTGAATGCCGCATTCGTGAACATCGGTTACGAGAAGGACGCATTTATACACTATTTGGATCTGGGGCCTCAGTTCACCTCGTTGCATAAATTGGTGGGGAAACTCGCTTCAAACAAGCGTACCCCCAAGTTCGGAAATATCAAACTGGATCCCGTACTCGGAAAAACGGGCAAACTCTCGGAGGTGATCGCCAGCGGGCAGCCTATCCTGGTGCAGATCGCCAAGGAGGCCATCTCGACCAAGGGGCCGCGTCTGACCTCTGACATATCGTTGGCGGGACGCCACGTGGTGCTGATTCCGTTCTCGAACAAGATCTCGATTTCGCAGAAGATCCGTTCGAATGAGGAGCGGAAACGTCTGAAACGGATTGTTGACGCGACGTTGCCCAAGAATTATGGGGTGATCATCCGTACGGCGGCTGTCGGAAAGCAGGATGCGGATATCGAGGCAGACATCCGGACCTTGGTGGAGAAGTGGGAAACGGCGTTGAACAAGGTCCGCACGCAGGACCCGCCTGCTCTGCTTCTGAACGAGATGAATCGGGCAACGACCATTATCCGCGATCTGCTCAATGGGGCGTTCGGGGCCATCTATGTGGATGATCCGTCGACGTTTGAGGAGATTAAGGAATATATCCGTCAGATTGCTCCCGAGAAGGAGAAGATCGTGAAACTCTACAAGGGCAAGGTGCCCATATTCGATCATTTTGATATTTCGAAACAGATCAAGGGCCTGTTTGCCAAGTATGTGTCGCTGAAGAAGGGGGCTTACCTCATTATCGAACATACGGAAGCGCTTCACGTGGTGGATGTCAACAGCGGCAACCGGGCCAAGGTGGACGACGACCAGGAGCAGACGGCCATGGATGTCAACCTGGCAGCAGCCGAAGAGTTGGCGCGTCAGTTGCGCCTGCGGGATATGGGCGGCATTATCGTGGTGGACTTCATCGATATGCACAAGGGCGAGAACCGGCAGGCTCTGTACGAAAAGATGCAGCAGCTGATGGCCGGCGACCGGGCCAAGCATACGGTGCTGCCGTTGTCGAAATTCGGACTGATGCAGATCACGCGTCAGCGCGTGCGACCCGAGGCGATCTCCAACGTGAACGAAGTGTGCCCGACTTGTGGCGGAACGGGAAGTATCACGCCGACCATTTTGCTCGATCAGCAGATCGAGAACAAGATCGCTTATTTTGTCCACGATCTGAAGGTGAAAAATATACGGATTATGGCTAATCCGATCGTAGCGGCCTTTTTGACCAAGGGCCTTTTCTCGATCCGGCGGCGATGGGCTCGGAGGTACCACTGTACGATCCGGGTCATCCCCGATCAGTCGAAAGGATTTGTTGAGGTGAAGTTCTTCGACCGGGAAGATAACGAACTGATATAAAACGAGCTATATTTCTATGTCGCAACCTGCGATTACCGGTCTGGTCCGGAAACAGGAGAGTTACGGGCAGGTTCGGGAAGGATATGAAAGCTGTCTCACGACGGAGTTGGATGCTCTGTCGGGGTCGGCTTTTTCGTTGATGGCCGCCGCGTTGGTGGAGGAGACGGGAGGGGTACATGTCTTTGTGGCCGAGGATAAGGATGCGGCGGGATATTTGTGTAACGATTTTTATAACCTGTTGGACCGCGACCGGGTGATGTTCCTGCCCACGGGCTATAAACGCTCCATACAGTACGGGCAGGAGGATGCGTCGGGGATCGTACAGCGTACGGCTACGCTCAATGCCGTCAAGAACTTCACGGAGGGCTATCTGGTGGTGTGCACCTACCCGGAGGCACTGCTGGAGAAGGTGGTGGAGATGGAGCAGTTGCGCCGCAGTACGACCACGGTCCGGATCGGCGACCAGGTGTCGATTGCTTTTCTGGAGGAGACGCTCGTGGCCGATGAGTTCGAACGGGTGGACTTCGTCTATGAACCGGGACAGTATTCGGTGCGAGGAGGGATACTCGATGTCTTCTCCTATTCGGAGAACCGGCCGTTCCGGCTCGATTTTTTCGGTGATGAGATCGAGTCGATCCGTACGTTCGAGATCGCCTCGCAGCTTTCTACCGAGCGCCTGCAGAGCGTGGAGATCGTGCCCGATATGAAACGCGGCACGTTGGCCGGTCATAGGGTCTCCTTTGCGCAGTTCGCCGGCGAGGCTACCTACTGGTTGGACGACTTGGACTATACCCTGCAGCGATTCAATGACATCCGCACCAAGATTCTGAAAGAGTTGGAGGAGCCGTCGCAGATCGACAATATGGTCACGGGTAGCAAGAGCTTCGTGCGTGAAACGGCGGCATGCCGCATGTTCCTCCGCAAGGCGTCGGCCAAGGAGCGCATGCCGGAGCGGACGGTCGATTTCCATACCGTACCACAGCCGGCTTTTAATAAGAAATTTGAATTGCTGGCAGAGGATATCCACGCCAACATGTTGCGCGGGTATCGGACTTATATCCTTTCAGAGAACAAGGCGCAGATCGAGCGCCTGCGTAATATTTTCAATTCGATCGGGGTACGCGATGTGGAGTTCTCGCCGCTGTCGCTGACGCTCCACGAGGGGTTCGTGAGCCACGAAATGAAGGTGTGCCTTTATACCGACCACCAGATTTTCGACCGCTATCATCGCTACCGGATCAACCGGGAGCTGGACCGCAGCGAGAGCCTCACGATCGCCGAACTGAATGCCCTCAAGGTGGGGGATTACGTGGTGCACATCGATCACGGCGTGGGACGCTTCGGCGGCTTGGTCAAGACGGTTGAGAACGGCCGCGTACACGAGGCAATCAAACTGGTCTATCGCGACAACGACGTGCTGTTGGTCAATGTGCATGCCCTGCATCGCATCTCGCGCTATAAGGACCGCGACAGCGAACCGCCCAAAATCTACAAGCTCGGCTCCGGGGCCTGGCAGCGCATGAAGGCTGCTACGAAGAAGGCCGTAAAGGACATTGCCCGTGAGTTGATCGCCCTCTATGCCCGTCGGAAAGCCAGCGGAGGGTATGCTTTCTCGCCGGACGGATATCTGCAGCATGAACTGGAGGCATCGTTTATCTACGAGGATACGCCCGATCAGGTGAAGGCCAACGAGGCGGTGAAGCACGATATGGAAAGCCCGCAGCCGATGGATCGCCTGGTGTGCGGTGACGTGGGATTCGGTAAGACCGAGGTGGCGATCCGGGCGGCATTCAAGGCCGTTTGTGATTCGAAGCAGGTGGCGGTGCTGGTCCCTACGACTATCCTGTCGTTGCAGCATTACCGTACTTTCAGCGACCGCCTGAAGGATTTTCCGGTGCGGATCGAGCACCTAAGCCGGGCCAAGAGTGCCAAGGAGGTGAAACAGTTGCAGGCCGATCTCGAGGCCGGTCGGATCGATATCCTGATCGGGACGCATAAGATTCTGGGCAAAGGGGTGAAGTTCCACGACCTGGGGCTGCTGATTATCGACGAGGAGCAGAAATTCGGTGTGGCCAGCAAGGAGAAACTGCGCCAGATGAGCGTGAGCGTTGATACACTGACGCTGACGGCTACGCCCATTCCGCGGACGCTGCAATTTTCGCTCATGGGCTCGCGCGACCTGTCGGTCATCAGCACGCCTCCGGCCAATCGCCAGCCGATCGTCACCGAGTCGCACCTGTTCGATGAACAGATCATTAAGGAGGCAGTGGATTATGAACTGGCACGCGGCGGACAGGTCTATTTCGTACACAATCGCGTGGAGGATATTGAAAAGATTGCCGATCTGCTCCGCAAGGTGTGTCCCGATGCCCGCGTGGCGGTCGGGCACGGGCAGATGAACCCGCAGGAGTTGGAGAAACTGATCATGGATTTCATCTATGGCGAGTTCGATGTGCTGGTGGCGACGACCATCGTGGAGAACGGCATAGATATTCCCAATGCCAATACGATCATTATCAACAATGCCCAGAACTTCGGGCTGAGCGACCTGCATCAGTTGCGGGGACGCGTGGGACGGTCGAACCGTAAGGCATTCTGCTATCTGCTCTCGCCGCCCGATGAGATGCTCTCGTCCGATGCCCGGCGCCGATTGCGTGCCATTGAGGAGTTTTCCGACCTGGGAGCAGGATTCAATATCGCCATGCAGGATCTGGATATTCGCGGTGCGGGGAATCTGCTGGGAGCCGAGCAGAGCGGGTTCATTGCCGATATCGGCTTCGAGACCTACCAGAAGATCCTGAATGAGGCCATGGAGGAGTTGCGTGCTGAGGGGCTTGTGACCCCGGGAGCAGCGACGCAGAGCGACGAGCCGCAGGTTTTCCTGAGCGATGCGCAGATCGAAACCGATACGGAGGCTTTTATTCCGGACGATTACGTGAGCCAGAGCACGGAGAAGATCCGCCTATACCGCGAGTTGGACGGCATTACGGACGAAGAGCGGCTGCAGAAATTTGCAGCGGAGCTGGTCGACCGTTTCGGCCCCTTGCCGGCTGCGGTAACCGAGTTGTTCAACGTAGTCCGGTTGCGTCGCGCTTGTATGCGACTGGGTTTTGAGAAGGCAAAGGTGAAAAACGGCCTGATGATTCTGCAATTTATTGCAAATCAGGATAGTAGCTATTATAAAGGCGATCTGTTCATGGCGATCCTGCGCTATGTGACCAGCCATCAGCAAAATTTTGTGTTCCGTCAGAACAATAATAAGCTCTCTCTGACAGTTAGAAATATAAAGAATATGGAGAAAGCATATCGTGTTTTAGACGATCTTTATGAAAAAATTACGGCCGAAAAAAAAGTAATCGATTAAAATCCCTATCTTTGCACCATATGAACTTAGCCATAGACATAGGGAATACGTTGGCCAAAGCCGCCGTATTCGAACGAGAACAGGTGGTAGATACCTTCCGGAGCGAAACTCCCGATGCGGCATTCGTGGAGTCGATGTTCCGTGCCTATCCTGCTATTGATGCCGCAATTCTCGTCTCCTCGCGCGACAACTGTTTTGAGGTGGAACAAGCCGTGAAGAAACGGGTGAGGCGTTATATCCGTTTCGGAGCCGATGTTCCGGTGCCGGTGAAAAATCTGTACGATACACCCCAGACGCTGGGGTGCGATCGGCTTGCCGCTGCCGTAGGGGCCAATGCGCTCTACCCCGGTTCGAATGTGTTGATTGCCGATTTCGGAACGGCCATCACGATCGATATCGTGACGGCTCAAGGAGAGTTCTTGGGTGGAAACATCTCGCCGGGTGCGACGACGCGCTTCAAGGCTCTGCACGACTATACCGATCGACTGCCCATGGGATCGCTTGATGGGCAGGTTGCCCTGATCGGGAAAAACTCGCAACAGGCGGTCGAAAGCGGTGTTGTGAATGGAATAGTCTATGAAATAGAGGGGTATATCGAGCGTTTTTCGCGGGAATATGCAGATTTACGGATAATTTTTACAGGAGGAGATGGAAATTTCTTTGCTAAAAAGGTAAAAAATCCGATATTTGCAATTTACGATCTTGTGGTGTACGGTTTAAACAGAATCTTAGAATATAATGCAGATTGAAAAGGCGATAAAAAGGACGGTTGCAGGCTTGTTGTTACTGCTCCCGATGGCTGTAGCGGCTCAGAGTAGCAGTATCAATACCTTCTCGCCATACACTTTTTACGGGATCGGCGATTTTTCGACTCCAGGAACGGCTAACCTGAGATCGATGGGTGGCGTGGGCGTAGGCTTCCGCGAACCGATATCGATCAATTACCTGAATCCGGCTTCTTACAGTGTGATTCAACAGCGTTCGTTTTTGCTGAATTTCGGAATGGAGGGGCAGAATTTTTATTCCAAAAGTTCGGTGGCCAAGAATAGTTACAATACTTTTAACGTACGGGACGTAGCCATTCAGTTTCCGTTGGCGAAGAAGTTGGGCTTCGGTTTTGTGGTGACGCCGCTGAGCAACGTGGGTTACCGGGTAGAGATGACCGAGACCGATCCGAATATCGTGGCCAACCTGGGAGATGTGAAGTATAAATATGTGGGCGAGGGAGGTATTACACAGATTAAGGCTGGTCTGGGCTGGGAGGTGTTTAAGAACTTCTCGATCGGGGCCGAAATGATCTATTACCTGGGAAATATCGAACGTTCTTTCAATACGGAGATTACGGTTATTACGGGCGACGGGACATACAACAACCTGACAGCAACCAATACGGAGAACGTTTCGCGGGTATTTGCCGATTTCGGGCTGCAGTATGATGTCATCCGTAACAGTAAGCGTATGCTGACCCTGGGGGCAACCTACCAGTTGGGCGGGAGCCTGCGGCCGCAAGTGAAACGATACATTCCATCCGGGAATTTTGTGGGAGATACGGTTGCTTTCTCGCAGACGACCTCGCCGTTCAAACTTCCTTCGACGCTGTCGGTGGGGATGTTCTACCGGACGGCGAAAATCGGAGTGGGAGCGGATTATGTATTCCAGAAGTGGAACGGGATCAATGCCGACGACTTGGAGAACAATATTCGGTATGTGAATACGAACACGGTGAAGTTGGGTATGCAGATCACCCCGAATCTATATGATATTCGTCATTTTATGAAGCGGTTGACGTATCGTTTCGGGTTCCGATATAGCGATTATTATATGCAGTTCGGGGGTGAGAAGATCGCCGACAAGGCGGTGACGCTGGGTGTCGGGATTCCGATTAAGACGCAGGGGCTTTCGAATATCAATGTAGGACTGGAGTTTGGCCAGCGAGGGACAACGCAGAAGGCTTTGATCCGGGAGCGATATCTGAAGTTCTCGATTGGGCTGTCTCTCTTCGGAGAGGATTATTGGTTCCGCAAGATGAAGTACGATTAAGTAGGTAAAGATTAGGTAAATTAGGTAAAGATGATGTAAAAAAATATTAAGACGACAATCTAAAATTAATCTATAACAATGAAACGTTTCTACCAGAAATTGATGCTGCTGACGGCAGCCGTTGTGACGACAAGCGGTGTTTTTGCTCAATCGTCGTTTCTTGATGATCCCAAGTGGGGAGATTCGCCCGAAGACCGGCAAAAGAATGCTTTGGAGTATAACTTTTTGCGGGATACTTACAACAATCAAAATTACGATCAGGCCATAGGTTATCTTCGTGGACTGTTGCAGAATGCGCCGAAGGCTTCGGAGAATATCTATATTTATGGCAACAATATTTATAAGAATAAGATTGCTCGTTCGCAGAGTCTTGACGAAAAAAATGCCTATGTTGATTCGTTGATGATGCTTTATGATCTTCGTATTGAGCATTTCGGCGACAAGGAGGGTCGAGGCAAGCCTTATATCATGCAGTTGAAGGCCCGGGATTATCTGACCTACAAGCCGGCCGATCGCGACGGCATTATGAAATTGTTTAAAGATGCATTGGCTGAGAGCGGCAATGATGTGGATCCGGATTTTGTCAACATCTATTTCAAGGAGTTGACCGACGACTACAAGCTCGATAACATCGATATGGATACCTACATGTCCGAATATGCTAATTTGGAGCAAATCATGATGGGTGTTGACGATGCCGATGCCAAGAAGACCTTCGAGGCACTGTTCATCTCCAGCGGAGCAGCCGATTGCCCGAATCTGGAGAAGATGTTCTCCGCACAGTTGGCCGCCAAACCGGATGATGTAGATCTGCTGGCTAAAGCTTTCGGTCTGTTGACCAGTGGCGGTTGCAAGAGCGATTTTTATATCTCGGTTGGAGAGAAATATTACGAGAAGCAACCCGATTCGCAGACCGCTCTGTTGGTGGCTTCGGCACTGGAGGAGAAGAAAGACTATGCAGGTGCCTTGAAGTATCTCCGCGCGGCGATTGCTACGGAAACTGATCCTAAGACCAAAGTGGATCTTTGCATCCGGATCGCCGGTTCGGAGATCGGTGCAGGCAATGCCAGCAATGCGGCCGATTTTGCTCGCCAGGCTATTGAAATTAATCCCGAAAGTGGGCTGGCTTATCTGGTTCTGGCACAGGCTTATGCGGTAGGTGCTAATGCCTGCCAGGGTTTTGCCAAACAGAGTATCTATTGGTTGGTATACGATACGCTTCTGAAAGCTAAACAACTGTTGGGCGAGGATGATCCGCAGGCTCAGACGGTTGATTCACAATTGGCTACGTATCGTGCGGGCTTCCCGTCCAAGGAGGAGTGCTTCTTCCGTGGGCTGAAAGAGGGAGCTTCTTGCACGGTTAGCTGCGGCTGGATCTCCGGTCGGACCACCGTTCGTCAGGGCAACTAGCCTGAGGTGAAATATACGATCCAGTGATTACACGGTTCGGATACAGAACATGTTGGGTAGCACTCCTTTTTGCGGGGAGTGCTATCGCATTTCTCTCCTGTAAGGATGACAAAAAGGCCGAGGAGGGAAATGTGGAGAATATCATGACACAACAGAGCGATTCGCTGACGATCATCTCATCGCAGAATGGCCGAAAGGCTTATCGTTTCGAGACGCCGCTGATGGAACGTTACGAGTTTGCCAAGGAGCCTTACATGGAGTTCCGGAAGGGGATTCAGATCGAGACGTTCGATTCTACAGGAGCGATCGAGTCGACGCTGGTAGCCGATTATGCAATTAATTTCGAGAAACAGCAACTGTGGGAGGCCAAAGGGAACGTGGTGGCGACTAATGCCAAAGGGCAGATTCTGCAAACCCAGCAGTTGTTCTGGAATCAGCGGCTCAAACGGGTCTATTCCAACATTGATTCGAAGGTGATCCAGGGGACCGATACGCTGGTGGGCGTGGGCTTCGAGTCGGATGAGGAGTTCGAGGAGTGGGAGTTCCGGCGTCCGCGCGGCAAACTGGCCGTGGATGTGGAACCGACCCGCGACACGACGGGACATGAGCAGCCGGGCAGATCAAACGGCAGCGGCTCGGTGCGGACGGATGAATAATATTTTCGGGGAGCCATGTTATTACCGGTAGTCATAGTCATTATTACGGCACTGATTTTCTCCGCCTTTTTTTCAGGGATGGAGATCGCTTTCGTGACCTCCAACAAGTTGAAACTGGAGATCGAACGGAAACAAAGCCGTACGTTCAATTATATCGCAGGCGTATTCTTGCGCCGGCCGGGCCAGTATATCACGACGATCTTGGTGGGAAACAACATTGCACTGGTCATCTATTCGCTCAATATGACCGTGTTGCTGAATGCCGTGGCTGCGCATTTTGGCTGGACGGTCAACGTCAGCTTTATCGTGGTGGAGACGATTGTGTCGACGATTATCATCATCTTTACCGCCGAGTTCATGCCCAAGGCCGTGGTCAAGCATAATCCGAATTTCTATCTGCGGGGGTTTGCCGTGCCGTTGTATGTGATCTACCTGCTGCTTTACCCGATCGCCAAACTGACCACTTGGATCTCGATTCTGTTGCTGCGTATTGCCGGTCTGCGGATCCGACCGGAACACAACATCCAGGGGTTCGACCGTACGGACCTGGCGCATCTGCTGGAGGAGGCCGGCGAGAGTGAGGCGGACGAAGAGACGGAGAGCGAGATCAAGTTGTTTCAAAACGCTATGGATTTCTCGGATTTGCGGGTGCGCGACTGTATGGTGCCGCGGGTCGACATCGAGGCGGTGGAGATCAACGAGCCGCTTGAGGTGTTGGCCAAGCAGTTCGTGGATACCAACTTTTCGCGTATTCTGGTCTACGAAGGGACGATCGACAACATCGTGGGATATGTCAATATCAAGAGCCTGTTCCGTCGCCCGAAGACGATCCGGGAGGTGTTGATGAAGGTCGATTTTGTGCCCGAGAGTCTGCCGGCACAGAAACTGTTGACGACTCTGACCAAAGAGAACCGGTCGGTGGCGGTGGTGATCGATGAGTTCGGCGGTACGGCGGGGATGGTGTCGATGGAGGATATCCTGGAGGAGATCTTCGGGGAGAT
This sequence comes from uncultured Rikenellaceae bacterium, assembly GCA_944414825.1. Taxonomy (GTDB): domain Bacteria; phylum Bacteroidota; class Bacteroidia; order Bacteroidales; family Rikenellaceae; genus CALYBN01. The sequence continues at coordinate 70,653 of CALYBN010000020.1, forward strand.
CGAAGACGAACACGACCAGCCGGACATGGTGGAGAAGGTGACCGACGATGGGGCCTACATTCTTTCCTGCCGTTTGGAGGTGGATTATCTGAACGAGAAATACGATCTGCATATTCCCGAGTCGGAAGAGTACGATACCCTGGCCGGGTATATTATCTATAATTATGAGGGACTTCCGGCCCAGGGCGAAGTGGTGCGGATCGACGACAAGGAGATCCGGATCCTGCGCAAGAGCAGTTCGAAACTGGAATTGGCCCGGGTGAAGGTTGTGTCGTAATTTTTTGAGAGAGATTTGCATGCGTATAGGATAAAATTACTATCTTTGAGCCTTATTATGGTCCGAGAGGACGTAAAACGGAACAAAATTAAATTAAACGTAGTTACAATATGGCAAGTTTGAACACATTAAGGACCCGCGGCGGAATCATCGTTTCGATCGTGATCGGTCTGGCGCTGGTTGCGTTTCTGCTCAGCGACCTCTTCTCTTCCGGCGGCAGCCTGATGAACTCCCGCAAGATGAAAGTGGGTGAAATCTACGGTACGACCATCGGTTATATCGAATACAGCAATCAGGCTGATCTCTATACGACCGTGGCACAGGAGCTTTCAGGACGTGATGCGCTTTCTACCGAGGAGCAGGACAATACGCGCAATATGGCTTGGCAGTCGCTGATCATGAAATATGCCTACCAGCCGGGATTCGAGGAGTTGGGACTTAATGCCACGGAGGCCGAGCAGATCGATATGGTGAACGGAGTCTATCTGTCGCCGGTTGTGACGGCGACGTTTGTCAATCCTCAGACCCAGAGTTTCGATCCGACGCTGCTGCGCAATTTCATTTCGAACCTGGGTGCCGATCCTTCGGGACGGGCTCAGTTGCTCTGGAACTATCTGAAGGAGCAGATGAACGATCAGCGCGTGATGTCGAAATACATTATGCTCGTATCGCAGGGTATGTTTGTGAACGATCTGGAGGTGGAAGCAGGCGTTGCAGCTGAGAATCATCTCTACGGTGCGCGCTATGTGGCTCAGGAGTACAGCCAGATTCCCGATTCGACGATCACCGTCTCAAGCAACGAGATTCGGAGCTACTATGCCGAACATAAGAACATGTTCCGCCAGACGGCTTCGCGCGATATCGAGTATGTGGTGTTCGACCTGCTGCCGTCACAGGATGACTATGCCGAGGCGGAGAAATATATCAATGATCTTGCGGCAGAGTTTGCCGAAAGCGATACCCCGATGCAGTATGCAACGCTGAATTCACAGGTGACTCCCGACAGCCGATTCCTTTCCGAATCGCAACTTGAAGGTCCGATCGCCGCAGCATTGTTCAATAAGCCGAGCGCCATGTATGGTCCGGTTCTCAATGGAGATACATACACGTTGGCACGTCTGGCCGAGATGCGGAATCTGCCCGACTCGATCGGAGCCAAACACATTCTGTTGCCGGCTACCGATACGCAGCGTGCCGACAGTATCGTGACGGCCTTGAAAGGCGGAGCGTCGTTTGCCGAACTGGCCGATCGTTATTCGATGGATCAGAGCGTGATGATGAATCATGGTGATTTGGGAGTTTTTGCACCGGATCAGATGATCCCGGAGTTCAGCGAAGCGTGCCTGGACGCCAATAAGGGAGAGATTTTCACGGTATCGAGTCAGTATGGTTTGCACGTAGTACAGCTGACCTACAAATCGCCGCTTGTTCCGAAGGCTCAGATTGCAACGATCCAATATAAGGTAGAGCCCAGCGAGTTTACGCAACAGAGTGTCTATGGCGAGGCCAGCAAGTTTATTACGGCAGCAGCCGGGTCGTATGATAACTTCAAGAAGGCTACGACTGAGTCGGCTCTGTCGAAACGTGTGGCCCGGATTCGCAATACCGATCGTACTGTAAGCGGTATCGAGGATTCCCGAGAGTTGGTGCGCTGGGCCTTCAACGGCAAAAAAGGCGATGTGTCGGGGATTATGGAAATGGGTGGTAATTATGTGGTCGCTGCGCTGACCGAAGTGCGGGAAGACGGTATCGCCCCCGTGGAGCAGGTTGCCAGCACGATCCGGATGACACTTGTTACCGAGAAGAAAGGTGCAATGTTGGTCGAGAAGATGAAAGGTAGCACGCTGGATGAAGTGGCAACGGCACTCAATGCTGAGGTGAAAGAGGTGAAGGATCTGCAGTTTGGGTCGTTCTATGTGGAAGGCCTGGGTACTGAGCCGAAGTTGATCGGAGCGATCTGCGGAGGAGCACCTCTCAATACGTTGTCTAAACCGGTGGAAGGCTTTACTGGGGTCTACCTGTTTGATGTGAACAGCGATACTACGGTGGAGAATGCTACGGACCAGAGCGAACGGGTACGTTTGGAGGCTATGGCTACGGCATACATTGCAGAGCGGGTTAGTCAGGCTTTGGTTGAGGCCAGCGATGTGATCGATATGCGTGTGAAGTTCTTCTAGAATTACTGATTTGAACATAGTTGGAAGGCCCGGAGATCCGGGCCTTCTTTATTGTAACAGAGATGCTAGAAATTCCGATAAAAGGGAGGGGGGGGAAGAAGAAGATCAAGACTCAATGAAGAGTAGCATATTGTTCCCATATTTGCAGAAGGCATTACGGTGTGAGGAGAGGGGACCTTTGTCGTTTATGCTTCTTGTGTACTTCTTGGGCGAGGCGCTCTTCAGGCTATGATTGGACACTACTGTTCCCGGGCTGCCAGATAGTCGCAGAGTTGTTCCAATGCCGTTCGATAGGGCGATTCCGGATACGAACCGACTATCCTGAGTGCCTTTTGCGTATACTCTTCCATTACCTCAGAGGCTATCTCCAAGCCACCTTGTGAGGTTACCAGATCGCAGAGAATGTCGGCATTAGTCGGAGTGTCGCGGATATCAGAGAGCAGTCGGAGAATCTCGCTGCGTTCCTGTTCGGACGATCGCTCCAGAACAGTCAGCAATGGCAACGTAATTTTCCGTTCCCGAAGATCGGCACATGCCGGCTTCCCGGTATTGGCCGTAAGGTTATAATCCAGAATATCATCCTTGATCTGAAAGGCCATTCCGAGGTTATCCCCAAACTGTTTCATTGCCGCAATACGGTCCATTGGGGCTCCGACAGAGAGCGCCCCAACACCACTACTGGTTCCCAGCAGGGTTGCTGTCTTTTTGTAGATGATGTCGAAATAGATTTCGCGGGTCATCTCCAGCCGGTCGCTCTGATCGCTCTGGATTAATTCTCCTTCGCAGATCTCACCCATAGTGTGAGTGATGTAGGCTACGATATCGTAATGCCCACTCTCCATTCCTACCGTATAGCTTCGTGCCAGAATATAGTCTCCCAGCAGGACAGATCGGTGAGAGTGCCATATGGCATTCACCGATGGCTTGCCTCTCCGAAAAGAGGCCTCGTCGATCACGTCGTCGTGAACTAATGAAGCGGTATGAATCATCTCCAGCAGCATGGCGGCCAGATAGGATCGTTCCCCGAGAGCCTTGCCGCCGGCATGCAGTGCGGCACTCAACAGGGCCAGCAGCGGACGGATTCCCTTCCCACGGTTTGAGATGACATAATTCAGCATGGTGTCTACCAGCTGGTTGTCGCTTTTGAGTGCTTCCCGAAGGAAGCGGTCGAATTGCGCCAGTTCGGCGGCTACGGGTGCTTTTATCTGGTCTAGTACGGACATAGGGCCTAATTACAATCTGCAAATGTAACGTAAAATTTGGGAAGTGTCTTATATCTCAACTATTTTTTGTTACTTTGCAACATTCAAAATTTGTTCTGACGACATGGAAAACCGGAAAAAAAAGTTCGGCCTGCTGCCCTATGTGGTGGCTATTCTGTGCTTTGCGGCCTTGAGCGCGCTCTATTTTGCTCCACAGTACGCCGGGCGAGCCATCCGTATGCACGACATCACACAGTATGAGGGGGCCAATCGGGATCTGGCGGAGCATAATGCCCGCTATGGAGAGGATCCGCAGTGGACCGGCAATACCTTCTCCGGCATGCCCGCCACACTCATCAGCATGCGTTACGATTCGCTGATCCTGAAGAATACGCTGATGCCGGTACTCAATTTCCTGGGACAGCCCGCCTCGTTGATCTTTCTGGCCATGGCGGCCTTTTTCGTCATGCTGTTGTTGTGCGGGGTGAATCCCTGGGTCGGGATCGTGCCTTCGTTGGCGTACGGACTTTCGACCTATTTTTTCATTATCATAGGGGCCGGCCATATTACCAAGATGGTAGCGCTAGCCTATGCTCCGCTGATGCTGGGGGCGGTATTCTATACCTATCGCCGCAACATGTGGCTGGGGGCGGCTCTTACGGCACTCTTTGCTTCGCTGGAGTTGGCGGCCAACCATCCGCAGATTACCTACTATTTCGTGCTGGTGCTGCTGGCCTTCTGGATCAATGAGTTGGTGCGCGCCATTCGGGAGAAACTGTTGTCCCGGTTTGCCAAGGCAACCGGATTGCTGGTGCTGGCAGCCGTGTTGGCCGTGGGGTCGAACTTCGCGCCGCTGTGGTATGTGAATCAATACTCCAAGGAGTCCATCCGAGGCGGCAGTGAATTGACCGAACAGGGCCCCGGACAGCACATGAGCGGCAAACGGGGCAGCGGCCTCGATCTGGACTATGCCACGGCGTGGAGCTACGGCAAGATGGAGAGCTTCAATATGCTGATTCCGAACCTTCTGGGGGGATCTTCCGAAGGAGGGTTCGCCGAGGATGGCCCGGTGGCTCAGTCGCTGAGCCGCTATAATGCCCGGAATCTGACTACACAGCTGCCGGCCTACTTCGGCGACCAGCCGATGACGGCCGGGCCGACCTACATCGGGGCGGTGATCATTTTTCTGTGCGTGCTGGGGCTCTTCCTGTTGCGGGGCCGTTGCAAATGGTGGGTGGTTGTGGTGACGGTGGTAGCGCTTCTGCTCTCGTGGGGGCGCAATTTTATGGGCTTCACCGAACTGTTCTTCCACTACTTCCCAGGGTACAACAAGTTCCGGACCGTGTCGATGATCTTGGTCATTGCCGAGTGGAGCGTACCCTTCCTGGCAGCCTTTATTCTGGATAAATTGTGGCGGAGCGAGATTACCAAGGAGGATCTGATGCGTGCCTTGAAGCGTTCGGTGGCCATTGTGGGCGGCGTGGCGTTGCTGTTCCTGCTGTTGGGCGGGACGCTGTTTGACTTCTCGGCTCCGACTGATGCACAACTGCCGGCTGACGTGACGGAGGCCATGCATGAAGAACGCCTCTCGATGTTGCGCGGCGATGCCTTCCGTTCATTGCTGTTCGTGCTGTTGAGCGCTGCTGTGGTGTGGCTTTACGGCATGCAGCGAATTAGACGTGGGGCGATGATCGCTCTGTTGGCCGTGTTGGTCTGCCTCGACCTGGTGCCGGTCAACCTGCGCTTCCTGCCGCAGAGTAAATTCGTGGAGAAGACCCAGACCAGCATCCAGCCAACCGCAGCCGATCGGCAGATCCTGGCCGATACGACGCTCGGTTATCGTGTGCTGAACCTGACGGTCAGCCCCTTCAACGACGCTACGACCTCCTGCTTCCACCGTTCGGTGGGCGGCTATCACGGGGCCAAGTTGCAACGCTATCAGGATCTGATCGACCGCCATCTGTCGCAGATGCACATGGGGGTCTACAATATGCTGAATACGAAATACATCATCACGGCAGACCAGACGACCGGTACGCCACAAGTGCAGCTGAACCCCGATGCCAATGGTGCCGCATGGTTCGTGGAGGCGGTGCAGTGGGCCGCGAATGCCGATGAGGAGATCGCGGCACTCGATACGCTCGATAACAAGCGGGTGGCCGTGGTGGATCGGCGTTTTGCGGAGGCGCTTGAGGGAGTAGACCTGCAGGCCGACTCTACGGCCCGGATCGAACTGGTCGACTATCGGGCCAATCGCCTGACTTATCGTTATGAGGCAGCACGGGAGGGCGTGGCCGTCTTCTCGGAGATCTATTACGACAAGGGGTGGACGGCGACCGTAGACGGCGTAGCGGCACCCTGCTTCCGGGCCGATTACGTGTTGCGGGCGATGGTGTTGCCGGCCGGCGAACATACGGTGGTGTTTACGTTCCGGGCTACGGATTTTGACCGGATCTCCAATATTACGCTGATATTTTCGTTATTGATCATAGTGTCTGTGATTGCGGCAGCCGTGGCTGCAGTATGGTGCGGACGGAAAAAGAAAAGAGAAGAGAACCATGCAGGACAACAGAAGGCTTAAACGCAAGGTCAGAAATTCATATGTTATCTCCACGGTGAGCATCGCGCTGGTGCTCTTTCTGCTCGGCTCGGTCGGCTATCTGATCCTGAACGCCCTGAGCGCTACGGATCGCATGAAGGAGAGCATGGCGGTCTATGTGATGCTGGAGGACGATCTCCGGGCGGGGCAGAAGGATTCGCTACAGGTGCGACTGTTGGCCCAGGAGGGGGTGCGCGAGGCGGTCTTTGTGAGCAAAGAGGCTGCTGCCGAGGATTTCAAGGCCTATGTGGGGAGCGATTTTGAATCCTTTCTGGATGAGAATCCGTTGCCCGATTCCTATGAGTTGAAGCTTGACGCCCGGAATGCCGATCGGGAGACGGTGGCCAAACTGGAGCAGGAACTGCTCACGTGGCCCGAGGTGGACGAGGTGGTCTACCAACGCAACGTACTGGAGCAGATCGGACAGAATATCAATAAGTTCAATCTGATTCTGCTGTTCTTCGGCGGAACGCTGCTGGTGATCGCTATCATCCTGCTCAACAACACGATCCGGGTCACGATCTTCTCGAAACGTTACATCATCAGCACGATGAAACTGGTCGGCGCTACGCGCTGGTTTATCATGAAGCCGTTCCTGGGCAGCAGCATCCTGCAGGGAATCTATGCAGCCCTGATCGCCGGGGTGATGTTCCTGGGAATGATCGTCGGGCTGAATGAAGGACTGCCCGAGATCCGGTTCATTGCCGACCATCTGCTGCTGGCGTGGATCCTGCTGGCGATGCTGGCCGGGGGTATCATTATTTCGCTGTTGTTTACGGCTTTCGCGGTGAACAAGTTCGTGCGGATGCAGACCAACAGCATCTATTTCTATTAATTCCGACGTAATTTAAACTATCGATAAAAACAAGTCCGTAGATGAGTAAAAAGAGTGACAAAAGTACGCAGCCGGCCGCGAACGACAGCAAGATGGCGCTGGGTGTACAGAACTACAAACTGATGTTGATCGGCTTTGCGATCATCGTCCTTGGATTCATCCTGATGGTGGGCGGAGCCAGCGAGAGCCCCGACGAATTTAACTATGCGATGTTCAACTTCCGCCGCATTACGCTGGCACCGATCTTGGTCCTGGCCGGTTTTGCCTTCGAGATTTATGCCATCATGAAGAAAGACAAGAAAAAAAGGGAGGAGTAACGGATGTCGATCTGGGAAGCTATCGTGCTCGGTGTGGTGCAGGGCCTCACCGAATTCCTGCCCGTGAGCAGCAGCGGCCATCTGCAAATTGCCAAAGAGATTCTGGGCGTCACCATTCCTGATAATCTGTCATTTGATGTCACGCTACATGCGGCGACAGTGCTGAGTACGATCGTGGTCTTCTGGAGTGAGATCGTACGGTTGGCTCGGGGTTTTTTCTCGACCCGTTATAACGACGATATGGCCTATGTGCTGAAGATCCTGCTGTCGATGATTCCGATCGGAATTATCGGCTTCGCTTTCAAGGATCAACTCAATGAGATGCTCTCCTCGTCCTATATTCTGATCATTGTGGGAGCCATGCTGTTGCTGACGGCCTGCCTGCTGGGGCTGACGCATTTTTATAAACCCCGGCAGAAGGATAAGATTTCATACCGCGATGCCTTTGTGATCGGACTGGCGCAGGCTTGTGCCGCCATGCCGGGTCTCTCGCGGTCGGGGACGACGATTGCTACGGGGCTGTTGTTGGGAAATCAGAAGGCAGCCGTGGCACAGTTTTCGTTCCTGATGGTGCTGCTGCCGATCATTGGAGAGACGGTTCTGCAGCTGTTGGGCGGAGAGTTTGCCGCAACGGAGACCGGTGTCGGAATAGGAGCTTTGCTGGCCGGATTCGTCGCTTCGTTCGTGGTGGGGTATCTGGCCTGCCGCTTTATGATTGGGGTCGTCAAGCGCGGAAAGTTGATCTGGTTTGCCGCCTACTGCCTGGTGATGGGAGCAGCTTGTATCGTGTATGGCAGTCTGTAAAACAGGGGAGGAGTAGGCTTGAAAGAGATTTTTCCGATTGGGGCCGACCTGAATGAAGGGGTCGTGCTCAATATCGACAAACCGCTGCGTTGGACCTCGACTGATGTCGTGCGAAAAATCAAGTTTATGCTGCGTAAATGCGGCTATCGGAACATCAAGGTGGGCCATGCCGGGACGCTCGATCCGCTGGCCACGGGGGTGTTGCTGGTCTGCATCGGGCGGGCGACCAAACGGGTTGACGCCCTCCAGGCCGAGGTTAAGGAGTATGTGACGGACATTCAGCTGGGGGCCACAACCCCCAGTTTCGACCTGGAGCATCCGATCGACCGGACCTATCCCTATGAACATATCACCCGAGAGATGGTCGAACAGGCCCTGCAGGAGCTCTGCGGCGAGCGGTTGCAGACCCCTCCGGTCTACTCCGCCAAGAAGATCGACGGGCAGCGAGCCTATGAATATGCACGCGAAGGCGCCGAGGTGACTCTCCGCCAATCGTTGATCCAGATCTATGCTATGGAGATTCTGGAATACGATTTGCCTCGCGTGCGGGTACACATTCGTTGCAGCAAGGGGACCTATATCCGCTCGATTGCTTGTGAATTGGGCGAGAAGCTGGGATGCGGGGCGCATCTGACCTCGTTACGCCGTACGCGCAGCGGCGATTTCCGGGTGGAGGATTCCGTGTCGCTGGATGAAGTGGTTGAAAATCTATGCCAAATGAAACAAAATTAAAAACTTTGCGTATATATTTTAATGCTTGGTTTTTTATCGGCATAGAGGAGGTTAGTCAAACGTTCATAACTACAAGATGAAATTATCGCAGTATAATTACCATTTTTCGCCGGATATGCTGGCGAAATATCCCGCCGAAAATCGCGATGAGTCGCGCCTGATGGTCATTCACCGGGATACGGGTGAAATCGAACACCGCATTTTCAAGGATGTGCTCGACTATTTCGACGAGGACGATGTCTTTATTTTCAACGATACGAAGGTTTTCCCCGCCCGTCTTTACGGCAATAAGGAGAAAACCGGAGCCGAGATCGAAATCTTCCTGCTCCGCGAACTGAACCGTGACCTGCGTCTGTGGGACGTATTGGTGGATCCGGCCCGCAAGATCCGAATCGGTAACAAGCTCTATTTCGGGGACGACGACCTGCTGGTAGCTGAGGTGATCGACAACACGACCTCCCGCGGGCGGACGCTGCGTTTCCTGTTCGACGGCAGTTACGACGAGTTCAAGGCTGCGCTCTACAAGATGGGGGAGACACCTCTACCTAAATGGGTACGGAGCAAAGTGGAGCCGATCGACGATGAGCGTTATCAAACTATTTTCGCCCGTCATGAAGGGGCTGTAGCAGCCCCTACGGCAGGTCTGCACTTCAGCAAGCATCTGATGAAACGCATGGAGATCAAAGGCGTGAAGCAGGCTTTCATCACGCTGCACGTGGGGTTGGGCAATTTCCGGACCGTCGACGTGGAAGATCTCACCAAGCATAAGATGGACTCGGAGCAGATCTTCATTACGCCCGAGGCGGCCGATATGGTGAACGAGGCCAAGGATGCCAATCGTCGGGTGTGTGCCGTGGGAACGACCGTGATGCGTACGATCGAGAGTTCGGTCACCACGGGCGGCCATTTGAAACCCTACGAGGGGTGGACCAACAAGTTTATCTTCTATCCCTACGATTTCAGCGTGGCCAACGCCATGATCAGCAATTTCCATCTGCCGTATTCCACGCAGTTGATGATGGTGGCTGCATTTGGTGGGTATGATTTGGTGATGGAGGCCTACAAGGTGGCCGGTCAGGAGAAATACCGCTTCGGGACCTATGGAGATGCCATGCTGATCCTGTGACAAAAAAATGGATTTGCGTAAAATCGAATAATTTTTCGTACCTTTGTACCATAGAACTTCCGGACTATGCTTCCGGAAACAAAAGATTCACTGATGAGTAACTGCAAAATCCTCTATGTCTGTCAGGAGATAACCCCCTATTTGCCACAGAGCGATATGTCGGCATTGTGCCGTACTTTGTCGCAGGCCATGCAGGAGAAAGGGAACGAAATACGAACCTTCATGCCTCGTTACGGCTGTATTAACGAGCGGAGAAATCAACTCCACGAGGTGATTCGTCTTTCGGGAATGAACCTGATTATCGACGATAACGATCATCAGTTGATTATCAAAGTTGCGTCGATTCCTTCGGCGCGAGTACAGATCTATTTTATTGATAACGACGATTATTTCAGTCGGAAAGCCGTATTGACCGACGAACAGGGCAAGTGGTTTGCCGACAACGACGAACGAGCCATTTTCTTTGCGCGCGGAGTATTGGAAACCGTGAAGAAGTTGCGCTGGCAACCAACAATCGTTCATTGCCACGGGTGGTTTTCGGGAATTATGCCGATCTATCTGAAGCATACTTTTGCAGACGATCCGCTGTTCCGGGATGTGAAGGTGGTCGTGTCACTCTATGATGATGCTTTCCCGGGGACGTTGGATGCAGGTTTTGTTCAAAAGGTGGAAAATGAGGGGGTTGAGGGTAGTTTTTTGCAAATTGCCGAGGTTCCTTCATACGAAAATCTGATGAAACTCGTTATCAATCATGCGGACGGTGTGATCGTGGAGAATCAGAACCTTGCGCCCACGCTGGCCGAATACCTTAAAGAGAGCGGGAAACCGGTTTTGGGGTATCAGGATAAAGCGACAACCGAGTACTTGGATAATTATCAGAAATTTTATGAAGAATTGCTTTAAAAGAGTGTTCGATGTAGTGATCGTGCTGGGTTTGGCCTGGGGCGGCATCTTTGCCGGAGGGTGTACGAAGGTGGACGATTCGCTGGGAGCCAATCTGATTCCACAGGATCAGCAGATGAAAATCCAGATCGACACACTGTCCAATATAGTTACTTATCTGGGATATACGGACTCCATCCCGTCCAACCAGTTGGGGACGATCTTGCTGGGGAACTACTCGGCCGAAGGGTTCGGAGTGACGACCTGCGGTGCCGTGGCGCAGTATATGCCGGGGCTGCCGTTCAATGACGGGGCAAACAATTTCGGATATAATCCGGTGGCAGATTCGGCTAAGATTGTATTGTATGTTTCATCGATCCTGGGTGACGGGACGGTAGAGCAGACGTTCAATGTTTACGGAATCCGGAAAGAGGCTGAGATTCCTTATGATTCTGTTTATTATCCGAATTTCGATGTAGCACAGGTAGCCGACATGAGTACACCGCTGTTTACGTTCAAGTTGAAAACAGCCGTTACGGGCTCGGTGACCGAGGCGTTAATCCCGACGGAGGCCGGTAAGACGCTGATGCAGGAGTTGGCCGAGGCCGATTCGGTGTACTATTCCACCTCGGATACGCTGTTCCATAACGATTACAACGGATTCTACATTGCCCCGGCGCCTGATTCGCCGAAGGACGCTGCCATCTATCGGGTAACGCTCTACGAATCGGACTATACGACGGTCAATGCCAGCTATTTCCGGTTGTATGCGCATAATTATAAGGAAAATACGGAGCCCTATCCGCAGAATGTGGATACGACGGTTTATGCCGACTTCGGGTTTGATGACTATACCGGTTATACGGAGGCCGAGCCTAATACGTCGATCAATGTGATTCGCCATGACTATTCGGGTACGGCTATTCCTACGGACCGATTCAATGATACGACGCAGACGGTTTCAGTGGGCTACGTGCAGGGTTTGTGCGGTGTCTATACGGGCGTGCGTTTTACGGATGAGTTTATGGCACAGTTGGCTGCGCTCAATGAATTCGATCGCACGAAGTATCGGAGTGTGATGATCAATCAGGCACGATTGTTCTTGCCGCTTCAGGATCCGGATAATGTGGATGCGCTGGATCTGGCCCCGACACGGTTGGGTATGTATCAGAATTATCGCGGAAGTCTGCCGATCCCGATTTCGGATTATCAGTATACGTATGAGAGCAGCTATACGGTTCCCTATGGGGGATATCTGAATCGTAGCCACAGCTATTATGAGATGGATATCACCTCGCAGGTGAGTCAGCTAGTTACTTCGATCCAGGAAGGGAATCTTAATGCGACGCAGCGCCTGGTGTGGGTCGCTCCGATTTGGAACAGCGACTATTCTACCCCTCTGTTTTCTACGGGCGAGGTTGCGATCGATGGGTCAAACAGCGATAATCCCATTCGGGTTCAGGTTACTTATACACTGATTAAATAATGAAATTATAACGAACAGTGGGAACCTAAAGGCAGCGACTTTAGGTTTTCACTTTATTATGAAAAGAGATCTATGCACGATAATCTAGTGATCGTCGAGTCCCCGGCCAAGGCCAAAACCATTGAGAAATTTTTGGGGCAGGATTATACCGTGAAGTCGAGTTTCGGCCATATCCGCGATTTGGCGAAGAAGGACCTCGGGATCGACATCCAGCACGATTTTAAACCAACCTACGAGGTAGCCCCTGATAAAAAGAAGGTGGTGGCAGAGTTGTCGAAACTGGCTTCGGAGGCCAAGACCGTGTGGCTGGCATCCGATGAAGACCGCGAGGGAGAGGCCATTGCGTGGCATCTGAGCCAGGTGTTGGGTCTGCCGGCGGATACGAAGCGGATCGTGTTTCATGAAATCACAAAAAGTGCCATTCTGTCAGCAATCGAGCATCCTCGGGTGGTGGATATGAATCTGGTGAATGCCCAGCAGGCGCGACGTATTTTGGACCGACTGGTGGGATTCGAATTGTCGCCCCTGTTGTGGAAAAAGGTGAAACCGTCGCTTTCGGCCGGGCGTGTACAGAGCGTGGCCGTACGCCTGCTGGTGGAGCGCGAACGGGAGATCATGAACTTTACACCTACGCCTTACTATCGAGTTGTTGCACAGTTTTATAATACGGCCGATGCGAAAAAGACGCTGTTCCGTGCTGAACTTAACCGTCGTTTCGAGACGCGGGAGCAGGCCCAGGAGTTTCTGAACCGGTGTGTTGGGGCACAGTTCAGTGTTTTGTCCAGTGAACGGAAACCGGCTACCAAGTCTCCGGCACCTCCCTTTACGACCTCGACGCTTCAGCAGGAGGCAGGGCGTAAGTTGGGGATGTCCGTGTCGCAGACCATGTCGGTGGCGCAGCAACTGTATGAACACGGTTTGATCACCTATATGCGAACCGACTCGGTGAACCTCTCCAAACAGGCCATTGCCGCTTCGAAGGAGGAGATCATCAAATTGTTCGGCGAGAAATATTCGCATCCCCGCAACTTCAAGACCAGTACCAAGGGGGCGCAGGAGGCCCACGAGGCGATCCGTCCTTCCTATCTGGACCGTACGGAGATCGAGGGGACGCCGGCCGAGAAACGGTTGTATGATCTGATCTGGAAACGGACCGTCGCCTCGCAGATGGCTCCGGCCGAGATCGAGAAGACGGTGGTGACGATCGGGATCAGTATGGCTCCGGAGCATTTTACGGCGACGGGAGAGGTGGTGCTTTTCGACGGGTTTATGAAACTCTACATGGAGTCGGCCGAGGATGAGAGTGGCGAGTCGCAGGAGGTTGTACTGCCTGCTATGCAGGTGGGCGATCTGCTCGATCCGAAGAATATTACGGCCATGCAGCGTTTTACGCAGTCGCCGGCGCGCTACAGCGAGGCGTCGCTTGTGAAACGGTTGGAGGAGCTGGGAATCGGCCGTCCGTCGACCTATGCTCCTACGATCACGACGATCATCAATCGCGGTTACGTGGTGAAGCAGAATAAGGAGGGCGTGCGACGAGAATACACTATACTGACCCTTGAGAAGGGGAAGATTTCGGAAAAGGTAGCCACGGAAACCGTGGGTCGGGAGAAGAGCCGCCTTTCGCCGACGGATATCGGTATGGTGGTGAATGACTATCTGGAGGAGCAGTTTCAGACAATCATGGATTACAATTTTACGGCTACGGTGGAGAAGGAGTTCGACGAGATAGCCGAGGGACGGAAAGAGTGGCTGGAGATGATCCGCAAGTTCTACGATTCGTTCCATGCCACGGTGGAGAAGGCGCTTGACGAGGCCCCGCGCAAGACGAATAAGAGCCGTGTTCTGGGGACGGATCCGGTCAGCGGCAAGCAGGTTGTGGCCCGTATCGGTCGCTACGGTCCGATGGTGCAGATCGGCGGGGAGGATGGTGAGAAGGCGCGTTTTGCCAGCCTGAAGAAAGGACAGTTGATCGATGCTATCACGCTGGAAGAGGCACTGGAACTCTTCTCATTGCCGCGGACGCTGGGAGAGATCGACGGTAAAGAGGCGGTAGTCGGTATCGGGAAATTCGGACCGTATGTCCGTTATGATGGCAAATTTACGTCGCTGGCACGCACGGATGACCCTTACACCATTACGTTGGAACGGGCCCGGGAGTTGATTGCCCAGAAGGAGCAGCAGAACAAAGCTGCCAAGACACCGTTGAAGACTTTTGTAGAGGATGCAGAGATGCTGGTGCTCAATGGTCGCTATGGACCTTATATCGCCTATAAGGGGAAGAATTATCGCATTCCGAAGGGGAAGACTCCCGAGTCGTTGACGTTGGAGGAGTGCCGCGGAATTGTGGAGGCTGCCAAGAAATAGTATATTGTTTTTATGCATAAGGGATACTCAAGCCCCGAGGTCTATAGACCTCGGGGCTTGAGTATTTCGTGGGGCAGAGTCGGTGATTATGTCTAAGGGATCGGGAAACAATATTTTGTTTGAGGAGAATGTGAAATTTTCGGACGAGAAACGTATTTGGTGATCTAATGCCTTGTCTTTCCGAATAACAGGAGTTAATGACAAAAGTTCTGAAAAAACAACCTTGAGAATGAGCATTCAAACTTTGCCGGGAGAAGTCGTGTTGCAGCCCTATTTTCTGGGCCGTGTCGTGTGGAAGATTCTGAGAACGACGTGGGGAGGGGAGAATCTTACGTCTGTTTGGCGACGATCAGACGCTGGAAATCAATGGTTCGGGGTTTTGTAATCCATTTTGTGATGATTCGATGTCTCGAACATGTGCGCTCAATATGGCCTTAGGAATAATTCCGCTTAGAGACAGTTATTTTGGATCAACGTCTTTCCATAAATAATGGGAAGAGCTGAGTCTACGTGATGCCCCGTGCGGTTCAGAAGTCAGAATCGGCAATTTGAGACAACGGTATTCATGGGGGCACCATCGAAAACGGTCAGGATGCCTTCATTCGTAGCGGTAGATACTACACCGTAAATTCTTAGGGACAAATAGAGGCCTTTTGTCCATTAGCTAATGGTGCAATCCGTTACAGGTGGAGAGCCTTCCGGGGCCAATGTTCATTTGGGTTTAGCCATAGAGGAGGCCAGGGCTGCTGAGCCTGAGTACAATGACTCAGGGTTGTCGACAGGAGACGACAATTTGGGTACAATTAACCCGGGGACGCATTTGGATTAGTTCCCCGGGTTTAGTATCGGTCCAGTTGTGAATTCAGATTGGATCTGGAGTGGAGCTGCCATGAAGGGTGGGGTACGCCGAAGCGCTTGCTTCAAGGGAGAGAAACGTCCGGATGTGCTATATTGCAACGGTACGTGTAGTTTCGATTTGAGTTCTCTGGCATGCCCTCCCCCGGTCGGGATTGCATGACCGTTTTGCCAGCCTTTTTTGTATTATGCTCCTCCCCGTTTCTCCAAGGTTGTTACAGACAATAGTCTGCCACCATGATCTCTTTGGGCTTGAAGAACTGGCTCCACTCCTGCTGTGCATTTTCATCGCTGTCCGAGGCGTGGATGGCGTTTCGCGTGAGGCTGTCGGCGAACATCCGGCGGATTGTCCCCTCGGCGGCTTTGGCCGGATCGGTATTGCCCACCAGCTCACGCAGAGCGGCGACGGCATTCTCCTTTTCGAGAATCCCTACGATCACCGGTCCAGAAGTCATGAACTCGACCAGATCGGCGAAGAACGGTTTGCCCTGATGGATGGCATAGAATCGGGTAGCCTCGTTACGGCTCATGAAGACCATTTTCAGCGCACGGATTTTGAAACCGGCGTTGAGGATCATGTCGAGAATTTTTCCGGTATTGCCGGCCGCTACGGCATTTGGCTTGATGATGGTAAAGGTACGGTTGGTCATGATATCTGGGTTTTAAGGTTTGGATTCGGTTTGTCGAGGGGCTTACTCCTCGAATGTATCGCGATGGGCGATGTAGTTGTCCCACTTCTCCAGGACGGCTTTCATGTCGGCCGGCAGCTCGCTCTCGAAGTAGACCTCCCGGTGGGTAGTCGGGTGTACGAACCCCAGGCTGCGGGCATGGAGAGCGTGCCGGGGCAGGATGGTGAAGCAGTTTTCGATGAACTGTCGGTATTTGCTGAATGTGGTGCCTTTCAGGATGCGGTCGCCACCGTACCGTTCGTCGTTGAAGAGCGGGTGGCCGATCCACTCCATGTGGACGCGGATCTGATGCGTGCGGCCCGTCTCCAGACGGCACTCCACGAGTGTTACGTAGCCGTACCGTTTCAGAACCTTGTAGTGGGTTACGGCGTGTTTGCCATCGTCGCCCTCCGGGTAGACCGCCATCTTGAGACGGTCGTGCCGGCTGCGGCCGATGTTGCCGGTGATCGTGCCTTCATCCTCCTCGAAATTGCCCCACACCAACGCCACGTAGCGCCGTTGGATCGTATGCTCGAAGAACTGGCGTGCCAGCACGGCGTGGGCCCGTTCGTTTTTGGCGATTACCAGCAATCCCGAGGTGTTTTTGTCGATGCGGTGTACCAGTCCGGCACGCATGTCGCCCTCCTGGAACAGGGGCAGGTTGCGCAGGTGGTAGGTCAGTGCGTTGACCAGCGTGCCGCTGTAATTGCCGTGGCCGGGGTGGACCACCATGCCGGCTTCCTTGTTGACGAGGATTACGTCGTCGTCTTCATAGACAATGTTGAGCGGGATATTCTCCGGAATGATCTCCACCTCGCGACGCGGGTAGGGCATGACAATCGATACCACGTCGAGCGGCTTGACCCGATAGCTTGATTTGACGGCTTTGCCGTTGACCAGGATGTTGCCGCTGTCGGCCGCAGCCTGTATGCGGTTGCGGGAGCAGTGCTCCATCCGGTCCTTGAGAAACTTGTCGATGCGCAACATCGTCTGCCCGCGGTCGACCGTCAGGCGGAAGTGTTCGTAGAGTTCGTCCTGAGGGTCATCCTCGACGCTCTCTGTTTCGTCTGTATACTCTTGATCATCCGAAAGGCATTCTCTTTCCGGGGAGCCCCCCGCGGCGGATTCCGTTTGGATGTCGGCTTCGAGTGGTAATTCGTTGAACTTTTGGTCCATCCGTGTGTCGGTTTATTCGTTTCGGGCGAGGCTGTCGGCTTCGGCGGCGGCCAGTTCGGCAGCGATACGTTTGGCAGCCTTGTCTGAGGCGGCGCTACCCTGTTCGATCTTCTTTTCCTCAAGTGTCAGCTTGATTGAGACCGGTGTGCCGAGTTGCACGCGAGAACCTTGTTCGGGTGATTGCGCATAGACGCGAGCTTCGTTACGATTCATGAGGGAGATCTCCTCCTCGAACTCCACCTGCCCGACGTTCAGTCCGATCTCCCACAGACGACTCTGGGCCTCTTTCAGCGGGAATCCCACCACTTTCGGAACGGTTTGCATTGCCTCCTCGGGTTTGACCCCGACGATCAGCGTAATACCGGATCCCTCTTCGGCCTCGATCTGGTTCCCGGGCGAGATAATCTTCCCGTCGTATCGTTCTTCGAGGATGTAATTTGTGGCGATGTCCTCCCGGTAGATCAGTTTCTCGATCCCCAGACCGGCTACTTCCAGGTTGTTCTTGGCTTGCCGGAGCGAAAATCCCGTGACATAAGGAATCTTGACCATCTTTTGCCGATAGGCATTGGTCGTGAGGAGAATACGTCGGCCTGGCTTGACCTGTGTCCCGGCCTCCGGCAGTTGGTCGAGTATGACTCCCCCGTCGTAAACCGGTACGTAGAGTGAGTCGTTGACTTCCAGACGAAGCGAAGCTTTCTTGGCGGCCGCCATGGCCTCTTCGAGCGGCATGCCGGTGAAATCGGGTACCGTCCGGCGGACGTTGTGGCGGGTAAAGAGGTTGAGCAAGATCGTCACCAGAAAGATGAATACCACGATGGCGCAGAAGGCCAGCACCAGGTTTCGGGCGATGACATTGCCGTTGATCTTTTCTATGAGTTTTTTCAGAAAATTCATGATCGTATCCGTTTGGCGTAAAGATAGGACTTTTTTGTCGGATTATGAAACGCGGATAGGGCTTAGCCCCGGGGACAAAAAAGGCTGCACACATGTCGGTGCAGCCTTCTATGTTTTTACCGATGTAGAGAACTATTTCGCGAGCGTCTCGTCGGATACGGTAAGTTTCTTCCGGCCTTTGGCACGTCTTGCTGCCAACACTTTACGACCGTTGGGCGTAGACATTCTTTCACGGAATCCGTGTTTGTTGATCCTCTTTCTGCGGGAGGGTTGAAAAGTCCTTTTCATCGTTGTATCTGAATTTTATTAATTTTTATTCCACGTTGCGGAGTGCAAAGGTATAACAATTTTGGGTTTTCCAAAAATATTCCGGTAATTTTTTGCATCCTTTCAGCGGGTTATAGCAGCATTTGCAGCATATAGACTCCGATTCCGGCCAGATATCCTGCCAGGGCCATGAGCGAGATATTCTTGAAATACCACATGAAATTGATCTTCTCCAAGCCCATGGCCACCACGCCGGCGGCCGAACCGATGATCAGCATGCTGCCGCCCACGCCGGCGCAGTAGGCCAGCAGGTGCCAGAACGGGCCGTCGGAAACGAAATATTGCAGATAGGCCGGGTCCGCTGCCGTGGCGATTGCCGCCGGGTCCGGCATGGGATACATACCCATGGCCCCGGCTACCAGCGGGACGTTGTCCACCACCGACGACAGGGCGCCGATCATCGTATTGATGGCGTAGATGTTATGCACCTCCTTGTCGAGGAACGTGGAGAATGACGAGAGAATACCGGCACTCTGCAGGGCTGCCACCGACATCAGGATGCCCAGGAAGAAAAGGATTGTTGGCATGTCGATGTGTTTGATCACCTTCGAGACGCGGCATTTGATCGATTCCTCGATGTCTCGCTTGCGTTTGTAGAGAATCTCCGTGTAGACCCACATGATGCCCAGGGCTGTGGTTACACCCATGTAGGGCGGCAGTCCCGTGGCTGTTTTGAAAACCGGGACCAGCACCAGCAGCAGAACTCCCAGGATAAGAATGTGCAGACTCTCCTTTTTGGAGATGAATTTCGGACGATTGCTGTCCATGTCGACGTAATCCGGTGCCCGCAGGATTCCCCGCAGGATGCGCGAAGCGAACAGCACCGGGATCACCACCGAGACGATGCAGGGCAGAATAAGACTCCCGATGAGCGGTGTGGCCGAGACGTTGCCGCCGACCCACAGCATGATGGTCGTCACGTCACCGATCGGCGACCAGGCACCGCCGCTGTTGGCCGCGATGACGATCACGCTGGCGAAGACCCAGCGCTCCTTGTAGTTGGCGATCAGTTTGCGCAGCAACATCACCATGATGATCGTGGTGGTCATGTTGTCCAGCAGGGCCGACATGAGGAAGGTGATCGTGGCCAGGATCCACAGCAGTTTGTGCTTGTTGCGGGTGGTGATACGGCTGGTGATGAAGGAGAACCCCCCGTGAAAGTCGATCAGGTCGACGATCGTCATTGCCCCGATCAGGAAGAACAGCACTTCGCACGTGTCGCCCAAGTGGTCCAGTACCTGCTGGTCGGTGACGAACTTGGTACATTGTTCGGCCAGCGAATAGTTGGCGTACTCAGGGTGGGCAGAGAGGAAGAGGTTGAATGCTCCCTTCGATACGGTCGGCACGAGGTCTGGCGCGGCAGCCATGTAGAGTACCCATAGGATGCCGCACATTACCAATGCCGTGGCTGACTTGTCCACTTTGACCTTGTGTTCGATGGCGATGAAGACGTAGCCGATTACGAACACCAGGATCATCAATGATACCATCATAATTTTCTGTGTTTTTTAAGAGCTGCATGCGGCCGGTTCCGTCGTCGGAACCGGCCGCAATGGGTTTGATTTAGATTTTTTTACTCCCCCCCCCTACTAGGCCTTTCGACGGGCGGATTACTTCTTGATGAAGGGCGCTTTCACCACCTTTGCGCGGACAGGTTTCTCGCGGATAATAACGGCGATCTCCGTGTCGGGTTTGGCGAAAGCCGTCTTTACATATCCCATGCCGATTCCCACTTTCAGCGTTGGCGACATGGTCCCGGAGGTGACCACGCCGATCTCGTTACCCTCCAGATCGGCCAGCTTGTAGCCGTGGCGCGGGATGCCGCGTTCGATCATCTCAAAGGCGATCAGTTTGCGCTGGACGCCCTCGGCTTTCTGGCGCTCCATGTAAGCGCGGTCGATGAAATCCTTACCGTCGATCATCTTCGTGACCCAGCCCAGCCCGGCCTCGATCGGCGAAGTGGTGTCGTCGATGTCGTTGCCGTAGAGGCAGAATCCCATCTCCAGCCGCAGCGTGTCGCGGGCGCCGAGGCCAATGTTCTGCAGGCCGAACTCTTTCCCTGCTTTCCAGAGAGCTTCCCATAGTTTATCGGCGTCTTCGTTGGCTACGTAGATTTCGCAGCCGCCCGCTCCGGTGTAGCCCGTGGCGGAGAGGATAGCGTTCGGGATGCCGGCCACTTCAGTCTTGACGAAGGTGTAGTATTCGAGACCTTCGATCGGTTCGGGACACATCTTCTGTACGAGTTTCATGGCCAGCGGACCTTGGATGGCCAGCTGTGCAATTTCGTCCGAGGCATTGTAGAGTTCCTTGCCGGGGGTGAGGCCGAAGGCTTTTCCCTCCTGGCAGATGTGAGCCCAGTCTTTGTCGATGTTGGCGGCGTTGACCACCAGCAGGTAGGTCACTTCGTCGATCCGATAGACAAGGATGTCGTCCACGATGCCGCCACGGCCATTGGGCAGGGTGGAATACTGTACCTTGCCGTCGTAGAGAGCAGCTACGTTGTTGGTAGTGATATGCTGCAGGAAGGGCAGTGCCTGGGGACCTTTGACCCAGATCTCACCCATATGGCTGACGTCGAATACCCCCACGCCGTTGCGTACGGCGGCGTGTTCGGCATTGATGCCGGTGAATTCGATGGGCATGTTGTACCCCGCAAACTCGGCCATTTTGGCGCCGGCTGCGATATGGTACTTGGTGAAAGGCGTAATTTTCATGTTGGTTCGTTTTTTTTAGTTTGTGGCAAAGTTAGCGAATTTTCACCGATCTGTTGCTCGTCGGGGCAGCGAATTTTATACCGTTTTCTGGGGAAAAGTGGTTGTTTTTGTCCAAAAAGGATTGGAAAATGGTCTGTTCAGGATCAGACGGCGGGATCTTGCCCGGTTAATTTTTTAACAGAATGGGCCGGTTCAGGGCAGGATCCTTGATTTCGTGTGCCCGGCTTGTTGATTATCCGGACAAAAATGCCTATTTTTGCAAATTGCATGAAAAAGTGAGTCATTCAGAGAAGATATTATGAGTTGCACGAAATTCAAAGAGTACAAGGGCCTCGACCTGCCGCAGGTGGGACAGGACGTCTTGAAACAGTGGGACGATTTCGATACGTTCCACAAAAGCATCTCCACCCGCGAGGGACACCCGGCATTCGTTTTCTATGAGGGACCTCCCTCGGCCAACGGAATGCCGGGCATTCATCACGTCATGGCCCGTACGATCAAGGATATTATCTGCCGCTACAAAACCCAGCAGGGTTTCCTGGTACACCGCAAGGCCGGATGGGATACCCACGGTCTGCCCGTCGAGCTGGGTGTGGAGAAGAAGCTCGGCATCACGAAGGAGGATATCGGTAAGAAGATCTCCATCGAGGAGTACAACCGCACGTGCCGCACGGCCGTGATGGAGTTCACCGGGGTATGGGAGAATCTCACGCGCCAGATGGGCTATTGGGTCAACATGGATGATCCCTATATCACGTATGACAACAAGTATATCGAGACCCTGTGGTGGATGCTCAAGCAACTTTACGAAAAGGGCCTGCTCTATAAGGGATATACTATTCAACCCTATTCGCCGGCTGCCGGTACGGGGTTAAGCAACCACGAACTGAACCAGCCGGGCTGCTACCGCGACGTGAAGGATACGACCTGCACGGCGCAGTTCAAGGTGGTGCGCGATGCCAAGAGCGAGTGGCTTTTCCGGGATGTGCAGGGGGATCTTTATATCCTGGCGTGGACGACTACGCCGTGGACCCTGCCGTCGAATACGGCGCTGGCCGTGGGCCCCTCGATCGAGTATGTGAAGGTGAAGTGCCTGAATCCCTATACCGATACGCCGCAGACGGTGATCTTGGCCAAAGAACTGCTGTCGAGCTATTTCGGAAAGAAACAGGAGGGAACCTTCACCGTGGAGGAGGGCGTCCTGAAGGGCAGTGACCTGGTCGGGGTAAATTACGAGCAGCTGATTCCGTGGATGAAACCCATGGGCGACGCTTTCCGGGTGATCGGGGCCGATTTCGTTACCACGAGCGACGGTACGGGTATCGTACATATCGCCGGGACGTTCGGTGCGGACGACGACCGGGCTTCGAAAGCCAACGGCATCTCGCCGATGTACCTGGTCGACCGGGCCGGCAAGATCCAGCCGATGGTAGACCGCACGGGTAAGTTCTTCCTGCTGGAGGAACTGGATCCCGAGTGGGTGAAGGACCATGTGAATGTCGATCTTTATAAAGAGTGGCAGGGGCGTTTCGTGAAGAATGCCTACGACGAAACGCTGGGACCGCATGCTCCGACGCTCGACATTGATATTGCCGTGATGCTGAAGGCCGACAACAAGGTGTTTCGCATTGAGAAACATACCCACACCTATCCCCATTGCTGGCGGACCGACAAGCCGGTGATTTACTATCCGCTCGATTCGTGGTTTATCCGCACGACGGCCATGAAGGAGCGCCTGATCGAGCTGAACAAGACGATCAACTGGAAGCCGGAGTCGACCGGTTCGGGACGTTTCGGCAAGTGGCTCGAAGGGCTGGTGGACTGGAATCTGTCGCGGTCGCGCTTCTGGGGTACGCCGCTGCCCGTGTGGGCAACTGAGGACCATGCCGAACTGAAGTGTATCGGTTCGGTGGCCGAACTGAAAGCCGAGATCGAGAAATCCGTTGCTGCCGGGTTGATGAAGGAGAATCCGCTGGCCGACTTCGTCGAGGGTGATTTTTCGAAGGAGAACTATAACCGTTTTGATCTGCACCGGCCCTATGTGGACAACATTGTGCTCGTATCGGACAAGGGACTTCCGATGCACCGCGAGAGCGACCTGATTGACGTGTGGTTCGACAGCGGAGCGATGCCCTATGCACAGAGCCATTATCCGTTCGAGATCAGCGGTGAGGCGTTCCGCCGGATCTATCCCGCCGACTTCATCGCCGAGGGAGTTGACCAGACACGCGGGTGGTTCTTTACGCTGCATGCGCTGGCGACCATGCTGTTCGACAGCGTGGCCTTCAAGAATATCATCTCCAACGGACTGGTGCTCGACAAGAACGGGAACAAGATGAGCAAACGGCTGGGTAATGCAGTCGATCCGTTTGAAGTGATGGACAAGTTCGGACCCGATGCCGTGCGGTGGTACATGATCAGCAACTCGCAGCCGTGGGACAATCTGAAATTTGACGTCGACGGTGTGGACGAGGTACGCCGCAAATTCTTCGGTACGTTGTATAATACGTATAGCTTCTTTGCGCTGTATGCCAACATCGACGGCTTCACGGGCCGGGAGAACGAAGTGCCCGTGGCACGCCGCCCGGAGATTGACCGATGGATCATCTCGCTGCTCAATACGCTGGTGAAGGAGGTGACCGAACGGCTGGAGGATTACGATCCGACGCCGGCAGCCCGCCTGATCCAAGATTTCGTCAATGAAAATCTCTCGAACTGGTACGTGCGCCTGAACCGCAAGCGTTTCTGGGGCGGAGAGATGGATGAGGATAAACTGGCCGCTTATCAGACGCTTTATACCTGTTTGGAGACCGTAGCGCAACTGGCTGCACCTTTTGCTCCGTTCATCACGGAGCGGATCTTCTCGGATCTGAATGCCGTGAGTGGCCGTCATAGCGAGGGTTCGGTCCATCTGGCTGCCTTCCCGAAAGCCGACCTGTTGTTGATCGACAAGGAGCTGGAGGAGATGATGGATGTGGCTCAGCGCATCTCGTCGATGGTGCTGGCACTGCGCCGCAAGGTGAATATCAAGGTCCGGCAGCCGCTTACGAAGATCATGATCCCGCTGCTGGATGTGGATATGCGTCGCCATATTGAGGCGGTGGAGGGGTTGATCCGCAGCGAGGTGAACGTGAAGGAGATCGAATTGATCGAAGATACGGCCGGCGTGATTACAAAGCGTATCAAGCCCAATTTCAAGACCCTGGGACCGCGTTACGGCAAACAGATGAAGCAGATTGCCGCCATTGTGGCCGGCTTCTCGCAGGAGGATATCGCCGTACTGGAGGCCAAGGGCGGTATGACGATGATCGTCGACGGCGTGCAGGTCGATACGACCCTGGCCGATTTCGAGATTACGTCGGAGGATATGCCCGGCTGGCTGGTAGCTTCGGAGGGCAAACTGACCGTAGCACTCGATATTACGGTGACCGAGGAGTTGCGTCGTGAGGGCGTGGCACGTGAATTGGTGAACCGCATTCAGAACATCCGCAAAGAGAGTGGGTTTGAGGTGACAGACAAGATCCGTGTGGCGATCGCCGATGACGAGTTGGTGCGGGGCGCCGTGGAGGCCTTCGGTGCTTATATTGCATCGCAGACCCTGGCGCTGGAGGTGAACCTGGCCGCGGAGGTGACGGGAGATTCGGTGAGCGAGGTGGAAATCGACGAGCGTCCGATAAGAATCGGTGTGACCCGTGTAGCCCAGTAACGACGCGGGAAAGCGCACGTTCTGGAGGCTTGCGGACCGAGAATTGTCGTGAAAAAAACGCTCGGATGTGTTGTGAATCGCAAAAAGAATTTGTATTTTTATAAATAACATAAAACGAACAGCTATGGCAGAGGTTGAGAAAACGCGTTATTCGGACGAAGAATTGGCCGAATTCAAAGCGATCATATTGGACAAGCTGGAGAAGGCTAAAGCTGATTACGACCTTCTGAGAGCGACTATCACGCATACGGCAAGCAACGATACGGAAGATACGTCTCCTACGTTTAAAGTGCTGGAGGAGGGCGCCGCCACTCTTTCGAAAGAGGAGTCGGGCCGATTGGCGCAGCGACAGCTGAAATTCATCCAGCATCTGGAGGCAGCATTGGTGCGTATCGAGAACAAAACCTATGGGATTTGCCGTGAAACGGGGAAACTGATTCCGAAGGAACGGTTGAAAATCGTGCCTCACGCCACGCTCTGCATCGAGGTGAAGGAGAACGACAAACACTAACGGATGCACGGCGGTCTGTGGCCGGAAATGAAACGAAAGAGAGAGGGAGCCCTGTATAGGGGTGAGACCTCTCTTTTTTTATGGGAAGTGTGTGTTTTATGGTGTATGCATTTCTGCTGTAATAATATAAGAGGTGATCGTTTCGTCCCTTCTGTGGCCTGCGTATGAGGTCGGATCGTGCGGAGTTTGTGGAATAGGGATTGTAAAAAGTGAAAATTTATGCCGAATGTGACTATATATACGGACGGATCGTCGTTGGGGAATCCCGGGCCGGGCGGCTATGGAATCGTATTACTGGCGCCGCCTAATCACCGCAAGGAGTTGAGTGCCGGATTTGCCTGTACGACAAACAACCGTATGGAGTTGATGGCCGTGTGTGTGGCGCTGGAGGCACTCAAGGTGCCGTGCGAGGTGACGATCTACTCTGATTCCCGTTATGTGGTGGATGCCGTGTCGAAAGGCTGGGTGTTCGGTTGGGAACGGAAGAATTTCAAGGATAAGAAAAATCCCGATCTGTGGATTCGCTTCCTGCGGATCTATCGGCAACACCGGGTCCGCTTCGTGTGGGTCAAGGGGCATGCCGATACGCCCGAGAACGAACGTTGCGACCGCTTGGCCGTAGCCGCAGCCAGTGGCGGGAACCTGCCGCCCGATTCCGGATTTGACGGAGGGGACGAGTAGCCGGACCGGTGAGGCTTCCGGGCGGGCGGTAAGATGCGGGGCTAGGCGCTGGGTCAGAGGTGTATTGCCGGCCTTTTATAAGGAGAGAAAGGCGGGTAAGGAAATTGATATACGTGCCATGCAGAGAAAAAACAACAGCCGGCTTTCAGAACCGGCTGTTGTTTCTGTATGACTTGAGAGGGTTATTTTACCAGATGATCGAAATAACGGTTCAGTAACTCCTTTGCGGCGACAAACGAACTGATGCGGTCGTCCAGAACTTTTTGCTCGTATTCCGGCAGGGCGGCCTCCACCTCGGGATTGCGGAAAAAGTTCTCCCGCAGCGCTTCGTTGATGGTTTCGTACATCCAATATTTGCTTTGGCGGTGGCGGTTGGCCTGGAAGTAGCCGTTTTCTTTGATAAACTTCATGTAGGCCTCCACATCGGCCCAGATCTCGCGCAGCCCCGCTTTGGTGACTGCCGAGCAGGTGTAGACCTGTGGCCGCCACTGCGACTCTGGCATTGGGAAGAGCATCAGTGCGTTGGCAAAGTGGCGTTTGGCCAGGTCGGCCTTGAGCACGTTCTCACCGTCTGCCTTGGTGATGGCGACCAGGTCGGCCATCTCCATGATGCCGCGTTTGATTCCCTGTAATTCGTCCCCGGCACCCGAGATCTGCAACATCATGAACATGTCGACCATCGAGTGCACGGCTGTTTCCGATTGTCCTACACCTACGGTTTCGATGAAAATGATGTCAAACCCCGCTGCTTCGCACAGTACGATCGTTTCGCGGGTTTTGCGTGCCACGCCGCCCAGCGACCCGGCCGACGGGGAAGGGCGGATGAAGATGTTGGGATTGCTCGAAATGCTCTCCATGCGGGTCTTATCGCCGAGGATCGAACCGCCGCTCCGTTCAGAACTGGGGTCAATAGCCAGCACGGCCAGTTTGTGTCCGTTCGAAGCGACCATGCCGCCGATTGCCTCGATGAAGGTCGATTTACCAGCGCCTGGTACACCTGTAATGCCGAGCCGGATTGATCGTCCGGCATGGGGTAGGCAGCGTTCGATGATCTCCTGTGCTTGGGCGTAGTGCTCCGGTTTGTGACTCTCCACCAGGGTGATGGCCTGTGCCAGGATGGGAATATCAGCCCGCAGGATGCCCTCCACGTAATCATCCGTAGTGAGCGTTTTTTTGTGTACTTTCTTGAAATAGGGGTTTACCACCGGAGCCTCTTCCACGCCTTCCGTCACGTTGAGGGCGCTGTCGTGGTGCATCTCCCGGTGATGGTTCTCGTAATGGTCTATTTTGCTGAATGACATGTTCTTATTTCGTGTTTTTCAGAATAATCTCTTCGGTGAGCGAGGAGGGGTTCCCGAACCAGGCCACACGTCCCCTGGAGTCTGTCAGAACCGTGAACGGTACAAATCGCACGCCATAGAGGGTGAATGTCCTGCCGGCATCGTCCAGAGCCGTAGCGAATTTCCGCTCGGCAGGCTGTACAACTTCGATGATTTTTGTGCTGGGCTCTTTCGCAAAGACGATTACTTCGAGCGAATTACCGTATTTTCGAGCCAGTTCGTCGAGTACCTGAAGCCGTTCGAGGCAGATTTTGTTCGAAGAGTGGAAAAACTCCACCAGCCGGGCCTTGTGCTCGTCGGCAGGCCTTATCTCGCCGAGCCATTGACTGATGCGCATTTCGGGTGCGCGTTCGCCGATGATGAGCCGCTGCGCTTTGGCCCCAAAGGCCATGCACGCAAGGGCGGCGATGAGGAATAGGGTCTTTTTCATGGGGCACCTCCTGCTTTTCTATAATGCGAAGATAGTAATTTCTTCGAGAATAGTTTCCGGGTTCGATCGGAAAGTTGTTCGGATTGACGAGAAGATGGTACAAATGGCCGAATTGGAGTAAAAATTCTGCCGAATCGTTTAGTTATCTCAAAATTTCCTCGTACTTTTGTGGAATTATTCGGATATAGCTTCGGACAAGAGAACAATCTATCAAACTATCAAAATATTACACAACATGAAAGTTTCACACATCGAACACATCGGTATTGCCGTCAAAAGCCTTGACGAGGCAATACCTTATTGGGAAAACGTATTGGGTCTGAAATGTTACAACATCGAAGAGGTGGCAGACCAGAAGGTGAAGACCGCTTTCTTCAAGGTGGGACAGACCAAGATCGAGTTGTTGGAGTCCACCTCAGAGGATGGTACGATTGCCAAGTTCATCGAGAAGAAAGGTGCCGGCGTTCATCACGTGGCATTCGCTGTCGAGGGTGTGGAAGATGCACTGGCCGATGCTGAGAGCAAAGGCGTGCAG
>CALYBN010000021.1 GCA_944414825.1 uncultured Rikenellaceae bacterium
GGAAGGCTCCCAGCCCAGTTCCCTTTGCAGTTTGGTCGAATCGATCGCATAGCGCAAGTCGTGTCCGGCCCGGTCGGTCACGTAGGTGATCAGGTGTTCGCTCGTCCCCGGCGCATTCCCCAGCAAACGATCGACCGTGCGGATGAGCACGCGGATCAGGTCGATGTTTTTCCATTCGTTAAAGCCCCCGATGTTGTACGTATCGGCCGTTTTCCCCTGGTGGAAGATCAGGTCGATGGCTCGTGCATGGTCCTCGACGTAGAGCCAGTCGCGCACATTTTCACCTTTCCCATAGACGGGCAGCGGCTTTCCGTGGCGGATGTTGTTGATGAAAAGCGGGATGAGTTTTTCGGGAAACTGGTACGGCCCGTAGTTGTTCGAGCAGTTGGTAACCACCGTCGGCATGCCGTAAGTATCGTGAAAAGCCCGCACGAAATGATCGGACGAGGCTTTCGAAGCCGAATATGGACTGTGGGGCTGGTACGGGGTATCCTCATAAAAGAACTTCTCCCCATAGGCCAAGTGATGCTCCGACGAGGAAGCTGTGGTGGTAAAAGGCGGCTTGATGCCTTCCGGATGGGTCAGTTCCAGCGCGCCGTAAACCTCGTCGGTCGAGATGTGGTAAAAACGCTTTCCCTGGTAGCCTTCCGGGAGGGATTCCCAGTAGAGTTTCGCCGCCTGGAGGAGGCTCAAGGTACCCAGGACGTTCGTGCGGGCAAAGGTGAACGGATCCTTGATCGAGCGGTCCACGTGGCTTTCGGCCGCCAGGTGGATGATGCCGTCGATGCGGTGTTGCTGCAGCAGCGAGAGGATCGTTTCAAAATCGCAGATGTCGGCCTTTACGAACGTGTAGTTCGGGGCTTTTTCGATGTCTTTCAGGTTGGTCAGATTGCCGGCATAGGTCAGTTTGTCCAGGTTGACAATGTGGTAGTCGGGATATTTGTTGACAAACAGACGCACCACGTGGGTGCCGATAAAACCGGCGCCTCCGGTGATGAGGATATGGCGATTTTCCTTCATTTCTCTTGTTGTTTGATCGTTTCCAGGCATCGTCGCAGCGAATCCTTCCACAGGGGGACGGGGATGCCTTCCTCTTGTATTTTTTCGTTCGAGAGTACGCTGTAGGCAGGTCTTGGGGCTACGGAGGGATATTCTTCCGTTCGGATGGATTTTACCGGAGTCTTCAAGCCGTACAGTTCAAAGATGGCCCGGGCAAAATCGTACCAACTAACCTCTCCCCGGTCCGTGTAATGATACCTTCGGAACCCTTTCGAGGGCTTTCCGGCCAACAGCAGGATGGCGCGGGCCAAATCTTCGGCATAGGTCGGCGACCCGATTTGGTCGCATACCACCGATACTTCGGGACGTTGTTTTCCGAGCCGGAGCATGGTTTTGACGAAGTTGTTCCCGAATTCCGAGTAGAGCCATGCCGTGCGGAGGATCGTCGCATCGCATCCCGAGGCCTCGAGTGCTTTTTCCCCTTCCCATTTGGTACGCCCGTAGACGCTGCGGGGATCCGGCACATCGTCTTCCTTCAGCGGACGGTTGCCCGTGCCGGGGAATACATAGTCGGTGGAGATGTGGATCACCCCGATGTGGTTTTCAACGGCAATCTGGGCCAGAACAGCCGGGCCGAAGGCGTTGATCCGCTCGGCGAGTTCCGGTTCGCTCTCCGCCCGATCTACCGCCGTATAGGCTGCGCAATTGACGATCAGGTCGATACCTTGTTCTTTTACCAGGCGGGAGACGTGCGCTTTGTCCGTAATGTCCACTTCGGGCATATCGGTGAAAAGATACTCGTATTGCGGATAGTCGGGGCTGATCTTTTGCAGCGAGCGCCCCAGTTGTCCGTTTGCGCCGGTTACCAATAATTTCACTTCAGTAGAGCGGTTCGTTGTCATCGAAGCATTTGGCATGTTCCAACACCGGATGAAGCCGGTCTTTTTCCGAGAGGATCGCATCGCCAGTCGGCACGTGCCAATCGATGCCCAGAGCGGGATCGTCGAAGGCAATGCCGGCTTCGCTTTGCGGAGCGTAAAAATTGTCGCACTTGTACGTAAAGATGGCCTGCGGGCTCAATACGGCAAATCCGTGCGCAAAACCGCGGGGGATGAACAGTTGCAGGTGATTTTCGTCCGAGAGTTCCACCGCCACGTGTCGTCCGAATGTAGGCGAACCCCTCCGGATGTCCACCGCTACGTCCAATACCCGTCCCGAAACGACGCTGACCAGTTTGGACTGCGCATGAGGGCTTTGCTGGAAGTGCAATCCCCGCACCACGCCATACGAAGAGCGGGAGAGGTTGTCCTGCACGAAACGGATAGGGCGGCCTACCGCCCGGTCGAAGACCTCCTGGTTGTAACTCTCCAGAAAATATCCCCGTGCATCCTCGAATACTCGGGGACGCAGCACCAGTACGTCTTTTATGTCGGTTTCGATGATCTCCATGGCTTTCGTCGGATTATTTTTCGGCCAGATCGAGCAGGTATCGTCCATAGCTGTTTTTGGCCATCGGTGCAGCGGCCTCGCGCAGGGCTTCGCGCGAGATCCATCCTTGGTTGTAGGCGATCTCCTCGAGGCAGGCGATCTTGAGGCCTTGTCGTTTTTCGATCGTTTCTACGAAAGTCGAAGCCTCCGACAGGCTGTCGAACGTGCCGGTATCCAGCCATGCGAACCCGCGTCCCAGCAGTTGCACTTTCAGTTGCCCGTCCTGCAGGAAGGCTTGGTTTACGCTCGTGATTTCGAGTTCTCCCCGCGCCGAGGGCTTTACCTGTCCGGCAACTTTTACCACCCGGTTGGGATAAAAGTAAAGGCCTACCACGGCATAATTCGATTTGGGGTGTTCGGGTTTCTCCTCGATGGATACAGCGTTGCCGCTTTGGTCGAATTCCACTACGCCGTATCGCTGCGGGTCCGATACGTAGTAGCCGAATACGGTAGCTTTCTGCTGGTCTTCGGCGGTGCGGACCGCCTCGCGGAGCATGGCGGAGAAACTTTGCCCGTGAAAGAGGTTGTCGCCCAGGATCAGGCATACGCTGTTGTTGCCGATAAATTCGCGTCCGATCAGAAAAGCCTGTGCCAGACCTTCAGGGGCAGGTTGTACGGCGTATTCCAACTGCAAACCCAGCGAGTGCCCGTCTCCCAACAAACGGCGGAATGCAGCCTGGTCTTCCGGTGTGGTGATGATCAAAATTTCCCGGATGCCGCAGAGCATCAGTACCGACAGGGGGTAGTAGATCATCGGTTTGTCGAAAACGGGCAACAGTTGTTTGCTGACCCCTTTGGTGATGGGGTACAGGCGGGTGCCGCTGCCTCCGGCCAGGACGATTCCTTTCATGGCAAAAATTTTTCCGTAAAACTAATGTTTTATCCCGGGATATGCAAAGCGGCGTTCAGTGGTTCATGCTTTCCAAGAAGGAGCAAAAACGTGTCATTTGTTTGTCAAAGTTAAAGTCGTTTTCGCAGACCTTCCCCTCACGGCGGATCATTCGGTCGTATTCTTCCGGAGACATCCCGCAAAGAATCCGGATATTTTTCTCCAGTGCTGGGTAGTCCGAAGGGGTTGAGGTCAGTCCGATCCCGTATTTTTCCACGATCTGAGCCCCTTCTCCTCCGCCACAAAACAAGATAGGAACCTGTGCAGCGGCCAAGTCGAATATCTTGGACGGAACGGCTCCTTTTATGGCTGTGGTCAGCGGAACGATAGAGGCATGATACCGAGGTAGAATGGCTGCCAATTCTTTTTTGGGCAGAGTTCCATGCAAATGAATATTTGAACGGGGATGTTCTTTCAGGAATGTTTCTATTTCGTCGGCTTGGTTTCCGGAGCCGTACAAGTGAAACTGGCATCCGAGTGCGGCAAAATCGATGTGCTGCACGATGGAAAGTATA
>CALYBN010000022.1 GCA_944414825.1 uncultured Rikenellaceae bacterium
ACGCCATCCGCACGGCCCACAACATGCCGGCCACAGAACTGGCTGAGTTGTGCGACGAGATGGGTTTCATGATGATGATCGAACCCTTTGACGAATGGGACGTGGCCAAGTGCGCCAACGGCTACCATCGATTCTTCGCCGAGTGGGCCGAGAAGGATCTGGTCAACATGGTCCGTCACTTCCGCAACCACCCGAGTGTCGTGATGTGGAGCATCGGCAACGAGGTGCCGACACAAGTAACCGAAGGCGGTTGCCGCACGGCAGCCTTCCTGCGCGATATCTGCCACCGCGAAGACCCCACACGACCGGTCACCTGCGGCATGGATCAAATCAAAACCACGCTGGAAAACGGTTTCGCCGAGGAGCTTGACATTACGGGCATCAACTATCGGACGTTCCACTATCAGGATGCTCACGAAAAGTTGCCCAATCAGCTGGTGCTGGGATCCGAGACCTCGTCAACGGTCAGCTCGCGCGGTGTCTACAAGTTCCCGGTCGAACCGCGTGCCAATGCCTGCTACGACGATCACCAGTCGTCGTCCTACGACGTGGAATACTGCTCATGGTCGAACATTCCGGACGAGGATTTCGCCCTGGCCGACGACTATCCCTGGACCATCGGGCAATTTGTCTGGACCGGGTTCGACTACCTAGGCGAGCCCTCACCCTACGATACGGATGCCTGGCCCAGCCACAGCTCTCTGTTCGGCATCATCGACCTGGCGGGAATTCCCAAAGACCGCTACTACCTCTATCGCAGTCTGTGGAACACCGAGAGCCCGACCCTTCACCTGCTTCCGCACTGGACCTGGCCAGGACGCGAGGGCAAAGTAATCCCCGTCTTTGTCTACACAAACTACCCCAGTGCCGAACTCTTCATCAACGGCCGCAGCTACGGCCGGCGGGAAAAGAACAACTCCACGCTGATGAACCGCTACCGCCTGATGTGGATGAATGCCGTCTACGAACCAGGCGAGGTGAAGGTAGTCGCCTATGACCACAAAGGCAATACGGTGGCCGAGCAATCCATACGCACCGCCGGCGCGGCTGCCCGCATCGAACTCATTCCCGATCGTGATACACTGTCGGCAGACGGCAAGGACCTCTCTTTCATCCGCGTGCGGGTGACTGACAGCGAGGGGAACCTCTGCCCGACTTACAACCAGCTAGTGAAATTTTCGGTCGAGGGGGCCGGAAACTATCGTGCTGCAGCCAATGGTGATGCCACCTGTCTCGACCCGTTCCACCTGCCGCAGATGCACGCCTTCTCGGGCGAACTGACCGCCATCGTACAGGCCGACGAACGGCCAGGTACAATCCGCTTTACAGCCACAGCCGAAGGCATGGAACCCGCTACGATTGAAATCCGGACCCGATAGCCGCGATTCGGAATCCTCTTTTACGGCAACAACACCCACAAAGGTGTTGTTGCTTTTTTGTTTTCCCCGGTTAAACGGCAAATATTCCGGATGAGAATCTTCAAAAAGATGATCCGACGGTCCTCTTTTTTCCGTATCTTTGAAGTATTAATCCGACCCAAATGATGAATAACAAACTCCTTCTCACCACACTTTGCGGAACTCTGCCCGGTCTGGGAGCCGCACAAGCACAGACCCCGACTTCCGCCACAAAACCCAACGTCATCATCATCTATACGGACGACATGGGCATTGGCGACGTCTCATTCGCCAACAACCACTGGGTCCTGACGCCCAACATCGACCGTCTGGCTGCCGAAGGAATGGTCATGAACCACTACTACTCGGCCGCACCGGTCAGTTCTCCCTCTCGGGTGGGTATTACCACCGGCATGTTCCCGCTCCAGTGGGGCATCAACACCTTCCTGCAGGAACGCCGCGGGAATGCCGCCTGTGAGCAGTTCGACTTTCTGAGTGCCTCGGCCCCTTCGATGGCCCGGTCGTTTAAGGCAGCAGGCTACCACACGGGCCATTTCGGGAAGTGGCACATGGGTGGCGGCCGCGACGTATATAACGCCCCGTCAATCCCCTCGTTCGGCTTCGATGAGTACGCCTCCACGTGGGAAAGCCCCGATCCCGACCCCCAGATCACCGGGGACTCGACCTGGATCTGGAGTGACAAGGACCCTGTGAAGCGTTGGAACCGAACGGCCTATTTCGTCGACAAGACGCTCGACTTCCTGGCCCGTCACAAAGGTGAACCCTGTTTCGTGAACCTCTGGCCCGACGACATGCACACGCCGTGGGTCTACGGCCCGGAGGCGATGATCGACAAAAAGGGATGGAGCACACCGCCCAATTTCGACAAGGTGCTGGTCGAATACGACCGGCAGATCGGGCGTTTTCTGGACAAACTCAAGGAGATGGAGCTTGAGGAGAATACGATCGTCATCTTCACCAGCGACAACGGTCCCTCGCCGAGTTTCGAACAACAACGCACCAACATGCAGCGCGGCTGTAAGAACAGTCTCTACGAAGGCGGCATCCACATGCCATTCGTCATTCGTTGGCCCGGACACATCGCTCCCGGCACGGTGGACGACCAGACGGTGATCTGCTCGGTCGACCTCTTCCCGTCGCTGTGTGCCATCGTGGGAGCTCCGCTGCCGGATGATTATCAACTCAGCGGGGAGGATCTGAGTACCGCTCTGACCGGTACGCCCCAGACCCGGCAGAAGGATCTGATGTGGGATTTCGGCCGGAACAGCCACTTCAACCGGCCTCCCGGAGCAAACCGCAGCCCTCATCTGGCTATCCGTCGCGGCGACTGGAAGCTACTGATGAACGCGAGCGGCGAACAGGTGGAACTCTACAACGTGGTGGAGGATCCCAATGAGGCACAAAACGTCGCAGCAGACCACCCCAAAATGGTACAGGATCTGAGCATCGCAGTCCTAAAATGGTGGGACGGGAGACGTCTCCCCGGGCGAAAATAGAGAGTTGGTTCTGATGCCCCGAAGGCGTCAAGGACTCTCCACACAGACGCTCTACACAAGCCGGGTCTCCCTATCAATCGTGAGGTCTGGCTTTGAGTTTACCCAAAGATAGGGATTGCCAATCGGCCAAGGATATCGGATCTTTGTAAACGGATATTTAATGATGTCCGGACCGGTTGAATTCTGTAAGCCAACAAATCGAAACCGCAAGCCTGAATCTCCTCGTCCGTCCCGGCGGGGAGATTTCAAATCAGGCCGTCCGGAGAGCCATATAGTTGGTTGTTTAATGTGTGTACAGAACGGCCGGCACCTTTTGTCGAAGTGCCGGCCGTTCTATAATCAGCGGGGGGGGGTAGGTAAGCGGACAGAAACGGTCATTTTCAGTCTGTACCTTCGCTTTACGAATTCCGACGATAGCTAAGCGCTCCGGAAGGACATCGATCAATCTGTGCCATCAACTGTTCTGAGGTAGCATTCTCCAGGTGGATCCACGGCCGATCGCCAGGCCGATAGACCTGCGGCAGCATCCGTATGCAAATCCCTGCATGACAACACCGCTCCGGTCGCCAGACCACCGTCAGTTCCCCATTGGAAAACTCTTCGATCTTACTCATATCTCAATACATTCAACAAATAAATACTCCGGGTTCCATGATCCGTGCCCAATCAGGATGCCTCCGCAGGTAATTGATCACGAACGGACACTGCGGCAGCATGGTCAGTCCCTTCTGGTCAATATCAGCCAGGACGCTGGCTATCAAGCGAGAACCTATTCCCTGACCCTCCAACTCCAGCGGGACTACCGTACGCCGAAGATAGATCACGCCATCCCGCGTACGGCTATATTCGATAAAAGCAACAAAACCGTCTATATGAAACTCATAACGGCTCATCCTCTGATTGTCGATCAATTCATACTCTGTCATATCCACAGTTTTAAGGCTCGCTCTTCGACCAAACGCACCCTAGATCGCATCGAATGGTCTTGTCCGTTTTTCGGCAAACTCAAGTGTCCCGTCCCGACAAGATCGAACGGACAACAAGCGTAGACACACATTTTCACGAGATAGAATTCAAGATTAATGCCACACAGCACCTCCATCGAAAGATTCCACTCTTCAAGCCCAACACACAAAGCGGGAGACCCTCTCGAGTCTCCCGCTTTGTCTCATTTCAAATACCTGATCCGTAGAAACCTATACCGTTACTTCGAAGCCGAAGCATCCTCTCCCGGAACAAACATATAGTTATGCGGATAACGCTTGAAGATATAGCGGGCCCGCGGAATCGGCAGCGGATCCTCCGTTCCCAGAGTCCATTTCAATAACTCGGCCACCATCTCGGCCTGCCGGGCAGCATAAGCCGGATCGCCATAGAGGTTGCGGATCTCCATCGGGTCGTTCTTCAGGTTGTAGAGTTCGCCGTTCCCCTCCATGTCGTAGATCAGTTTCCAGTCGCCCTTGCGTAACAGGCGTTGCGTACCGCTCTGGGTCCAGGTATTCAGGCAGTCGAACGAGGAGCTGTTCTTGCGCATGCACCCCTCTCCGATATAATCCGTACCATCCTCCTTCGTATAGTACTGACCGCCATAGCCGCCCTCGCCCATCACGCTCGTGAACTCCTCCTGCGGATAGGGCTTGCCCTGCAACATATCCCACAAGCTGCGCCCCTGTACTCCCATCGGGATCTCGGCCCCCATCACCTCGCAGAAGGTCGGGAAAAGATCGGCAATCGACACATGATCTGGACGTAGGCCGCTCGGAGCGATGCCCTTCCCGAACCACACCATCGGGATACGACACAAAACATCGGGCATACCGGCTCCCTTATTCATCAGACCATACTCCCCCACGTAGTCGCCATGGTCGGCCAGCACCACAAAAACGGTATTCTGATAGACCTCCATCTGTTGCAGACTGTCGATGAAACGAGCCACCTGATCATCAATCAAGCGCACCATCCCCATGTAAAGTCCCCGCAACTCCTGCAGACGGCGTTCGTAATGCGGACGTGCCGTTCCCATCATCTCGTTCAGCTGCTCATAGCGCCATCCCTTGGCCGCCAAGGCCGACGAGTCGGTCAGGTTAGCCGGGATCTTGTCCGGAGAGAACATCGAGTAGTAGGGCTCGCACACCTGGTAGGGACAATGCGGCTCGGAGAAGGACAACCACATCAGGAACGGCTGGTCGTGATTCTCACGAATCCACTCTACGGCATCATCCACCATCCGGTAAGGCTGTTGCATCTCCACACCATAGGGTGCCGGTTCGAAATTGGCATACATATTGAGCGAAGCCAGATATTTATTGAAGTCCGCCTCGGGTGTACCGGGTTTGACACCGCCTTGGCCTCCGTGTCCGTAAGGGATCCAACAATCCGCCTCGCTCTTGGTCAGGAAGGAGTGGTTCTTTCCCACCAGCGCCGTCTGGTAGCCCTGTTCACGAGCCACGCCAAACAGGTGTGCGCCGTAGACGGCATCCTCCGTATTATGGTTCGAACGGACCCGCGTAGCATTCGGGAAACGCCCCGTCAGGAACGACGTACGTGCCGGTACGCTGGCCGGAGCCGTGGTATATGCGCGATTGAACCAAGCCCCCTGCTCGGCCATGCGATCCACGAAGGGCGTAATCTCCATCGGGAAACCCTCACGACCGCACAGATCGGCCCGCTGCTGGTCGCTCATGATAACTACGATATTGGGGCGTTGTTGCTGAGCTACAGCCCCCACAGCCCAGCCGGCCAACAGAAGAGTGGCCGGTATGATTTTTCCGGTTTCTGTCATGATATTCTTCTAGATTAAGGTTTATAAGGTAAAATTAGGCAAAACGGCCGGAAATTTTCTGCAAAATATGGTCAAAAATTAGCAGGATCGTATAAAAATCAGACTCCCGCAGGAGTTTCTCCCCGGGAGTCTGATTCATCCTCCGCTCTCGCTGTAACGGAGCGGGTTGCCGTGCTTAGATACTCTCAGGCACGGGTTCCGTAAGCAGTCAGCATCCACACCAGCTTCTCCTGCTCACGAATGTAGTCGCTCATCAGGGCCACGGTTCCCTCGTCACCAGCCTCTGACGCTACAGTCAATACGTTACGCTGTTGGCCGATCAGATAACCGTAAGTCTCCAACACATTTTTCAGCGCCTCGTCACCTTTCGACACCCCCGGGAGCTCCCGAATCGAAGCCTTCTTCAGGTAAGCGCTGAAGGTACTGGCCGGTTCGCCGCCCAACATCAGAATGCGCTCAGCGATCTCATCCACCTTCTCGGCAATGTTGTCGTACAGTTCCTCGAACTTAGCGTGCAGCACGAAAAAGTCCGGGCCTTTGATGTTCCAGTGAAATCCGCGCAGGTTGGTGTAAAACACCTGATAGTCTGCCAAAAGTTTCTGCAAAGCGTCAACCACATTGTTAGCGTTCGATGCGTTCAGTCCGATAAAATCCAGCGTTTTCATAATCTTTTTATTTTTTATGGTTTTTATTTCTTTTTCTGTATTGCAAAGATAGGCTCAAGACATATATAAAACAAATCTATTTTATTTATATACCAATAGACAACATCTATAATATATTAACCAGAACATTTCAAAGCAACGATTGGCAGAAACCGGAAAAAAGAGTATCTTGCATTGTTTTTCATTAACGATTCAGATTAAATCAGATACCTATGAAAATCAGAAAAATCCTTTTCCCGCTCCTGGCTACGACCCTGCTCCTGCCGGCCGGATTGATCGCCCAACCCAAAGTAATCGCACACCGTGGCAACTGGGATCATCCCGGATGTGCACAGAACTCCATTGCCTCCCTGCGTAAAGCGGCCGAGGCGGGATGTTACGGTTCGGAATTCGACGTCAACGTCACCAAAGATGGCATTGCCGTGGTCAATCACGACCGAACCGTCGGCAAAATCAACATCGAGAAAAATCCCTACTCCGCCATCAAAGACTCCAAACTCGCCAATGGAGAAACTCTGCCTACGTTGAAAGAGTATCTGGCCGAAGGGAAAAAGTACCCGCAGATGAAACTGATCCTGGAGATCAAATCGGCCTCCAACCAGGCCGCCGAACGCCGTGCTACGGATATCATCATGAAGGAGGTCGAGGAGATGGGCGTACAGGACCAAGTGGAATATATCGCCTTCAGCCTCAACGTCGTAAAACAGGTGATGAAGAACGATCCGAAGGCTTTCGTGGCCTATCTCAACGGCGACCTCTCTCCGATCGACCTGAAAAAAATCGAGATCCCCGGGTTGGACTACAATACCAACATCATGCGACAGAATCCCGGATGGTTCCAACAAGCCAAGAAAAAGGGGATTCACATCAACGTATGGACGGTCGATAATCCCGACGATATCCGCTATATGATCAACAACGGCGTCGACTACATCACCACCAACAAGCCCGAATTGACCCAGCAACTAATCAAGGAGGCCAAGGAATAATTTCCTCAATAGGACACACAAAAAGAGAGCCTCACTACAGATTTGTAGTGAGGCTCTCTTTTTTATCCTATCTCTTACAGTTCAGTCAGCCTTTTCTTGTTCTCCCCCCCCCTCTCTCGATCTTTTCTAAAAGATCGCTCTCCAGAAGGAGAGTCTCTGCTAGCCGAGGTACGATTTCAACAGTTTGCTACGCGAGCTGTGGCGCAGGCGTCGGATGGCTTTCTCCTTGATCTGGCGCACCCGTTCGCGCGTGAGGCCGAACTTCTCACCGATCTCCTCGAGTGTCATCTCCGAGCACCCAATCCCGAAGAAATATTTGATGATATCCTTCTCCCGATCGGTCAGCGTTGCCAGAGCCCGTTCCACCTCCGTCCCGAGCGACTCGTTGATCAGGCCGCGGTCGGCATTGGGAGAATCGGTATTGACCAGCACGTCGAGCAGCGAGTTATCCTCTCCGTCGGCAAACGGTGCATCCACCGACACATGGCGTCCCGACACCCGAAGGGTATCGGTCACCTTCTCTTTCGGCAGATCCAGTTCCGATGCCAACTCCT
Organism: uncultured Rikenellaceae bacterium; assembly: GCA_944414825.1. Lineage (GTDB taxonomy): Bacteria > Bacteroidota > Bacteroidia > Bacteroidales > Rikenellaceae > CALYBN01. The sequence goes on from CALYBN010000022.1 coordinate 7,905, forward strand.
CGGGCGAAGGCGTCCGCTCATGCTTCTGCTCGAAGCGGGCAAAAGCCTTGTTGATCTTGTTGAGCGAACCGACCTGGTTGAGCGGCAGGCGCACGATACGTGATTGCTCAGCCAGCGCCTGCAGGATCGACTGACGGATCCACCACACGGCATAGGAAATGAACTTAAATCCACGGGTCTCGTCAAACTTCTCAGCAGCCTTGATCAAGCCCAGGTTCCCCTCGTTGATCAGGTCCGGAAGGCTCAGCCCTTGATTCTGATACTGTTTTGCTACCGACACAACAAACCGAAGATTGGCTTTGGTTAATTTCTCCAACGCTTCCTGGTCTCCCTTACGGATCCGCTGCGCCAGTTCCACCTCTTCTTCCACGGTGATCAAATCCTCTTTACCAATCTCCTGGAGATATTTGTCCAGCGAGGCACTCTCCCTGTTGGTAATGGATTTGGTAATCTTTAACTGTCTCATTCTAACCTTATCGTGTTTCTAACCTAACTTTCGGCTGACAAAAACCCCGGCTTGCAACAGCCGGGGTTCGCTATGTGTTGCTGACCGCATTACAGACTCGGTGAATATCTCATTCCGCGACCGTTCGGATAGACTCCCTCAATCGAGGTAATCTTGCTCCCGAGCCGGGATATATCGCTGACCGAACTGATAGGTCTGTCATTGATATGCGTGATGATGAAACCTTTGCGGACTCCGATTTTGTTCAGAATACCGCCTTCGCTGATATCAACGACCTGCACTCCTCCGTCTATCTTAAGCTCTTTCTTGGCTTTGCTGTTGATCTCAGCGAACCGTCCGCCAAGGGCTTCCGCCACATCGACGTAATCGGGCTTGAGCAACTCTGCTTTACCGACCTTATTACGCAGAACCACGTCGAATTGTTTCACGTTACCGTCTCTTTTTACCGTAATTTTCACCCGATCGTTCGGACGGCATTTCGCAACTTCCTCTAACAGAGGCGCAGAGCTCTCCAATTTAATCCCGTTGATTTCGGTAATGATATCACCCTTCTTGATTCCGGCTGCCGCAGCACCGCCTTCCGGATCGACATCGGCCACGTAGAGCCCCATCTCTTCGTCCACTTTCTCCTTCGAACCATCCTCGGCATAAATCTCACCTTCATTGATCTGCTGGAACGAAATGCCCAACATAGCACGCTGCACGACACCATACTCTTTGAGGTCGACCACCACCTTCTTCACGATCGAAGCCGGCACGGCGAACGAGTAACCCGTGTAGCTTCCGGTCGGGGATTTGATCATGGTGTTGATACCCACCAGTTCGCCTTTCGTATTGACAAGTGCACCGCCACTGTTACCGGGGTTCACAGCTGCATCGGTCTGGATAAACGATTCGATACCGAACTGGCTCGGGATAACCGACAAATTACGCGCCTTGGCACTCACGATACCGGCCGTCACCGTCGACTGCAACTCATACGGACTGCCGATGGCCAACACCCACTCGCCCAGCCGCAGTGCATCGGAATTTCCGAATACCAGGGTCGGCAGATCCTCGGCCTCGATCTTAATCAGGGCCACGTCGGTCGTCGGGTCGGTTCCGATGATCTTGGCATCGAACGTACGGCCGTCATTCAGTTTCACTTTCAGTTTCGAGGCGTTCTCCACCACGTGGTTGTTGCTCACGATGTAACCGTCGCTGCTGATGATCACTCCCGAACCGCTGCCCGAAGGGCGCTCCTGCGGTTCAGACTGCTGCTGACGGTAACCCCGTTGCGGAATACCGAAAAACTCCAGGAACGGATCATAGCCACTGCTTGGCCCATAGGAAAAGCCCTTCACTATTTCGCTTTTCTCGATATTGACCACCGCTTTCACCGCATTCTCGGCAGCATAGGTCAGATCGGGATAGTTTTCCTTCTCATACGACGTGAAATGAGTTCCCACACCATTACTCTCGGCAAATGCGGTCTTCATGGGACGCGAAACCGGAGCAGATTCCGGTTCGGCGAGTTTGGAAACTCCGTAGGCCGTTACGCCTGCCGCGATGACGGAGGCTGCTACGACACTGGCAAAAAATAAACTCCTTTTCATAAAATTATCGATTTAAATTTAACCTTTCAATAATTGTGCAAAAAGGTAGAATTTTGTTCATTTGCTAACTTACTGTTACTCTTATTGGTTTACGCCGTATCTCTCGACGGCACTTATCTAACGAAGCTGTTTATCATAATATTGTTGTACATCGACAAAAATACAACGGGAACGAGCGTTTTTTTTGTCTGTCGCTCCCTCCCGTTGTCATATAATCTCACGCAACCGGGACACTCCCGGGGCCAGAGCCTACCGCAGACCGAACTCCGCTTTCAGCCGGTCGACCGCATCGAGTTTTTCCCAACCGAAATACTCGATCTCTTTCTGTACCGGCTGTCCGTTCTCCCACACCGTTTCGATAGCCGTATAGGGACGGTTGCCGAAGTGGCCGTAGGAAGCCGTCGCTTCGAAGATCGGGTTCTTCAGGCCGAACTCGGCCACGATCCGGGCCGGACGCAGATCGAACAGTTTTCCAATCCGTTCGGCGATCTGACCATCCGTCACACCTTTCAGCTTCGAGGTACCGTACGTATCGACATAGATGCTGAGCGGCTGGGCAATCCCGATGGCATAGCTCAACTGTACGAGCACTTGGTCGGCGATCCCGGCAGCCACCATATTCTTGGCAATGTGGCGCGCTGCATAGGCGGCCGAACGGTCTACCTTCGAGCTGTCCTTGCCCGAGAAGGCTCCGCCGCCGTGGGCACCACGCCCCCCGTAAGTATCGACGATAATCTTACGCCCCGTAAGGCCGCTGTCGCCGTGCGGGCCGCCGATCACGAACTTGCCCGTAGGGTTCACATGCAGGATATAATCGTCGCCGATCAGATCGGCCAGTTTGTCATGAGCACGCTCCAGACGGGCCTTCACCCGCGGGATCAGGATCGTACGCACGTCCTCCTTGATTTGGCGTCCCATGGCCAGTTCGGCCTCCTTCTCGCTCATCCCGGCACCGGCCTTGATAAATTCATCGTGCTGGGTCGAAACGACAATCGTGTGGACCCGTTGCGGCTGACCGTTATCACTGTATTCGATCGTCACCTGGCTCTTGGAGTCGGGACGGAGGTAGGTCATCACCTTGCCCTCGCGCCGGATTACGGCCAGCTCCTTCAGAATGACATGCGAAAGGATCAGCGTGGCAGGCATATATTCGCGGGTCTCGTTGCAGGCATAGCCGAACATGATCCCCTGGTCGCCGGCACCCTGATCGTCGGCCTCTTCGCGCACCACGCCCTGGTTGATATCGGGCGATTGCTCATGGATGGCCGAAAGCACTCCACAGGAATTGCCGTCGAACTGATACTCGCTTTTGGTGTAGCCAATGCGGTTGATGACCCGGCGGGCAACACCCTGCACATCGACATAAGCCTCGGAACGCACCTCTCCGGCCACGACTACCAGACCGGTCGTGCAGAGGGTCTCGCAAGCTACCTTGGAGTTGGGGTCATGACGCAGAAACTCGTCGAGAATAGCGTCTGAAATCTGATCTGAAACTTTATCGGGGTGTCCTTCCGACACCGACTCCGATGTAAACAAAAATCCCA
>CALYBN010000023.1 GCA_944414825.1 uncultured Rikenellaceae bacterium
CCTTGGGCGGAAATGTCAACCTGATCAACACGCCCGACTGGCAGGACTCAACCCTCTTACATGCCTTTGCAGAGGTAGGTGCCTACGATACCTACACCGGTTCGGCCATCATCCGTACCGTCCGGGAGAAATCGCTCTACCAGACACGTCTGTTCTATCAGCAGTCGGAGAACAACTACCGCTATCTGAACAAGATCTTCGCAAAAGACCCCTTCTACGAACGACGCAAGGATGCCAACTATCGTATGATGGGAGCCATGCAGGAGGCCTATTTCAGGCCCAATCCCTACTCCACCATCAGCAATATCGCCTGGTTCATGTACACCCGGCGGAGGTTACCTCAGTCGCTGACGGTCAATCCCACGTCACACGAGCGGAATCTCGACTACGGATTGAAATATCTCTTCTCGTACGACTACCAGCGCGTCAAGGAGCACGCCTTCTCGGTCAAGGCCGCCTATGTGCTGGATATTCTCGATTACTACCACTGGAGCAACAGCTCGTATTACCAATGGGATGAGAGCACGTTCAACCGGGCCCAGACGTTCTATGTCTCGGGGGACTACACCTATACTCCTTCGGAACGGTTCCAGTTGAACAGTTCGTTCCGCTACTCCTACGACCTGGTCCACACCCCCAGCTACACCTCCGACGAGGGAGAGACCTCCGGCGAGAGTTCCTCAACCGCAGAGACAAAACATCAGGTCTCGATCGGGCGCAACATTCTCACAGCCCAGACCAATGCCCTCTGGAGGATCAACCGCTGGCTGGAGATCAGCGGTATGGTCATGGGCGAGTTGAACGAACAGCAGTTTGCCCCCACCTTCTCGGCGGGTCTCTCGGCTGTGCTGACACCCCGGCTTACGGCCAAGGCCAGCATCTCCTACAATTACGCCTTCCCCAGCATGAACGACCTCTACTGGCAGCCGGGCGGCAATCCGGACCTCAAGCCGGAAAAGGGATTCACCTACGACGCCACGCTCCGTTACGCCACCCGCATCGGCGAAAGGCTCTACGCCAACGTCGAGGCCACGGGCTATCTGATGAACATCGACAACTGGATCATGTGGCTGCCGGAGAAAGACACCTGGTTTTTCCAACCCCGCAACATCCAGAACGTCCTCTCCTACGGAGTGGAGCTGACCTCAGGCTGGGCACTCCGCCTCAACGACTTCACGGCCAAATTGGACCTCTGCTATACCTTCTCGCCCTCGATCAACCGGGAGCGCAACTTCGAGGAGGACAACACCTACCGCAAGCAGTTGCCCTATGTGCCCCGCCACAAGGCAAACGGACTGTTGTCGCTCAACTACAAAAACATCCGGCTGAAATACCAGGCTTACTACTGCAGCAAACGCTACATCTCGCAGGACGAATCCTATTCGACCAACTCCTATACGGTGCACAACGCAGCGTTGGAGTACGACTTCCGGATCTGCAAGCGCTACAAACTGACTCCCGGACTGCAAATCGACAACCTGTTCGACACCTACTACGAATCGACGATCTACTACCCCATGCCGCTACGATCGGTGTGCGTGAATGTAGCCTTTTCGTTCTAACAAAATCTCCAGAAAGCACAATGAGCGACAAGCCCACATATCGGTCCTTCAACTGCAGAAAGGAGGCCGTCGTATGATCCGGGGACACGGCGACGACGGCTACCGTTACGGACTTCCCGTACGGGCCAACTTCAGTTCGAACGCCTGGTACGGCGCCGACCTGCAGGGGTTGTATGCTCATCTGGCGGCAGCCATGCCCTCCTTGGTCAACTATCCGGAACCCGATTCTGCGCAACTGGGAGCCGAAATGTCCGCCGCCATGAGTATTCCGGCCGAATGTCTCTGCATGACCGCCGGCGCGACCGAGGCCTTCTATCTCATCGCGCTGGCATTCCGCAGCAGACGCTCGGCGATTGCCGTGCCGTCGTTCCGCGAGTATGAGGATGCCTGTACGCTGCACGACCATCAGCTCGAGTTCTTCACGACCGCACCGTCGGCGTGGGAGACGGCCCTGCACGAGAACGACTCGCCCATCGCCCATGCCGATCTGGTCTGGCTCTGTAATCCGAACAATCCGGACGGCCGGATCATTCCACACGCTACGCTAACCGCCCTGATCGATCGCTACCCCCAACGTCTGTTTATCATCGACCAATCCTACGCGGCCTTCACCGACAAACCCGTTCTGCAGATTGCGGAAGCCATCGAACGGCCCAATGTAATCTTGGTTGGGTCCCTGACCAAGCAATACGGCATTGCCGGCCTGCGGCTGGGATGGTTTGCCGCCTCGGCACCGCTCGTCCAGAAGGTTGCCCGGGGGAAGATCCCCTGGTCGGTGAACCGGCTGGCCGACGAGGCAGGGCACTATTTGTTGGCCCACCGGGATGAATTCTCGCTGGACTGCAAGGCTCTGCTGGCCGAAACGAGCCGTCTGGCCTCGGCAGTGGAAGCCACGGGAGTGGCCCGGGTTCTGCCCAGCAACTGCCATTTTTTTGCCGCCCTGCTAAACTACGGAGACGCCCCGGCCCTAAAACAATACCTTGTGGAACGGCACGGATTATTGATCCGCGACGCCTCCAATTTCCGGGGATACGACACCCGCCACATCCGCATCGCCACCCAGCGCCCCGAGGAGAACGAATGGTTGATAAATGCCTTACGAGAATGGAAATGCCAGTATTGACCCCGTTTCTGACCTATGCTCTGCCGCTGGTGATCGGCTGGAGTGCCGACCGTCTGTGGGGCGATCCGGAGCGGTTGCCCCACCCGATCGTGGGTTTCGGCCGCTGGATTGCCTGGGGCGAGCGGCATCTGAACCGTGGCGAAAAGCGTGAATTGAAAGGAGCCCTGTTCTGCTCAGGAAGCATTCTGTTGCTCTTTCTGGCCGTAAGTTTTCTACTGAGAGAAGTAGCCGATTGGAATCGGTGGCTGGCCGGAGCCGTGACGTCGTTGGGAGTGTTCTACTGTCTTTCGGGAGAGACACTCCGCCGAGAGGTCCGAGCCGTTTTCCGGGCTGTGGAACGCAGTACCGAAGAGGGACGCCGGCAGATCTCCCGCATCGTGGGACGCGACACCTCGACCCTATCGCCCGATCAGATCCGGACGGCCGCTCTGGAGACCCTTTCCGAGAATCTGAGCGACGGCGTGGTGGCTCCGCTCTTCTGGTATCTGGTACTCGGGCTGCCCGGCATGATCACCTACAAACTTATCAATACGTTCGACTCCATGGTCGGCTACAAAACCGACCGCTATCGACTCTTCGGCCGCTGGCCGGCCCGGATCGACGACGCAGCCAACTACCTGCCGGCTCGGCTAACGGCACTGCTCATGGTGACGGTCGCAGGCCG